>NZ_CAXBMP010000002.1:0-311795 GCF_963976965.1 uncultured Alteromonas sp.
CAGTTGGTTAGAGCGACGGACTGTTAATCCGCAGGTCCCCCGTTCGAATCGGGGAGGGGGAGCCACTTGGTTGGCTCATTACCGCTTTATACTTCTTCTATTATCTCATACGTTTTTTTCTTCCTGAAATAGCTTATATATTCATTAAATAACCCTAATTCAATCAAGTTGTTAATCTGCGCCTAAAAAGCGATAATAGACAAATTATTCCTGTTTCAATTTCGAGTACGGCCATTATGCCGAGACTCAACTAATTCCTCGTAGGAATTGCGATTTTCATGACTGAATTTTTATTACTATTAATTGGTACCGTATTAGTTAATAACTTCGTGCTGGTGAAGTTTCTTGGCTTATGCCCTTTTATGGGTGTGTCGAGCAAACTCGAAACTGCCATGGGCATGTCTATGGCCACCACGTTTGTATTAACGCTAGCCTCGGCCACAAGCTACTTAGTAGAGACTTATCTACTTGCGCCTTTAGGTATTGGCTACTTACGAACATTAGCGTTTATTTTAGTGATTGCTGTCGTGGTTCAGTTCACCGAGATGGTGGTGCATAAAACCAGCCCTACCCTTTACCGCTTATTAGGTATTTTCCTACCTCTTATTACCACCAATTGCGCTGTGCTTGGTGTTGCTTTGCTGAATCTTACCGAGCAGCATAACTTCATGGAAAGCCTTATTTATGGCTTTGGTGCGGCTGTTGGCTTTTCATTAGTGCTAGTTCTATTTGCGGCCATGCGAGAACGTTTAGCTGCTGCCGATGTGCCTGTTTCATTTAAAGGGGCATCGATTGCAATGATAACGGCGGGCCTTATGTCTTTGGCATTTATGGGCTTTAGCGGTTTGGTGAAAGTATAATGACCATGACATACGCCATCATCGCATTAGGCGCGCTTGCGCTTCTCTTCGGTTTAATTTTAGGTTATGCCAGTATTCGATTTAAGGTGGAAGGCGACCCATTGGTTGATCAAATCGATGAAATATTGCCCCAAACTCAATGTGGACAATGTGGCTACCCTGGTTGCAAACCCTATGCAGAAGCCATTGCTAATGGTGATGAAATTAATAAATGCCCCCCAGGTGGTGAGTCGACCATAAAAAAACTTGCCGATTTGATGGGGGTAGAACCAAAACCTCTCGATGCGGCTCACGGCGAAGAAGATACGAAAAAAGTCGCCTTCATTCGAGAAGACGAATGTATTGGTTGTACCAAGTGTATTCAAGCATGCCCCGTTGACGCCATATTAGGTGCAGCAAAGCATATGCATACAGTGATTGTTGAAGAGTGTACGGGCTGCGATTTATGTGTAGATCCCTGCCCAGTAGACTGTATCGATATGGTGCCTGTTACACCAACCACAGCAACATGGAAGTGGGATTTTTCCTCATCACCTAAAGGTGACATTCCAATTAAAATGGTGTCGTAAGCGTTGAACTACCCAGATTTTGATAACATTATTGAACGCCTAAATTCAGGGAAACTCTTTTCGTTCCCAGGCGGCGTGCACCCTGATGATAAAAAGAGACTGTCGAACAAGGCCGCTATTGTGCAGCCAACAATGCCAGATCTGCTCACATTGCCTATACGTCAACATGTGGGTTCAGAAGGTATATGCTGCGTAAACGTAGGTGACTATGTTTACAAAGGCCAAGCGCTATCTAATGCTACAACACCTTACGCTGTGCCAGTGCATGCGCCCACCTCGGGGCATATCGTTGCTATAGCACCTCACGTGGTTGCTCATCCTAGTGGTCTTACGGAAATGTGCGTTAGCATTAAGCCCGATGATAAAGATACGTGGGGCGAGCTATCACCTTTAGCTGATTATACTGGGGTAGATAAAAATACGATTGTAGATGCCATCTGCCAAGCCGGCATTTCTGGCATGGGAGGCGCAGGCTTTCCTACCCATATTAAAACCGCCACCAGTAAGCCCGTTGAGTTTTTAGTGCTAAACGGCGTTGAGTGCGAACCTTACATTACTGCAGATGATCGCCTTATGCGCGAACACGCGTGGCAGATTCGCCAAGGCTTAGACATTTTAGCGCATATTATTGAGCCTAAAGCGATTGTTATTGCCATTGAAGATAACAAGCCTGAAGCCATTCAAGCACTTAATATAGCCTGCCAAGACAAGGATGCGTATCGGGTAGTACCTATTGAAACGAAATACCCTGCAGGTGGTGAGAAACAATTAATTCAAGTTATCACGGGCCGCGAAGTGCCCCGTAACGGTCTTCCGGCAGACATTGGCGTCATGATGTTTAACGTGGGGACCTGTTTTGCCATTGCCGATGCTATTTTACACGGTAAGCCACTTATTGAACGTATTGTCACGGTAACCGGTGATGCCGTAGCTAAGCCTGCTAATTTTCGAGCTTTACTTGGTACACCAGTAAAGCACTTGCTAGAAGAAGCCAGCTACCAAGCTAAAAAGCAAACGTCGCCTAAAGTGATTATGGGCGGCCCTATGATGGGCTTTGCCTTGGCGGATGCCACCATACCTGTGGTGAAAACCACTAACTGTTTATTAGTACCCAGCAAAAAAGAACTGGTAGACGATAACGCCGAACGCCCGTGTATTCGTTGTAGTGCGTGTGCTGACGCATGCCCTGTTTCTTTACTACCACAACAAATGTTTTGGCACGCCAAAGCAAAAGAATACGACAAAGCTGAAGACTACGATCTTTTCGACTGTATCGAATGTGGTGCTTGTGCGTATGTATGCCCCAGTGAAATACCTTTGGTTCATTATTACCGCCAAGCTAAATCTGAAATACGATTGCAACGAGACGAAAAGAACAAAGCAGAAAAAGCGAAACAACGTTTTGAAGCGCGAAACGAGCGCCTAGAACGGGAAAAAGAAGAGCGTGAAGCCAAACACCGCCGCGCTAAAGAAGCACGACTTGCTGCAAAGAATAATTCCGATAGCCAATCTGCATCACCAGCCCCTTCTACAGAGCAAAATAGCTCTAAAGATAAAGTCGCGGCTGCATTAGCCAGAGCCAAAGCGAAAAAAGCAGCCCTTCAGAGCGCTAATTCTGACGAAACAAGCGTAGCTGACGCAAAACCTGCAGCCGCAAATAGCACAAGCACTACCGCAAGCTCACCTGCTGATGATAAAAAAGCGCAAGTTGCCGCCGCCATAGCACGCGCTAAAGCTAAAAAAGCCCAGAAGCTTAAAGAATCGGCGTCTGAAGCACCTAAATCTGATGAAGTTTTTTCAGAATCTCAATCGACAGCACAGACAGATCAACAAGCGACTGAAACCCAAGTTGAAAACCAAGCTGAAAATGTAAGCACGGCTGCCGACGATAAGAAAGCGCAAGTTGCCGCCGCCATCGCGCGAGCAAAAGCCAAAAAAGCAGCACGCCAACAACTAGACGAAAGCAGCGCTGAAGTAATTGGAAGCGATTTACCACAAAGTCAGGCAAAGGAAGAGGCTTCTACCTCAGCTTCATCAACGCAACTGCAAGATGAGAAAAAAGCCCGGGTTGCCGCCGCAATTGCTAAAGCAAAAGCTAAGAAAGCAGAATTACAAAAACAGCAGAGCCGTGGCGATTTAAAAGCGCCTAAAACAGCGTCAGATGATGCTGAAGGTACTGTTGAAGCTAAAGCTAGCCATATTGATACAGAACACGAAAAGCCTCTTGAAAGGCCAAACAGTAGTGTTGACAATGTCGAAAAAGCGTCAAACAACGAAACCACGAACACCGCGGATGACAAGAAAGCCAGAATAGCTGCGGCGGTAGCAAAAGCTAAAGCGAAAAAACGTTTAGCGGAAATTCAGAAAACGCAAACTGATGATTCAGGCACTGCTAGTCAAGATGTTGAGCCTGAGCAGGTAAAGGTATCAGAGAAAGCCGAGTTACCTACCCCTACAAGCGAAGCCGAGCAAACCGCTCCACAATCAGTACTATCTGAAGAAGCAAACGATCCTGCTCTTGAGAAAAAAAGCCGTATTGCAGCGGCCGTCGCTAAGGCTAAAGCAAAAAAAGCAGCGGCAGAAAGTGAGAACAATCAATCATGAAATTAATCTTATCGAGTTCTCCCTATCAAAGAGTGAAGCGCGATACTGGCCAGGTCATGCGCTTGGTCATTTATGCCATGGTGCCTGGTATTATTGCTCAAACCGTATTTTTTGGATGGGGTACACTCATTCAAGCCTTTTTAGCGGTCGCCAGTGCCCTCGTTTTTGAAGGGGTTATCCTCTGGTTACGTAAACGCCCTATCGAGCGTACGTTAACCGACTACTCCGCCATACTAACCGGCCTGCTAATTGCTATTAGCATTCCGCCTACACTGCCATGGTGGATGACGATTACAGGCGTATTTTTCGCCATTGCCGTCGCCAAACAAGTATACGGTGGCTTAGGGTTTAACATTTTCAATCCAGCGATGATTGGCTATGTAGTACTGTTAATTTCATTCCCGGCCGCCATGAGTTTATGGTTACCCCCGCAGCACCTAGCTAGCTTAACACCTAGCTTCTTAGACTCTGCGGCACTTATTTTTACCGACTTTTCGACCACAGGTTACGATGTTACCCAGTTACGGACTGTGGCAGACGGTGTAACAATGGCCACACCGCTCGACACCCTAAAAACTGACTTAACCTTGGGTATTACGTACTCAGAATCATTGCTCAGACCTATTTTTTCCACGGGGCTATTTCAATCTGCTGGTGCAGGTTGGGGATGGGTAAGTTTAAGTTATTTACTCGGCGGCCTGTGGCTTGTGAAGTTAAGAGTGATTAGCTGGCATATTCCAGGCAGCATGTTGGCGTCAGTGGCGGTTTTTGCATTATTGCTTTATATGATTGATGCCGATCATTATGCATCGCCGCTTTTTCATCTCATTAACGGTGCAGTGATGGTAGGCGCATTCTTTATTGCCACCGACCCGGTATCTGCGTCAACCACACCAAAAGGGCGCATAATTTATGGCGCAGCCATTGGCTTTTGGGTGGTTATTATTCGAGTTTTTGGCGGTTACCCAGACGCGATTGCTTTTGCAGTCATTATTATGAATATGGTCGTGCCGCTGATTGATTACTATACCCGCCCCCGTACATACGGGCATCAGGTTACTAAGAAAGCAAGGCGAGTAGAGTAAATGGTAAAAGAGACGCTAGTAAAAAATGGTTTGATGCTAAGTGCGTTTGCGATAATTGGTACTGCGCTCATCGCCCTCACCTATAACGGTACAGCCGAACGTATTGCACAGCAACAAAAGCAAAAATTGCTTAGTATATTAAATGAAGTGGTGCCGCATGAGTTACATGACAATGAGCTTTATGCTGATTGCACGGCGGTGGTAAGCTCCAATTTAGGCACCCAAGAACCTCATACGGTTTATCGAGCACGGATAAACGGCGAACCTACAGCTCTAGCCATTGAAGCTACCGCACCAGATGGTTATAGCGGTGATATTGCGCTGGTCATTGGGGTAGATACGCAAATGAATGTGCTTGGTGTTCGCGTGTTAGAGCATAAAGAAACCCCAGGACTGGGTGATAAAATAGAATTGTCGATCAGCGATTGGATAACGTCATTCACCGGAAAACACTTTTCAGTAAGTGCCTTGCCTGTATGGCAAGTGAAAAAAGACGGCGGTGAGTTCGATCAATTCACTGGTGCCACAATAACGCCGCGAGCGGTGGTTAGCGCGGTTAAAAATGCACTGCTTTACGTGCAAGATAACCAACAAACTTTATTTTCCGCTCCTAATATGTGCGGTATTGAAAATGACGTATTACCAACCAATGAGGTGTTAAGCGAATGACAGATTATCGCGACCTTACCCTCCAAGGTATTTGGAAGAACAACCCTGCCCTAGTGCAACTTCTAGGCTTATGCCCTTTGCTGGCGGTAACCGCCACCTTTATAAATGGACTAGGGTTAGGCTTAGCTACCACGCTAGTATTGATTGGCAGTAACGTTACCGTTTCATTGGTACGGAATATTGTTCGAAACGAAATACGCATTCCTGTATTTGTTATGATTATTGCCGCCTTTGTTACCATAGTGCAGCTTTTAATGAACGCCTTTACCTACGAGTTATACCTTGCGCTGGGCATATTCATTCCGTTGATTGTTACTAACTGCGCAATCATCGGTAGAGCGGAAGCTTTTGCCTCTAAAAACAGTGCGGGCGCATCAGCATATGATGGCCTAGTGATGGGATTAGGGTTCACCTTCGTACTTGTTGTGCTTGGCGGTATGCGAGAAATTTTAGGTGCTGGAACCTTGTTCGCAGGTGCCGACAGGCTATTCGGCAGCATTGCCAGTAACTGGACACTCACCTTATTTGAAACCGATTCTCCTTTCTTGCTAGCAATATTGCCTCCCGGTGCGTTCTTGGGCATGGGGCTTTTAATTGCTTTTAAGAATATGATTGATGCTCGAATAGCAGCCCGCGAGACTACGGTAAAAGAAAAAGCCACTCGCGCACGTGTTACCGCCGACGCATAATAAATGCTAAGCGGCTAGTGGCAGAGAATATGGTTACGCCTGAATGGCTAAGCCTGAATGGAAAAGCCCGAGTGGAAAAAGAACGAGCTAAATAAAAATGAATAACACAAAAAGACGTGAAATCTTAACCCGACTTCGGGACGATAACCCCCACCCTACCACTGAGCTTAATTTCTCCACGCCCTTTGAGCTGTTGGTCGCGGTCACTTTATCGGCGCAATCTACCGATGTTGGCATAAACAAAGCCACGGACAAACTTTTTCCCGTTGCCAATACAGCCCATGCGATTGCTGCTCTTGGTGAAGACGGGTTAAAAGAATATATAAAAACCATCGGCTTGTTTAACTCAAAAGCCAAAAATGTACATCGCCTTAGTGAAATTTTGGTTGAAAAGTACGATGGTGAAGTACCCGAAAGCCGAGAAGCCTTAGAAGCTCTGCCTGGCGTTGGCCGTAAAACGGCTAACGTAGTACTGAATACCGCGTTTGGCTGGCCTACCATCGCTGTAGACACCCACATTTATCGCGTAAGTAACCGCACTAAACTTGCTATGGGTAAAACCGTTGAGAAAGTGGAAGAGAAGCTACTAAAAGTAGTGCCAGCAGAATTTAAGGTAGACGTTCACCACTGGTTAATTCTTCACGGCCGCTATACCTGCATTGCCCGCAAACCTCGTTGTGGAAGCTGCATTATTGAAGACTTGTGTGAATTTAAAGATAAAACTGAATATGCTGAGTAACTTAAACAAGGGGCTTAACCTGCTAGCGGCAGCTAACTAAGAGCTAGCTGCCGCCCTGCGAAGAGTTACTTGCCAAAAGCGTCTATCGCAATACTAACCGCCTGTTAGAAAATTCTCCGTCCGAATAGTGTTACTAGTCAACGCATTAGATTCCAATTAAACTCCTATCTAAAAGCAAAAGTCTGCACATCGTTGTAAGCCAATATAGAAATCATTAGGAATTATTTATCATCGTTTTATTGATTACTGCTGTTATTGTAGGATTGATGATTATTTTATCGACTAAGCTGCGTCGTATGCTATTGAGTCGATTAATCTTTGATTTTGTTAATCGTACAGAAGCTAAGTTAGCAAGATTGTATTGTGACAGCCGCTCAATTGATGGGCTTGAAGTGTTTTACCATAGCAATACAAAACACTTTTCTAGCGACAAGCCTGTGCTGGTACTTATACACGGTTTCAGTGCTGATAAGTATGTGTGGAATCGTTTTGCCAAAAGATTCTCTTCTCAATATCACCTAGTTATTCCTGACCTTAAAGGCCATGGCCAAACTGCTTACCACCCCGATGATGATTATTCTGTTCCCAGCCAATGCCAGATGTTATTGGCACTATTAGATCAATTAAACATTAAGCACTTCAGCATAGTGGGTAATTCTATGGGCGGAATGATGGCGGCTAAACTATTTGATGAAATGCCTAAGCGAATTGAAAAAGCAGTATTGATCGACCCAGCAGGCGCTAAGTCACCATTTGCTCAGAATATGATAGACAATAAATTAAATCCTTTTGAACATGAAGTTGAACAGGGTTTTTTTAAATTCTATGATTTAATCATGGCTAAACCACCATTTATCCCAAAGTTTATTTTGCGCGCACTCGCATGGGAATATATTAATAAGCGAGCGCAATATACCCACATGTTCCATCAATTTTTCAACTTGCGGGATTTTTACTCTCGTGATTACCGTTTCGATTATCCTGAGTCGATGCTGATATGGGGGCTTAACGATAAGCTGTTACCGGTAGACGATTTTACCCACTGGAAATTGATGCTCAATTCAAACACACTTATTTATGAAGATCTTGGCCATATGCCTATGGTGGAAGATGTGAAACGTGTATCTAAAGATATTTTAAGCTTTTTAAATAAACATTAAATAAGCAATAAAACGGTTAGTAAAAGATAGCTTATTTGCAACAAATGCTTAGCCAAATTAACGGCATTTAAAAAGTAAAAAGCCCTAATACTAAAACAGTATGTAGGGCTTTTATTTTTAAGCTTTACTTCTAAAGAAAACTAATCTCTAGTCTTCTTTCTTTTCACTGTTCGTGTCGTCTTTGTACTTGTCAAACCACGCTAAAATATATCCAACTTTACGTGCTAAGTTAGAAGGTTTAGCTGCAATACCATGATAAGCCCCTTGAATACGCACCAGTGCGCTATCTACACTTTGTAAGCGTAATGCACCATAATATTGTTCGCTTTCAGACATAGGAGTACGTACATCTAATTCACCGGTGAGCACCATGGTAGGCGTTGTTACATTGCCCACTAATGATAACGGCGAACGGTTCCAATATTGCTCGTAATCGTTCCAAGGTAAGTCTGTAAACCAATACTTGCTCATATACGCATAGATATCAGATGTACCAATCATACTTGTCCAGTTTATAACGGGTTTCGCCACTACAGAGGCTTTGAAACGGTCGGTCTTTCCGATGATCCAAGAGGTCAGTGTCCCCCCGCCAGAACCGCCAGTAACAAATAAGTTAGACTCATCCACATAACCTTTGGCAATAGCGGCATCCACCATATCCATAAGGTCGTCATAATCTTGTGATGGATAATTTTTATCAATTAAACTAGCGAACTCTTCACCTTGAGAAGTAGACCCACGAGGGTTGCCATATAAAACAACATAACCAGCAGCAGCCATTAATTGTATTTCTGTTGAGTAACTGGGGCCATACGCAGTGTGAGGCCCGCCATGTATTTCTAAAATTAGCGGGTATTTTTTCTTAGGGTCAAAGTTAGGAGGGGTAACCAACCAAGCTTGTAAGTCTCTATTATCTACACTGCTTTTTAGTTCCACCAACTCTGGTTTATTCACTGTTTTGTGATCAAACACATCACCATTTAAGTCAGTCAGTTGTTTAACCTTCCCTTTACTGGTCACTATTGCAAGATCAGCAGGGCGATCGCCCATTGAAGCGGTATAAACAACGCTACCTTTAGGGGTTACATCGTAATCGCCCGATGTGTACGGCCTACCTAAACTAGTGCCACCTAAATCACTTGTTTTCGTTGAAATTTTACCTGACAAACTAACATAGGCGACACTTTTCTTACCCATATCATCATAACTAAAATATACCCCTTTACCGTTGTCAGCCCACTTAATTGCACCGACAGAGCGGTCTAGCTCACTAGTCAGGTTTTCGATGCCCGTGCCGTCTGAATTCATTACATATAAATGGCTTAGCTGATTTGATTTTCCATTATCTTCATTACCAACAAAGGCAATTTTATTACCGCTAGGGCTTAAATGAGGGCTTCGTTCAGGGCCACTCATATCAGTTAATCTAGTCACCTTTGACGTTTTTACATCAATGCTAAACAGATCGCTATTAAGCATATCGAAATCAGCTTCGTCGCTGGTGTTAGCAGAGATAATGATCTGTTGACCATTGTCAGACCATGCTATGGTACCGGCGTGGTCATGTTCCCCAGAAGTAATTTGTCTTGGCGTTCCGCCAATGGTTGGCACAACATATATTTGCATGTTGCCGGGGCGTTTCATTCCCATGCCGTCTCGTTGGAAATTGGTTTGGTCGATATACTGTGGGGTTTCTGCCCACTTAGCGCCTTTAGGCTTAAAATCTAAATTAAATAACGGTTTGGCTTTAGTGGGTGTAAACATAGCAAAAGCTAAATATTTACCGTCTGGTGAAAAACTCATACCGCTCGGGCGCATTGCGACATCAGTTACGCGAGTTGTGCTATTTGATGCTAAATCTTTTAGATAAACTTGAACCTTACCTTCTTTACTTGAAAGGTAAGCCATTTTAGCGCCATCAGGTGAAAACACAGGATTAAAGTGGTTTTTACTGTCAGAGAGAATAGGCAGATGAGCACTTCCATCTAAGGCTATTGTCCACAGATTCCGTCGCATTGAATCAGTCATAATATCCATGCTACGACGCTCGTACACAACATGTTTGCCATCAGGTGTTACCACTGGGTTTGTAGCATACTCAAGATTAAATACGTCTTTTAAAGACAAAGTATTACTTGCAGATTCGTCTGCCAAAACCGAATGGGCAGTTAATAATGTGCTTATGACTAGTGTTAACGCCGACTTGCTTAAACATCTCTTATTCATGGCTCGTTTGCTCTAATTGTTTTAATTCGATAAATAGAATGACTATTGAAGGTCTAACATAGCTTATATAACAGTAGAAATACCTTACCTTTGATGTAAAAAGTAGTATTTATAGGTTGAATTTCATATTCTGGTCGCGCTCAGGGTTTTCTTCTTTTAGCTAAGAGACTGTAGCTGTAAACGGCAACATCTTCTACGCGAGCAAATTCGCATTACTTTACGGCCTAAACCGTTAAAACTAGAAAAGAGCGCTTAAATAATAAAAAACAATTTTGGGGTACGTTGCAGTTACTATAAGAATTCGGCCCAAATAACAGTATTAATGGAGAACACATGCATCAACTTAGACGCCTCACTTTTACCGCTATTGTAGCTTTTTTTAGTTTTCCGCTACTGGCAGCTTCTAATGTGATAACAAACGAACAAAAACAAACTGCGAACGACCTTATAGAAACTGCGCTGAAAAGTGACTTAGGTATGGACATCGTGACATCGCTGACAACAGAAATAGGCCCTCGATTGGGAGGCTCTGAAGCTGAGAAACGCGCGAGAGACTGGGGGGTAAAGTTAGGCGAACGTTTGGGATTCGACAACGTCAGTATCGAACCATTTACGATGCCTTTTTGGGATAGAGGGCATCTACACATATCGCTAACCTCGCCCTACCAGCAGGATTTATACGGTACTGCTTTAGGTGGTGGCGCTCCATCAAAAGAGAGTATTGATGCCGATGTAGTATATTTTAGAGATATTCACGCATTATCAGATGTTAAGGATGGCAGCCTTAGCGGAAAAATTGCTTTTGTCGATGGCGACAAAATGGTTAAAAGCCAAACCGGCGCAGGTTATGGCCAAGCCAATCAACGTCGAAGAATTGGCTGGCAACATGCGCAGCGTGGTGGCGCTAGCGCATTGGTGGTTCGCTCTGTCGGTTCAGACTCACATCGATTCCCACACTCAGGGATGATGAGTAAAGACGGTGACAAATGGGCAGATATTCCAGTTATCGCTATCTCAAATCCTGACGCTGATCACCTTCGCCGCTTACATGGATTAAGCAAGCCTATAAGTCTTTCACTGCATTCAGAATCAAAATGGAAAGGCGAAGTGAAAAGCGGAAATGTTGTTCTCGATTTAGTGGGAAGTGAGAAGCCTGAAGAAATCGTACTTATTGGTGGCCATCTAGACAGCTGGGATTTAGGCACTGGCGCGGTTGACGATGGCGCAGGCGTTGCCATCACTACCGCAGCTGCCGCGTTGATTGCTAATTTACCGACTCGCCCCAAGCGCACCATTCGGGTGGTAATGTTTGGTGCAGAAGAAGTGGGTTTACTTGGTGCATTCGCCTATGCGAAACAACATGATGCGAACCTACAAAACCATGTTTTGGCAACCGAATCTGACTTTGGTGCGCAAACCATTTGGCAGTTAGTATCAAACGTCAATCCAGAAGCTACCTTGCTGATGGATGAAGTAGGAAAAATATTGTCCCCTCTTGGCATAGTGAGAGGAGGATCAGATGTTCCCGGCGGTGGTCCTGACATCATTCCCTTGGCTAAAAAAGGTGTACCGACCATTCGATTAAACCAAAATGGACAGGATTACTTCGATTTACATCATACGCCTGATGATACGCTTGATAAGATTGATCCCAATGAATTAGCGCAAAATATTGCCGCTTATGCAGCAAGTATATATTTAATTGCTGATTCAGATGTGGCATTAAAGCCTTAAGATGGCATAAGCGGGCTAGGACTGAGCTAGTACAACTGAGCAACTCTCCTGCCCGTTTACATTTGCGCTTTAACTCTCACCCAGCTTGTTCAATAACCGTTCCCGTCTACCCACGTAAACGTCATAGCCATCGTAATCCGATGAAGCTAGCGCTAATGCCTTATTCACCTGCTCCAGTGCTTTTTCAAACTGGCCTGACTGCTCGTAGCCATAGGCAAGACCATTGTATGCATCAGGCGAATTGGGATAACGTTCAATACCGTACTGAAATAGCTTTATAGCTTCATCGAAATCTTGTTCTGTCACGAAGTGATAACCTAATTCTCTTATTACCCATTCCGCCGCTTCGATTTTCTCGCCTCGTTGCTGTGATACCACTTCGTAATACTTTTCAATCGAACTCAAATCACCATCATAGTCTTTCGGGCGCATATACTCTGAGTAAAATAAACTGTAATACGCTTTAAAGCTTGCTGCATTGGTCACAAGGTTATGAGGTACGTCATTGAATACATCGTTATGCCACCGTAGCCCCACCGGCTTGTTTTTACGGATATCTGAAATCATCGCATCGTAATAAGGGCGCATGGGCGCACCTTCGTTGCCAATAGCGGTATAAAGGTAATGATCGAGCTTTTTATTATTCTTTATGAACTCAACCGTAGTCTTTGCCGTTGCGCCATGTGCCCACCATACCGCAGCACTGTAAGTTAAGGCAGCATTGAACAATTCAGGCGCTTGCTGCATTGCATACAATGAGAAAGCGCCTGCAGCCGATGCACCTGCAATAACTCGAAAATCATGCACCCGATATTTACTTTCCACCATCGGCATCAATTCTGAAGTGATAAATTGTAAAAACTTAGCACCTCCGCCGCCATAACCCACGGGACCACTGGGGTCTTTATTTACGTTAGGGTATAAATCCCGAAGACGGTCGGTGTTTTCGATTGCCACCACAATAACTTCTGGCGCCGCCCGCTGAGATTGCAAACTTTCAAGAACCGCATTCAACATGACGAGCGTAGTAGCGCCATCAAGACGGTAAATAATAGGGTATTTTTTATCTGGGTTTTCAGCATAGCTTTTAGGGAGTTGAACAACCACAGTGCGCTCTTCTGATAATACCTTCGATGTTAGCTTTTCGGTAATTAGGGTGTAACTGAAGCTTTGTGTTTCATCTTCTACAGAAGCATCTTGCCCATAGGAGATTGGGCTGATTGATAGTAGAAAAAAACATAGTACCTTTATTCGCTGCAGCGCCATGAAAGTTAAGTCCTTTTAATGCGTTATGATAAATTGTGCGATTTAATTACGTTACCACAAAATCAACGGGGTCGGAAAAGGAGGCGAACAAGGATGTGGAAAAAGGCGCCATAGGAAGACAGAAATGAGAGCCGATCCCCCCAGGCGAGCGACTTTTCATTTGAGCGGGCTGGACGCTTGAGCCACTTGCAAATACATGATTAATCATTGATCTATCTATTAAGTGAACAAAACAGTGGGTGTTGAGCATGAGACCTGAATTAATCTTTTTACTGCCCTTGGCCTTGATGATAGCCGCTTTTTTTACGCTCAGCATCACCGTAAAGCTTCAAAGAAACCTTGATAATGTTCACTGTGATGGTGAAATGCGTAATTTTTACTGAGTTCAACACCTAATACGATAAAGCTTGGCTCTCCACGCTTGGCGGTTTAAATAGTTGGCACTGAAACTAAAAGCGAAGTCATATTATTTACAGAGGCTAAGCGTTTCCACTGAGCCCTTATTAAGAACTCTTACAAAAAGCTTTTTCACTAAGCGCCTAGCCAGAGCGCGGATGCTTCGATTTAGCTTTGTGTTGATACATACGTTTATCTGCCAACGATATACATTCTGAAGGCACCTTAGTCTCAAGGCTTGTTGCAATCCCAAAGCTAACGCCCGCATCACTCCATTGCTTGCTAAGCTCCATTGAAACATTCGATACTATTGATAAGGCGCTATCAGCCACGTTTCGGGTTTCTCTGGTCGAATCGGCTTGCAATACCCCTACAAACTCATCGCCTCCTGAGCGGAAGATATCTCCCAAAAAGTAAAACGATTGTTGCAATAGGCTCGCAGCCTTAATAATAAGTTTGTCGCCTTCATCATGACCGTGTTTATCGTTAATGGCCTTTAAACCATCTAAATCGATGAAAATAATAACGTAGTAGTCATCTAAGGCTTCAATGCATTCTGTTAGAGAGAATCTGTTACCAAGCTGAGTCATTGAGTCTATGCGCGATAAGTACTGGTTTCGATTGAACTCCTTTTGCTTTAATTTAAACCACTCAGTTAAGCACAACAAAATACATAAGCAATCTAGCGACAATGCAAATATAACAACAGATTCGGGGTACGCTAGCTCACCGAAATACTGGCTGTGAGCAGCAATGTAGTAGCCAAGTGATGCACTGTAGAGTAGATTGCCTGCCAAAAAATATTTCGCGCGGAAATCTTGCTGTCTAATCATGCTCACACCCACCGCTATGGTCACCACTATCCAGAACATAGCCAATAAGTGAGATAGTAAATATGCGATAGAAAATGGCATAAACCACATGCCAACGCCTAATACAACGCTTACTAGACTCAAAGTGTTAAGAAATTTGAACAACTTTTTGTGGTCGGTTTTGCACTCAAATAAATCTGAGACAAACTGAGCAGCACAGGCAATAGCGAAAGGAAAAAGTAGCATTCCCCAATAACTGGTATTGAATGGGAAATGAACGATATCACCTAGCATTCCAGAAGCTGCCATCCAGCCAATAGCGTGAATACCCAAATAGCCTGCACAGGTTAATGCTACTCTTTTCCTCGTCCCAGAATAGATGAGCAAGGCCAGCAAGGACAAAATGAACATGGTGGTAATGCCAGCTATGGAAATACCGTTATTAAATTTTTGGAAACGATAAAACTCTGTACTGTCTAACACAGTAATGGAAACTGGCGTAGGAAACTGCTTGGCCTTAATAAACAGCCATAATTCTACTCGCTCATTTGCCATAACGGTTTGCACCGTCACGGCTTGAAAATGAAGCACCGGCGGCGAGCTGTCATCAAGAAGTTGAGAGAAGACTTGAGTGCTAAGTTCAGGCTGAACAGGCGACGAATATGAAGCTAAACCAACATCAATGAAGTTGGCATTAACGACAACAAAGTACTGCCCTTTTTGTGAAATATCTAAGACTACTTTGGTAAAGTAACTTCCCGACTTCCCACCCAGTGATGGCACAACCGCGGCGTATTCATAAGCCTCTTTTAAAATTGCTAGCTTATTTTTTGATTCGAGATTTGATGTATCAAAAGAGTAATCTAATTCGTGCCACACATTAGCATCAGCGATTATACGCTTATCATCACCGACTGATATAGGTTCCTGACCAAATGCGGGGACTACCACCAGCATGAGGAGAAAATAAAAAACACCCAAATGAAAGTAAGAAAGCAAAATCGAACCTTGTCTGCAGGTAAAAGGGCAACAAAACTGTTACTTGTCCTATATCAAGCATAAACCTGCTTGCTCAGAATACATAATATAAAAGAGGAAATTTACTTTTTTATACGCAATATTCTGTAAGGCAATAGCGACACACGAGCTCTTAACGCAGTATTAATTTTGCTTCAGCCTGCTTATTAGCTAAGCATAAATACTTTCAACCGTAGTATTAAGCAACCAACGTAAAAATACTTTAGTATCTCTGTTGTTGTGAAATTGAACTGACTTTTGACACTCTTTATCGGTAAAAACAACGTTGAAGTTATTTACTGAGATTGTCGAAATAGGGGGAAGTGTACGGAGCGAAGCGCCGTTAATAGTATGAGACATATAATTTTTCTTTGTATAATAATGTTGCTAGTTTTTTATTCGTTTTAAAATTCCTTTCAAAATTCTGTTCTTATCAAACCAAAAATAAATAAAAATATTAGTACTGCACAATTAAAAAAGGCTAAGTAGAAACTTAGCCTTTTGTCGTTGTATTTTAAAGTTCTACTTAAAGAACAACAACGTTTGCAGCTTGAAGGCCTTTTTGACCTTGTTCTACACTGAAGCTAACCGCTTGGCCTTCAGAAAGAGTTTTGAAGCCGTCAGAAGCGATTGAACGGAAATGTACGAATACGTCTTTACCGCCACCGTCTTGAGTAAGAAAACCAAAACCTTTATCTTCGTTGAACCATTTAACTGTGCCGTTTACTGTATCAGACATGTTTGTAACCTTATATATTTGAAGTAATTGGTGAAATTCACCGGATAGCAATAGATTTAACTTACTAGTAACGCAAATGTATATCTATTAAAACTTCGGTAAAACTGAAGAATAAAAGGGTACAAGGCAGTAGTAGAAAAAGCTTTTTATTATCTAAAGCGGGCATAATGTACATCTTTCCGTAAGGTAAGTCTACCGATATTGCTATTTATTTCTATTATCGAGCAACATATTACTGTATTACTTCCATTACAATCGCCCACACACCTTAACCCTCGTGCCCTCCCCCTTCATTCACCATCAATGGCAGGCGCAATCACTACAGACATTTCACATACGTAAGTCGATAGAATAGTTGTGTTATTTACTACAACGTCGCCGTCACCTTAAAATAGACAATAAGGGAATGTATAACTTTTAATTGTCCTTTTTTGCTAGCGGTTTACCGATAGGTGCTTGCAGCTATTGTATTTGGGCTTTAGTGTCTCATTCCTTTCACATACCCATAGTAAACTGATATATATGATGTTCTTAGAAGAACGGGGAGAGTCGAATGAGAATGCTACACACCATGCTTCGTGTTGAAGATCTTGATGCATCTTTGCACTTCTACACTCACTTGATGGGCATGAAGCTATTGAGGAAGTCTGAAAACCAAGCTTATGAATACACGCTCGCTTTCGTGGGTTATGGTGAAGAAACTAACACTACCGTACTTGAACTCACTTATAACTGGGGCGACAACACCTATGAAAAAGGCACGGCTTACGGCCACATCGCCATCGAAGTAGACGATATTTATCAGTTCTGCGAAAACCTAGAGCAAAATGGCTGTGATGTATACCGTAAGCCAGGCCCCGTAAAGGGCGGCTCTACTGTCATTGCTTTTGTTCGCGATCCAGATGGCTATGCCATCGAACTTATTCAAACAAAACAATAAGTCTCTATTTTAAAATACAGCGGCCCTATTAATAAGGATATTGCCCTATCATGCTAAAAATTCGTCACGCTCTACTTACTTTCTCGCTTTCTATCTCGATTTTTGCAAGCCCAGTACTATTGGCGAAAGACTTCGATGTTATTGCTCATAGGGGCGCGTCAGGTTATCTGCCTGAGCACACATTAGAAGCCGCCACGCTTGCTTTTGCCATGAACCCTGACTTTATTGAGCAAGATGCGGTTATTACTAAAGATGGGATTGCTGTGGTCTTGCACGACATACACTTAGAAACAGTAACCAATGTTGAGCAAGTATTTCCAGAGCGTGCACGTAAAGATGGTCGCTTTTACGCCTTAGACTTCACGTTAGCTGAGCTTCGTACTCTGCAAGTACACGAACGAGCGAACAGCAAGGGTGAACAAGTTTTTACAAAACGCTATACAGGGAATACGGCAAATTTTACCGTGGCAACCTTAGAAGAACACTACGAGC
The DNA here is from genome assembly GCF_963976965.1 of uncultured Alteromonas sp. Taxonomy (NCBI): domain Bacteria; kingdom Pseudomonadati; phylum Pseudomonadota; class Gammaproteobacteria; order Alteromonadales; family Alteromonadaceae; genus Alteromonas; species uncultured Alteromonas sp. The sequence continues at coordinate 17,998 of NZ_CAXBMP010000002.1, forward strand.
TTATTACTCAGCTTAATCGAGAGTTCAATACCAATGTAGGGGTTTATACGGAAGTAAAATCACCAGCGTGGCATAACGAACAAGGAGTAGATGCTAGCCAGATTGTGATTGCATCACTAACACGATTTAATCTTGCCAATAAAGACGCCAACAGTTACTTGCAGTGTTTCGACTTCGATGAAATAAAGCGCATTAGAAAAGACCTAAACTATGCGGGAAAAGTGGTCATGCTAATAGGTGAAAACAGTTGGGGAGAATCAACCACAGACTACGATTGGATCAAAAGTGAAGCAGGCATGAAAGAAGTGGCTAAATATGCCGACGGTTTAGGCCCTTGGTTAGGCCAACTACTAGACCCCCAAGCGATGGAAACAGGCAAACTGATACCCGCATCTTGGGTTGAGTATGCCCATTCAGAAGGTTTCATTATTCATCCCTACACGTTCCGTCAAGATGCCCTACCGCCAGGTATGACTGCAGAGCAACTTCTTTCTACCCTGAAACACGTGGTAAACGTAGACGGCGTATTTACCGACCATGTGCCGCCGGTAAAAGCCTGGCTTGAAGCACAAGGCGAATAGCAACAACAAATATATTATTCACTTCACAAAAAAGCGGCCATTAAGCCGCTTTTTCAAATTTGTTTATATTTTTTACTTAGTTTTTAGATAACCCTAAGATTTAGATAACCGCACTACTACCCTTCTATTTTGCGCTCGCGACTCTCGGGTATCGTTATTTGCTATATGGCGCTTCTCACCGTGCCCCGTCAGTTGAATTCTGTCATCGGGCACGCCTATGGTAGTTAAGTAGCTTTTTACTTCATTGGCTCGGCGTATAGATAATTGTTCGTTGTTCCATCGCCCGCCATAGCTATCGGTATAGCCATCAAGCAATACTAACTCTAAGTCGCTATCTTCTTTTAGGTATTCCCCAATCATTGTTAGGCGCTTTTGAGAATACTTAGTCAGTTCGGTACTGTTTTTCTGATACGACAACACCGTATAGGCAATATCGTCGAAGTTGTAAGGCAATAAGTTAGACACACACTTAACGAAGTCTCGATACACCATCGAGAAATTACTGGCGTTTAATGCAACACTCACTTTATCGTATTCGTTATACCAGTCTTGATAATAAATGGTGGGCCAGAAGCCTTTTTCGAGTTCACTTAGCATAGTCCATGCAGCGTCTTGCGGAAGGTCACCGTTATATTGCGTGCGCAATGTCATATCGGCGATGGTTTTAGGCGCTACACCCGGCATCCACTTTGGCGGTACAGAATAAACAGCAGCTACATCGAAGCGGTTAGGCAATAAATGCATGTCTAGCTCAAATTCCATATTAAGCCGTTTAGAAGCCACGCTTGTAAACATGGCATCGCCGTAACCGGGTAAAGGATGGTTCAATGTACATTGCAAACGCGATGCATCAACCACTTCCCAGTTAGACGTTTCTACCGTAGCAGAATACTGACGCATAGCACCGCTTGCGACCGTAGTAAAAAACAACGGAATAAGTAAACCGAATTTACGCTTCACAACTATACCCACTCAACTGATAAACCATACCTAACGAAAAGGCGCTTACAGAATATATCGTCCTTAGTGTAGAAAAGTTTAGCCTTCTATACCATTAATACCATCAATTATGCCCTCATTTCAGGTTTCTAACGCCCCACATTGAAATTCAGGCTGGATACCGTGGGTTATCCTTGCCATAATCCCAGCACTTTTTGTAGCATTTCTATGTTGATACAGCTTTGTTACGTAACCAAAGAACCTGCTAAGAGAAACTATGTCTGAGTTGCACCACTCCCTTCCTCATCGTTTTAGGGGCTACTTCCCTGTTGTTATCGACGTTGAAACCGCCGGTTTTAATGCTGGGACCGATGCCTTACTTGAAATTGCTGCCGTAACGGTAAAAATGGAAGAAGATGGTCTGATTTATCCCGACCAAACTTTTCATTACCATGTCGATCCTTTTGAAGGCGCGAACTTAGAGCCTGCAGCGCTAGAGTTTAACGGCATTGACCCTCACTGTGCCCTGCGCGGTGCCATAGAAGAAAGTGAAGCAATGAAGTCGTTGTGCAAAGGTATTCGTAAAGCGCAAAAAGATGCGGATTGCCAGCGCTCGGTGATTGTGGCGCATAACGCCACCTTCGACCAAAGTTTCGTCAACGCGGCTATCGCTCGTTGTAATATCAAACGCACGCCTTTTCACCCCTTTGTGTCTTTTGATACCACCAGCCTTGCCGGTTTAACGTTAGGCCAAACTGTTTTGGTTAAAGCCTGCCGTGCGGCAGGTATTGAGTTTGATCAAAAAGAAGCCCACAGCGCATTATATGATGCGCAAAAAACCACGGAACTGTTTTGCTTTATGGTAAATCGTTACAAAGCATTGGGCGGCTGGCCCTTAGCTGGTGAACCTATCAGCCCTGATGAGCCTTGCTGATAAGCAACGTCTGAAATGCTGCCTTAGCTGCAATCGCTTCAAATTAAAATTTATTCAGTAGAAATAAAAAACAGCGCCGAATGGCGCTGTTTTAGTATTAGGTAGACGTATTTGCATAAAGCCTATTTAACAAGCCTGAGTGCTTACTTTTAAAGCTTTTGTAGATACTTTCGGCCTATTATAACTTGTCAGCTTCTGCTGCAAGGTACTTGGCTACGCCTTCTGGTGAAGCATCCATACCCGCTTTACCTTGTGTCCAACCTGCTGGGCAAACTTCGCCATGATCCTGATGGAATGCAAGTGCATCGACCATACGAAGCATTTCGTCTACATTACGGCCTAGCGGAAGGTCGTTAATCACTTGATGACGTACTAGGCCTTCTTCATCAATCAGGAAAGAACCTCTAAATGCCACGCCATCTTCTGGATGCTCAACATCATACGCCTGACAAATTTCATGTTTCACGTCGGCCACTAACGTATATTGAACTGGACCAATGCCACCTTCGTTTACTGGCGTATTTCGCCATGCGTTATGAGAAAACTGTGAATCGATAGAAACCCCAATCACTTCTACGCCCCGTTTTTTAAATTCTTCAAAACGCTTATCAAAAGCAATAAGTTCAGATGGGCAAACAAAGGTGAAATCTAGCGGGTAGAAAAAAAGTACCGCTTTTTTGCCTTTGATGGTTTCAGATAGTGAAAATGAATCAACTATTTCACCTGAACCTAATACTGCAGCAGCGGTAAAATCCGGCGCTGGACGGCCAACTAATACACTCATAAATATCTCCAATTTATATAAAAACTAAATAATAAGTAAAACGTCTTTTCACTTGGCGTTTTCTAACTCTCTTTATTGGTACTTTATCTTAGATAACAAGCGGTAACGCACTCTACTTCTGCTAATTTTTCACTCATCGTACCAACGGCCACCCTTTTTGATGATTTCTTGAGTGTGAATACGACTAAATCTCACTTGCATTAGAATGAAATAGCAATTATTATCATTTACAGACTTATTTGGAGTGTTTTATGTTTGTATGTATGTGTTACGGCGTTACCGATAAAAGCATACGCGCCGCAGTACAAGGTAATGGCGTAGGTAACATGCGTGAATTGCGTGAACATATGGAACTTGGTTCCCAGTGTGGCAAGTGCATCCAAATGGCACAACAGATTATCGATCAAACCATCATCGATGATTCTATGTTTAAAAACGTAGGCTAGCCCTTTCTTTTTTCCTAGGTATTTTCCTAGTTTCTATTTTTTAGATTCTATCCAAAATTTATCTGACCTTCTATTTCAATCAACTTTTGTGTCGTTAATCAACACTGTATTCCAATCCTAAATAATAGAATGCGCCATTAATCCCCCCTGGCGATGTTGGCGGATATAAAGCCCCTACTTCCCCACTAAACGGATTGCTATCAGGTTTTGTATCAAATAAGTTTTGCACACCTAGCGTAACTCCCCACGACGGTGAAAAAAACCATGCTACTTGCGCATCTGCCGTTAGCGTGTCGCTTCCATAAATATCCATTCCCGCAGAAGCATCTAGATGGTCTTCGTAATATTTGCCGTAGTAGTTTGCCCGCCACGTAAAATTAAAGTCACCAATGTACTGTTCGAGCGTCAAACTGCCTCTGTGTGCTGGCAAGTTATCTTCTAGCATTCTAATGCGCTGCGTTGTCAGGTTTGGCATTAAGGTTATCTCACCATCAACCATGGTGGGATACAAGGTCACCCGCTCTACTTGTGTGTCTGTCCAATTGTAAGCTAACAACAATGTCTGCTTCCAATCTTGTACCATGAAGTCGTAGTGAACCACTAAATCGACCCCTTGGGTTTGGGTATCAAAGTCATTGGTGAAAAATTTGGCGGCATTGTAGTTCGCCGCATCGTCGCGGCCGTTCGCACTAAGCACTTGGATGTCTGCCTCACTAAGCGGTATTGCTGACGTGGTACTGATCCTGTCCATTAAACGGATATTAAAATAGTCGAGGGTTGCGAAAAAGGTATCACTTACGTGCATCACCACACCTAAACTAAAGTTAACCGACTCTTCTGGAGTGAGCGGTGTTGCACCTAGCTGTTGTGATATCAAATCAGTGGGCGGCAGTGTGGCTTGGTCTTCTAGTCCATTCGCGCTATAAGCCGTGGTGACATTAATCACATTACTTTGACCAACCGTCGGCGCTTTAAAGCCAGTATTGATAGAGCCTCGAAGGGCAAATAAGTCATTAACCTTATATCGCGTACTTAGCTTGCCATCAAAGGTAGAGCCAAAATCAGTAAAGTGTTCAACGCGGGTGGCTACACCAAACTGCCATGCTTCACTTAAGAAAAACTCCAAGTCTATGTACACCGCCCAATTACTTCTGCTCCAGTGCCCTGCAGATTGAGGCTGGTAACCAGGGAATCCGTTCGAGCCAATGCTGAACCCTTGCGATGCCCCCGTTGTGGGGTCAAAAGCGAGCGAGTCAGCGGCATAAGAGGCATCATCACCGGCTTTTTGAAAGTAAGTTTCTCTGCGCCACTCTGCGCCCATAGCAATACTAATTGGCTCTTCAAATACGGATTGAATTAGCTTTGCGAAATCAAGATTAAACGTACGCTCTACTTGGCTAACTGAGCCTGGAGAAAAAGAGAGCGGAGAGTCTGGCCCAAGAGAAGGATTAACGGTGCCAGATAAACGATAAGCGATATCTGAATACCCTACACTGGCACTCAAATCCATCGCCCAGCCATTATCTAATTCCGTTTTGACGCCAGCAAATACAGAGGCATCAGTGATTGTGCCACCAAATTGTGGGGTAAACCCACCGGGAAACCACTCGTTAAAGGCAAAGCAGTTCGCACCAAGTGCGGTGGTATTATCGGCAATACGCAAATAATCGGGGTTATCCAATACATTGGTATCATCAAGGAAAATGGTGGGGCATCTAATCCCCTGCCCTATACCGTCTAAATCCCCAACCAATAAGCGACTCTCGCCCGTTTCTTCGTTCGTTTCAGAAAAGACACCTTCTCGGGTTTGTGGGTTGCGAAAGTAAAAACCGCCACTTATTTCACGATGGGCATAAGTTGCTAACGCGTAACCTTCGTAGTTAGGCGCAATGTCCCACCCCGCATTTGCCGACATTTTCATGTCTTCGTTAACATCTAACGCGCCCCATATTTGCGCAGGGCTGCTTATAAGCCTATTACCCGCATCAATGAGGCCTTGTGCATCATCACGCTGAACAGAGCGTGATGTGCCTTGTTGCTGTCGATATTCTACCGTGGCGTTCAAGAAGCCGTTTTCACCTAAACGAAAACCTTTATTAGCCTGTATCTGAAATAACTCACCATCACCTTCAGAATAGGTACCCGTTTTAAGTGCGATGCTGCCACCTGAATCACTATCATCAAGTACGAAGTTAATCACGCCGGCAATGGCATCTGAACCGTATTGTGCCGCAGCACCATCTCGTAAAACTTCAATTTGTTTTAATGCATAAGCAGGGATAACCGAAATATCCGGCCCCTGTGCGCCATCAGATAAGCCACCGCCAAGAAAAGTAATGACTGCCGAGCGATGTCTGCGTTTACCGTTGACGAGCAGTAATGTGTGATCTGACGCCATACCTCGTAAATTAGCAGGTCGCACTAAACTGGTAGCATCATTAATAGGCTGATCGTTGACGTTTAAAGAAGGCACCATGGTGCTTAGCATCGACAAGGCATCGCTGTTGCCTTGTGAACGTAACGATTCTGAGCCAATAATATCGAGTGGCACGGGCGATTCGACCACACTACGAGGAGAACTTCTGGTCCCTACTACGGCAATGCGCTCAAGCGCATTACTTGTGTCTTCTTCTTGAACACTCTCTTCACCCTCGTCTTTTCTATTTTGAGCAACTACATCACTGCGAGAACGAATACTGACTTGCCCAGCACTGTCAGTCACCACAGCAAGCTCGGTGCCATCAAGCAATTTTGATAAGGCTTCGTTAAGGGTGAAGTTGCCTTCTAAAGAATTAGTTTTAACCGTTTGCGCTAAGTCGAAAGGAAATAAGAGTGTGGTATTAGCTTGCTTTGCTAGTTCTGTTAGCGCGTCATCGGCATCTTGGGCTGGAATTGAAAACTGAAAGGCCGTTTGATTAGACTGCTTTATTGGGCTTGGCGCATTTTCTTGTTTGCTACGTTGACCAGCTTGAGACTCGGGCTCTTGCGCGAATGCGCCCTGAATAGGACCAGCACAAACGGCTAACACAAAGCAAATACTTGCCTTGCGCACACTGTTATAGCTGCGCACTACTGCACGAGAAAAATTGGCCGAACGCAAATGATGCAAGATGAGAAATCGTACTTATTATTTGTTTTATTATATTGTCACAATAGTTAAGCTTATGCCAAATAATGCATTTGCACTGGTATTTAAGGCACGCATTACCCGCGTATTATTCGTCAGTTATTTAGTGATATTTAGCGTCGAATTATTAACCTTCAACCACCAACCTTCAGCCACCAACTTTGAGTCACTCAACCTAGATTCATTGCCGTTATTCATCAACTGCGAATTATCTGCGAATGAGCCATACAGCAGCTCTACACCGGCCTTAAACTATCCTCGAGAAACCGAAAGCTGAATACTAGTATCGGATACTTTTTCGTATTCAATATTAAAGCTGTTTTTAAGTGCAGCTAGCAAGCCATCAATATCGCCCACTTTAAAGTAGCCTGCAACACGGCGGCTTTTAAGCGATTCGTCAGAAATCTGAAAGTGTACTTGCGTATATCTACCAATTTCAGCAAGCACGGCTTCTAAGCGCTCACCTTTAAACACAATCATGCCTTGCTGCCATGCTAAATCATCATCAATGTCGTTTTGCGATAAACTCTCGCGGGCATCAACATCGCCTTTTACTGTGGCTTTTTCACCCGCAAACATAAGCAGGCCTTCACCTTCAACAGGCGCTTTGGAAAATAGTGACTGATTACTACTGAATGCACTAAATCTGTCTTTAACTAATACCTTTCCATCGGTTACCACTAATTCGAAAGCGTTGTCGTCAACATACTGCATGTTAAACGCAGTACCCACTGCGGTAACCGTATTATTACCTGCGGTTACCGTGAAAGGTCGCGTGGTATCGTGCGCCACTTCAAAATGCGCTTCGCCTTTTAGCAATACAATGTTTCGCACATCGTCAGAAAAATCGACGGTAACACGCGAGTTTGTGTTTAAAAGCAGTGTAGAGCCATCTGAAAGCACGAGATTTCTTTGTTCACCAATACCGGTTTCAATTTTCTCAGACATGTGCGCCACTACATCTGGCGCTTCTAGCCAAATACGGTCAACCACAACAGCTACCGCAATAGTCATAACTAAAAACGCAGCTGCTACGCTCATGCGAGCTTGAGTGACTATACCCTCACGACGCTTATTGCGATTATGGGCTTTGGTTTCGGTTTTGTTCTGATGACGAGGAAACAAGCCACTTAACTCGTTAAGTACTGACATGTCATCCCACAAGCTTGCGGCTTCCATAAGCGCCTTGCGATGATTTGGGCTTTCGGCAAGCCACGCATCTAGCTGTTTTTTTTCGTCTTCGCTAAGTTCGCGATCGAGACGGCTTATCCACAAACAGGCTTGCTCTTGGATATCTTCTTTGCTGGAAAACTGACGAATATTGTTCATGTTAACTACGGCTTATGTCCTGAGTCGCATTACGAGATGTGCGCACGGGGGCGTCATCTTTAGATAGCTCGGCTAAATATTTCGAGCACAACATTAATCCTTTAGCGACATGCTTTTCTACCGTACTCTCGCTTAAACCAACGAGTTCTGCGATGTCTTTTTGGCGCATGCCATATACTTTTTTAAGTAAAAATACCCGCTTAACATCCGCAGACAATGTATCTGTCGCTCGACAAAAGTGGATGAAGCGCTCCTTACTTTCTACATTTTTTTCTAGGCTATAACCCACCAGTTCGTGGGGTAAAATGTCCATGTCATCAATAGGCTGATTATTTTTATTTTCGGCTCTGGCAACATGGTTTAATGCTAAGTTACGTGCTGTTTTCAGCATGTACGTGCGTTCAAAGCGAATCTCTTGATTCATCTCAGCTTCATAACTTTTTATGAATGCTTCTTGAACGATGTCTTCTATATCGTCGGCACCCACAATAGTACTCACCGCACGCATTAGCTTTGCGCGATATTTTAAGAAGGATTCGGTGACTGTCGACTTTCTGGTCATATTAAAATTTTGCAGGTGTTTCAAATTGCTTACAGTTATTTCACCATCATGCCAATTTATTGGTCTGCTTGCACGATGAAATCTTATATTTTTAGCATTTAGAGAAATAAAAGGAGGCGAACGCCTCCTTTTACCTGGTTTCCGTTTTTAGAAAGTGTAAACACCTCTCAGGTAATAGAAACCGCCATTGATACCGATGGGAGACGTAGTCGGATACAACGAACCTGCAATACCTGCATACTGCGTGTTTTCATCTGGGTACTCATCAAACGCGTTTTTCGCACCCACTGTTACGGTCAGCTCTTCTGTGAAGTTATAAGCCATTTCCAAATCAATCGTGATTTCAGACCCTACTTTATCGATAGGTAGTGCTGAATCTAGGTGATCTTCATAGATGCTACCGAAATAGTTTAGGCGAGCTAGGAAGCGCCAGTCACCATTCGTATGGTTAGCTGTTGCACTGTAGCGTACTGCCGGAAGGTTATCTTCCAACATGCGGATGCGTTCAGCTGAAATATTATCAGATGCTCTATCTACTTCGGTGGACGTCCAGTTGTACGCGAGCGAGAACTTAGTTTCGCCTTCAAACATGTCCATGCTGTAGTTAGCTACAACATCAAGACCTTCAGTAGTCGTATCGAAGTCATTAGTGAAGAAGCTAATTTCGCTGAAGCTAGATGCATCGCTAATACCTTGATCAAGCAAAATCGCAATATCTTCATCAGTAAGCGCAATACCAGAAGCGGTACTGATACGGTCAGTAAGTTCAATGTTGTAGTAATCAGCAGTAACGAACAAACCGTTATCGAAGTCTGCCACTACACCAAAGGTAATACTTTCAGATTCTTCCGGAGTAAGCTGCTCACCACCTTTAAGCTGTGACACAGGATCGGTAGGTGGAAGCGTAGCACGGTCGATAAGCTTGCCATCAGTACCAAATGCTGTGGTTACGTTACGTACGTTACTTTGTCCTAATGTAGGTGCTTTAAAGCCAGTTGAGAAAGCACCACGGAACGCGATGTTTTCAAGCGCTTGCCAGCGGAACGCCACTTTACCTTTAGTGGTATCACCAAAGTCTGAGTAATCTTCGTAACGAATAGCACCCGCTAACATAAAGGTCTCAGTGATGTACGCTTCTGCATCTACGTAGAACGCGATGTTATGACGCGATACTAAGCCTTGGCTGTTTGCCGCTAAACCAGGGAAACCATTTGAACCAATACCAAAGCCTTGTGACGCTAGAGGACCAATTTCATAAGATGCAGTATCACCGGCAAAACTCTCGTAGCTTTCATGACGGTATTGGAAACCACTTGCTACAAATAACGGCTCATACAAACCAATTTCAAAAGGCTTAGTGAAATCTACGTCAAGAGTTTGCTCTGATTGCGTATAACGACCAGGGCTAAACTCGAACGGAGTATCGGGACCAAGTGATGGGTTGATGGTGTTGCTGATAACAAAATCAACTTCGTTTTCACCTAAGTTCAAACTTACGTCATAAGTGATGTCGTTCGCTAATTCACCACGGGTTCCGAATACCAATGACATATCGGTAACCGTTCCACCGAAACGCGGTGTGAAACCACCTGGCAATATTTCGTTGAACGCAAAACAATCGGGGTTATTAGCCACTTCATTGATGTAGCGTTCGTTAGTTAATACGTTGTCGCCAGGGATGATGTCGGTAGGGCAGTTACCTGAAAGGTCGTCGGTTAAGTCACCAACCAATAGGGAACCGTCATCAGCCGCGTAAACACCGCCACGAGTGTGCGGGTTACGGTAGTAGAAACCACCTTCCACTTCACGCTCAGCGAAGTTACCGAACATATAGGCTTCTGCGGTATCACTTAGCTCTAACCCTAGGTTAGCGAAAAGTTTGTAGTCGTGTTTAATTTCAGGCGAACCCCAAATTTGTGCAGGGTCGGCAACGAAAGTATTGCCAGCAGCGACTAACGCAGCTGCATCATCACGCTGAACACTTCGAGAAGTATCATCGGCAGTACGGTATTCTGCAGAAAGGTTAATGAAACCTTTATCAGATAACGGCATACCAATATTACCAGACAGCTGAATCATGTCGCCGTCACCTTCGTAATACGAACCGTAGCGAGCTTCAAATGAGCCGCCTTCTGACGCATCGTTTAATACGAAGTTAATAACACCGGCAATGGCGTCTGAACCATACTGCGCCGCAGCGCCGTCTCGTAATACTTCAATTTGCTTTAATGCCGCTGCTGGAATAACCGAGATATCTGGGCCTTGTGCACCATCAGACAAGCCACCACCTAGGAATGTGATTACCGCAGAACGGTGACGTCGCTTACCGTTTACTAGCACAAGCGTGTGATCTGATGCCATACCACGAAGGTTAGCAGGACGAACCAGGGTAGATGCATCATTAATAGGTTGGTCGTTAACGTTAAACGACGGAACAACCGTTTGCATCATAGAGACAACATCGGTGGCACCCTGATTTTTAAACTCTTCATCAGAGATAATATCGATAGGTACCGCCGATTCAGCGACAGAACGTGGCGCTGCGCGTGAACCTACAATGGCGATTTGTTCATAATCTTCTGCGCTCGCTTCTGCTGCATCGGCCGCCTCTTGGGCGTGCACTGGCGCAATGGCCATAACAGAAAATGCCGCTGACGCAGCAAGTACGCCTCGAACGTGTTTGGTCAATAAAGACAAAGATGTATTCATAGTGGTTTCCCGGGATTTTCCCCCTGTCACCTCTACGCTTTCATGAACGTAATAAGTGCAGCGAGTGATAGTTATTTTATACCTTTAACGCTGACCATATACTTGTCAGCACCCACGTTTTATAAGATGTAAACTCTTATAAAACAAACGTTTTTGGACAAAATAATTATTTATTTTCAAACCATAGAGGATTTTGTTTTCTGGTCTGTCTATTAGTATTTACGGGAATTGAAAGTGGTGTGATTTTGCGGGGTTTTAATCAAAAAAGCCGGCTAATCGCCGGCTTTATAATCTTATTCTTCAGTCTTGTGTTTCTCTGCCGTTTCTTTAATTAACGGCTGCAATTCGTTTTGTTGAAACATTTCCATGATAATGTCACAACCACCAACTAACTCGCCGTCTACCCATAATTGCGGGAAAGTTGGCCAGTTCGCATACTTTGGTAGTTCAGCGCGAATATCTGGATTTTGCAAAATGTCTACATACGCAAACGGTTCACCACAGCCCATTAGTGCTTGTGATGCTTGTGAAGAAAAACCACAACTTGGTAGTTTAGGAGAACCCTTCATATATAAAAGAATAGGGTTTTCTTCAATTTGTTGCTTAATTCTGTCTACGGTGGATTGAGTTTCAGTGTTATCCATCAGGTCCTCTCAGCGGAAAAGTTATTCCCTATAAGTGGGAATGAGCGTGTAGAATTCAAGGGTAATATTATCATAGTTTCTTTCATGGGTTTATACTCACCGCATCTGAAAGGGATATTTATATAACCCGTGGTGCCCACGACAATTGTGGATAGCAGTAGTCTTATATAGCGTAGTCGCATTGGTAAGATGAAAGTGATCTTATATGTAATGCTGATATTACTTACTATCAGTACTCTCGTTTCTATCGTTTGCAAAGTAGCTGCTACGCAGCATAACCTAGCATTCACGATATGGGGATTTGAAAGGCAATTATTATAACTAGACAAGAATTTAGAATTTTCATAAATTTGTCATTGAGTTATACAAATTTGCCCCTACATCTACAGCATGCTTTTGCTATTATAAAATAAGCATCTTAGATAAAGTATTTATACAGGCTCGTTGAACAGGCATTGCGAGCTTAAATTAACGTTGTTTAAAAAACATTAAACCAACATGGAGACCGATATGGCTTTTGAATTACCAGCATTACCATACGAAAAAAATGCACTTGAACCGCATATTTCTTCCGAAACGCTGGACTATCACTATGGCAAGCATCACGCTACTTACGTGACTAAACTAAATGGTTTAGTTGAAGGTACTGATTTGGAAAGCAAAAGCCTAGAAGAGATCATTAAGTCTTCTGAAGGTGGCGTTTTCAACAATGCAGCCCAAGTATGGAACCACACGTTCTACTGGAACTGCCTAAGCCCAAATGGCGGCGGCGAACCAACTGGCGCACTAGCTGACGCAATCAATGCAAAATGGGGCTCATTCGCTGACTTCCAAGCTGCATTTAATGATAAAGCAGTAAACAACTTTGGCTCTAGCTGGACATGGTTGGTAAAAACGTCTGACGGTTCATTAGACATCGTAAATACAAGCAACGCAGAAACACCTATTTCTGGTGATGAGCTTACGCCTGTACTAACGGTTGACCTTTGGGAACACGCTTATTATATCGATTACCGTAACGTGCGCCCTAAGTACCTAGAAAACTTCTGGGCACTTGCTAACTGGGAATTTGCTAGCGCGAACTTCGCGTAATCATTTTCAGACAAATTCAAAAACCCGCTTAGGCGGGTTTTTTTATGCCCATTATTTAATAATATACAGACTTTTAAGTAATACTAATGGGGGTATTTGACTCAATTTTAACGAAAAAATTCCATTTTTCGTTAGATCAAACATTTCACGTCTATACAAAAGTTTACTATGATTTTTGTTTCCTATTTCTAAATACCGACTAAGCTGAAATTACGGGCAACCGTTTTTTTAAGAGGTATTCATGGGTATTTTCGAACATTACCAAAACCGATACGAAGAACGAAAGCAGGAAGAGTTTACCATTGAGGAGTTCCTTGAGATTTGCAAGGACGACACAGCAGCTTATGCAAATGCTGCTGAGCGATTGCTCAGTGCCATTGGCGAGCCTCAAATGATAGACACCGCGACGGACCCCGCACTGAGTCGCATATTTTCAAACCGCGTGATTTCTCGCTACCCCGCGTTTAATGAATTTTATGGTATGGAAGAAGCTATTGAGCAAATAGTCTCTTACCTAAAACATGCCGCACAGGGGTTAGAAGAAAAGAAACAAATTCTTTATTTATTGGGGCCTGTAGGTGGCGGTAAATCGTCGTTAGCTGAACGTTTAAAAGAACTGATGCAACACGTTCCTATTTACATCATTAAAGGTTCGCCGGTTAACGACCATCCGTTTTGCTTATTTGATGCAAAAGAAGACGGCCATCTACTTGAGCAAGAGTATGGTATTCCGAAGCGCTACTTAAAAACCATTATGTCACCATGGGCACGAAAACGTCTGCATGAATATAATGGTGACATTACTCAATTTAAAGTTGTGCGTGTCTACCCTTCTGTGCTTGATCAGGTGGGTATTGCGAAAACTGAACCTGGCGATGAGAACAATCAAGATATTTCAGCCTTGGTAGGTAAGGTAGATATTCGTCGCTTAGAACAATACGCACAGAACGACCCAGATGCTTATAGCTATTCAGGCTCACTGTGTAAAGCGAACCAGGGATTGATGGAATTCGTAGAAATGTTTAAGGCGCCAATTAAAGTGCTACATCCACTACTTACTGCCACCCAAGAAGGTAACTATAATCCTACGGAAGGCTTTTCAGCGTTGCCTTTCGATGGCCTGATCTTAGCCCACTCAAATGAGTCAGAATGGCAAACCTTCAGAAATAATAAGAATAACGAAGCCTTTTTAGACCGCGTTTACATTGTTAAAGTGCCCTACTGTTTGCGAGTAAGTGAAGAGATTCATATCTACCGTAAACTGCTAGATAGCAGTGAACTAAAAGGGGCACCGTGCGCACCAGATACCTTGGAATGCTTAGCGCAGTTCACTGTGCTATCTCGATTAAAAGAACCTGAAAACTCGAGTTTGTTCTCAAAAATGCGGGTTTATGATGGGGAAAGCTTGAAAGACACCGATCCTAAAGCGAAGTCATACCAAGAATACCGCGACTATGCAGGCGTAGATGAAGGCATGGAAGGGTTGTCCACTCGCTTTGCCTTTAAAATACTATCCCGTGTGTTTAACTTCGATCATCAAGAAGTGGCTGCCAACCCTGTGCATTTGTTTTATGTGCTTGAAAGGCAGATTGAACGTGAACAATTTCCACCTGATTTAAGTGAGCAATATTTAGAGTTCTTAAAAGGCTATCTGATACCAAAATATGTTGAATTTATTGGTAAAGAAATTCAGACCGCGTATTTAGAATCTTACTCAGAATACGGGCAGAATCTTTTCGACCGCTATGTCACCTATGCAGACTTTTGGATCCAAGATCAGGAGTATCGTGACCCTGAAACCGGTCAACTTTTTGACCGCGCGTCGCTAAATGCTGAACTTGAGAAAACTGAAAAACCTGCGGGAATTAGCAATCCTAAAGACTTCCGTAATGAGATAGTGAATTTCGTACTTCGTGCACGAGCCAACAATGGTGGTAAAAACCCATCGTGGACGAGTTATGAAAAATTACGCACTGTGATTGAAAAGAAAATGTTTTCCAACACGGAAGATTTGCTGCCAGTTATTTCGTTTAATACAAAAGGGTCAGCCGACGAACAGAAAAAGCATGACGACTTTGTAAATCGAATGACGGAAAAAGGCTATACACAAAAGCAAGTCAGACTATTGTGTGAGTGGTATTTACGAGTTCGTAAAGCCTCATAATGGGCTATTTACTCGTGGTTCACCCTATGACAAGCAGGTGGTTATGGCGCATTTCATCGACCGAAGACTTAATAGTAAAGGCAAAAGCACGGTAAACAGACAGCGCTTTATTAAACGCTACAAACAACAGATAAAGCGTGCTGTTACCGATGCAGTCGGCAAACGTTCTGTTACCGACCTAGACTCGGGCGAGCAGGTAAGCATTCCTACTCGCGATATTTCTGAACCTGTATTTCATACCGGAAAAGGGGGCAAGCGAGATATTGTCCACCCCGGTAATGACCAATTCATTGCAGGCGATAAAATTGACCGCCCACCAGGTGGCGCGGGTCAAGGTTCTGGTGAAGGGGAAGCGGGTAATAGCGGCGACGGAGAAGATGAATTCGTTTTCTCCATCTCGAAAGACGAATATTTAGATATCTTGTTCGACGACTTGGCGCTGCCTAATTTAAAGAAAAATCAGTTTGATAAAGTGATTCAACATGAAACCTATCGTGCTGGGTATCAAACTGACGGTGTGCCGAGTAACTTAGACATTGTTCGTTCTCTTAAAGGATCGGTGGCAAGACGAATTGCGTTAACCGGTTCTACCCGAAAGCGTATCAGAGAGTTAGAAGAACAGTTAGCCATACTGATGACTGCGCCTACTAACAATGCACTAGCCATTGAAGAAATTGAAAAAGAACTCGCACTACTTAAAGCCAAAGTGGCTAAAGTCCCTTTTATCGACACCTTCGATTTACGTTTTAAAAACTACGACAAGCGCCCTATTCCTACCAGCAAAGCGGTGATGTTTTGCTTAATGGATGTTTCAGGCTCTATGGATCAAGCGACCAAAGATGTAGCAAAACGCTTTTATATTCTACTGTATTTGTTTTTAACCCGTACCTACGAGAATGTAGAGGTGGTGTATATCAGGCATCATACTCAAGCGAAAGAAGTCGACGAACAGGAGTTTTTTTACTCTCAAGAAACCGGCGGTACGATAGTCTCAAGCGCACTAAAGCTCATGGATGAAATCGTGCGAGAACGGTTTAGCGATGGCAATTGGAATATCTACGCGGCCCAAGCATCCGATGGCGATAACTGGGCCGATGATTCGCCTTTATGTAGCTCACTTTTAGTTAATAACCTATTACCCGCCACCCGCTATTTTGCCTATATTGAAATAACCGAACGCCAACACCAAACCCTTTGGCGAGAATACGAAAGGGTCAGTCAATCTTCCGACAATATAGTATGTAAACACATTCAAACGCCGGATGATATTTACCCTGTATTCAGAGAAATATTTAAGCGTACTGAGCAGTTTAGTGCGCAAGGAGGTTAGCCCATGTCTTTAAGTGCAGCGCGTCAAAAACATAAATTAGATGACGGCCCAGATTGGACGTTTTCATTACTCACCGAGTATGAAACAGAAATAGACCGTATTGCTAAAGATTTTAAGCTAGACACCTACCCTAACCAAATTGAAGTTATTACCGCTGAACAAATGATGGATGCGTACGCCAGCATAGGTATGCCACTAAACTATACGCATTGGTCGTTTGGTAAAAAGTTTATTCAAACCGAACAACAGTACCGCAGGGGCCAAATGGGCTTGGCCTATGAAATTGTGATTAATTCTGACCCTTGCATAGCGTACTTAATGGAAGAAAATACCATTACTATGCAAGCGTTGGTAATGGCGCATGCCTGCTATGGCCACAACTCTTTCTTTAAAGGTAACTACCTTTTTCAAACTTGGACAGATGCCAGTTCCATTATCGACTATTTGGTATTTGCCAAGAAGTACATTGCTAAATGTGAGCAAAAACATGGTGTAGAAGAAGTTGAGAACATTCTTGATTCTTGTCACGCGTTAATGAATTACGGTGTGGACCGATATAAAAGACCACAAAAAATATCGCTTCAGGAAGAGAAAACCCGTCAAGAAGAACGTGCTCAGTATTTGCAGTCACAGGTTAATGAGCTGTGGCGAACCTTGCCGGACAACCCTAAAAGTAAAGATACAAACACCCTACGTTTTCCTTCCGAGCCACAAGAGAACTTACTGTATTTCATTGAAAAGAATGCGCCACTGTTAGAACCCTGGCAACGCGAAATTGTGCGCATTGTGCGCAAGGTATCTCAGTACTTCTACCCACAAAAACAAACTCAAGTAATGAATGAAGGCTGGGCCTGTTTTTGGCATTACCACATTCTAAATAAAATGTACGACGAGGGATTAGTCAGCGACCGCTTTATGATGGAGTTTTTGCACAGTCATTCCAGCGTAGTCATGCAGCCCGATTACAACAGCCCATACTATTCTGGTATCAACCCTTATGCATTAGGGTTCTCGATGTTCATGGATATCAAACGGGTGTGCCAGTCTCCCACCAAAGAAGATTATGAATACTTGCCAACTATCGCTGGTAAAGATTGGCTTGAAACCGTGCATTTCGCCATGCACAACTTTAAAGATGAAAGCTTTATTAGTCAGTTTTTGTCACCCAAGCTAATGCGAGATTTCAAATTATTTGCCTTAGAGGACGACGCGAGTAATTCCTATGTAAGCGTCAGTGCTATTCACGATGAGAACGGCTATCGGACCATTAGAGAAAAGCTCTCCGCCCAATATAATTTGAGTAATTTGGAGCCTAATATTCAGGTATATAACGTTGATGTAAGAGGCGATCGGTCTTTAACCCTTCGCTACGTTCCTCAACATGGTATTCCCTTAGGAAACTCCAAAGGTGAGGTTATGCGTCATCTTCATAGATTGTGGAAGTTTGATGTAAGACTTGAGCAAGAAAACAGTGCCGGGCTTCCTACCCTACTGGCCGAGTGTCGAACCAGTAAATGATTGTACCTTTCACCTTCTGATATGCGGGGCAATCACTCATATGCACATTCTTAGTTGCACACAGGAGCCTGACTTACTGCTGCAAAGGCAGGGGTATGTCAGGCATTCAGTGTTTTAATTGTTTGATTTGGCTTAGGGTCATCAAGAAAACCATTTTCAGAGGCGTAGAGAAACGCGTCATCGATACTCAGCACGTGAAAGCTGACGTAATCTTTGGCTCGTTCGGGTAGCATTTTAGCCAGTTGGTATCGTTTGACGGGGTTAGTTTGGTATACATAAAACGTTGCTTTAACACCCTTTTCGTAACACCATATTCCGTATTCGGTAAACTTGTCCATGGCATCAAATGTGGTCAAATCCCACTTATCCAATAACACGATATGCAGCCAACGCTTATTAAATTTTGACGATACTTCCTGCTTAACATCAGCAATATAGCTATTTGATATTTCAGTAGACCATTGACCGACTAATTCACTAATAAGTGTAGAGCCCACAATCTCAATGCTATAAGCGGCATGGGGAAACTTTTTATAACACACCATATCAGAGCGTGTATTCATGCTAACACTCCTCTTTAATACAAGAAGAATGCTGACAATAAAGCCTATATCTATGGCGCAGAGTATCGCTCCATGATGCCATCGATTCTTCCTACCTTTTTCGTGTTGCGTCTCTCACAGTATAGTCAGTTATTGTAAGTAGGCTAATTTTTGGCAGCGCTTTTGAACAATAGTCTTTGATAAGAATAACTTCTACATAAGGTGCTTACGCTTACAGAAAAACAAGGAAGCCGCCCCTATCGCCGAGAACACCGCTGCGGTGGCAAAGGTTTCGTACGCGTTGGCTCCTTGGTCCCATTGCTGCCCTGCCATATAGTTACCGAACGCACCACCGAACCCAAATGCCACACTAATATAAATGGCTTGACCTCGGCTGTGAAATGCAGGTGGTAAAAATTGATGAATGAAGTGCACAGACACCGCATGGGTTAACCCGAAACTGAGTGCATGAATAACTTGGCTGAGTAATATCACCGCCATGCTATCGGCAGCAGATGCTAATGCGTACCAACGCAGTGCGGTTAATAACAAGCTGGCGAATAACAGATTCCACACGCCAAAACGTGCAGTTAAACGGCTAGCAATAAGAAAAATACCCACTTCAACCAGTACGCCCAGGGCGATAAATAAACCAGTTTGCTGACCGCTGTAGCCAAGGTCGCGCATATACAACGCGAAAAAGCCGTAATAGGCTCCGAAGCTAATTTGTAAGCATATAGAAGCAAAGATGAAAACTACAAACGGGCGCTGTTTGGCGTACTGCCAAATACTGCCTACGGCCGTGTGTTTCTCGGCACTGGCTTTAGGCGCTTGAATGAATAACGTGGTCACGAACAACAGCAATAACACGCCCACACTCGCTATTACTGGCGTTTCAGTAGAAAAGCTATCTAAGGCTTTACCTACACCTACCGTTAAGCATATAAAGCCAATGCTTCCCCACAACCTTATAAGCCCGTAGCTGGCTTTAGTGCCTTCTACTGACTTCATGGTGATAACCTCTAATTGAGGTAGTACCGCGGTCCAAAACATCATCATTAAGCCGAAAGAAAGGGTAAGCCCCCAAAATCCTTCGAACAAGAATACGGAACAGAAAGTTGCCACGGTAAGAAAACTACCCAGCCTTAACACACTCACCGCGTTGCCTTTTTTATCAGCAATGCCCGCCCATATTCCTGGCCCTAAGATACGTGCAAGGGTTATCACTGCAAAAAGCTCCCCTATTTCAGCAGAGCTAAAACCACGACCATCGAGAAATATTCCCAAGTAAGGGACCAAAACACCTAACTGACCAAAGTACAGCCAATAGGTTAACGCGAGAACAATGAGTGATTTATGGTTAGCAAAAGGCAATTTAGCGAATGGCACTGCACAACTCCGTATGCGATAGCGCCACAGGTAACGTTACCTGTGGCGTATGAAGGGGATAAGCTGGATGGTATATTATACTGACGCGCTGTTTTCTTATCGCTTAGTTAGCGCTTATTCAGCTTTACCTGCCTGACCTGCCTGACCTGCAATAGCTACGGTAGTCGATACCACAGAAGCGTTTTGCGCACGGTGACGCAAGTAGTGATCCATCAATACAATCGCCATCATCGCTTCAGCAATAGGCACCGCACGAATACCGACACAAGGGTCGTGACGACCTTTGGTGATGATTTCGATTTCTTCACCCTGCTTGTTGATGGTTTTACCTGGCACTGAAATACTAGATGTTGGTTTAAGTGCCATATGTACTTCAAGATCTTGTCCTGTTGAAATACCGCCTAATACGCCACCCGCATGGTTTGATTGGAAACCTTCAGGTGAAAGCGTATCACGGTGCTCACTGCCTTTTTGGTTAATAACCTCAAAACCGTCGCCAATCTCTACGCCTTTAACCGCATTAATGCTCATCATAGCGTGCGCAATATCGGCATCTAATCTATCGAATACTGGCTCGCCCAAACCCACTGGTACGTTTTTTACCACGACTGAAACTTTAGCACCGATGCTATCGCCAGATTTCTTTAGCTCGCGCATGTATTCATCTAGCGCTTCGAGTTTGCTTTCATCAGGGCAGAAAAAAGGATTGGTATTCGTCACCGCATGGTCAACGTTTTCAACGCTAATAGGCCCTAATTGAGAAAGGTAGCCATGTACTTCAACGCCATGCACTTCTTTTAAATACTTTTTGGCAATACCACCCGCAGCAACACGTACCGCAGTTTCACGGGCAGACGAGCGACCACCACCACGATAATCACGTGAACCATACTTTTGATCGTAGGTATAATCGGCATGGCCTGGGCGAAAACGGTCGGCAATATTTGAGTAGTCTTGGCTTCGTTGATCTTTGTTTTTAATCAACAAACCAATACTGGTACCCGTCGTTTTTCCTTCAAACACGCCAGACAAAATTTGCACTTCATCATCTTCACGACGGGCGGTGGTATAACGGGATGTACCAGGCTTACGTCTGTCTAAATCGCCCTGTAAATCAGCTTCACTTAACGTGAGGCCAGGAGGGCAACCATCAACAACACCGCCAATGGCGATACCGTGGCTTTCTCCAAATGTGGTAACGGTGAAGAGTTTTCCAAAGCTGTTGCCTGACATAATCGAGAATTAATCCTTGCTGTTAAAATAGTTTTTTAATGTTGAGCTGTTCACGGCAAATATCCCCTGCCCGCCATTTTCAAAGCTAAGCCAAATGACTTCAAGGCCTGGGAAACGAGTGTCCATGTGCACTTCGCTGTTACCCACTTCAATGAACAACCAGCCGTTATCGGTTAGGTATTGTGGTGCTTCACGCAGCATAATATCCACAAGTTCTAACCCGTCGTCTCCGGCTGCTAATGCAAGCTCGGGCTCGTGATGATATTCATCAGGTAAGTCGGCCATGTCTTCAGCATCAACATAAGGTGGGTTTGATACGATTAAATCGTACTTCTGCCCGGTTAAATTAGTAAATAAATCAGAATGAATAGGGTAAACACGGTGACTTAATTGATGCTCTTGAATATTAATATCGGCCACTTCAAGGGCATCTTCGCTTATATCTACCGCATCAACCTGTGAGTCGGGGTACGCATGCGCAAGCGCAATAGCAATACAACCACCCCCTGTGCACATATCTAAA
Source organism: uncultured Alteromonas sp. (assembly GCF_963976965.1). Classification (NCBI taxonomy): domain Bacteria; kingdom Pseudomonadati; phylum Pseudomonadota; class Gammaproteobacteria; order Alteromonadales; family Alteromonadaceae; genus Alteromonas; species uncultured Alteromonas sp. The sequence continues at coordinate 39,844 of NZ_CAXBMP010000002.1, forward strand.
ATATGCGACGGTGCTTCTTTAACGAAGGGCTCAAAATTATTTTGAATCAGTTCTGCAAACGGAGATCGAGGGATAAGCACGCGCTCATCAACGTAAAATGGCATGCCGCAAAACCAAGCTTCGTTGGTAATGTAAGGCAGAGGCATACGGGTTTGAACTCGTTTTAAAACAAGCTCAGCAATTTTTTCGCGCTCACTTTTTGTGAGTCTTGATGACAACATGCTGTCGCCAACATGCTCAGATAACGAATGCGGCAAGTGTAGCGCTTGCATGGTAAGGCTTAATGCTTCATCCCAAGCGTTATCGGTACCATGACCAAAATAGAGGGCGGCGTCGTTAAATCGACTGGTAGCCCACCGAATCATATCAAGTATGCTGTGTAAATCTTCGATGGCTTCTTCTAAGTAAAACTTGTCGGTCATAAGAGCTTGGGTACATCAGGAATATGAAAGCTGGTATCATACCCAAAGATAACGCCTGCGCCCACGTTAATTTGCATATCGGTTCATAATGAAAGCATTTAAAAAAGAACTAAAAGCCATGAAAAAAGGCATTGAGAAGCCAAAAGTGATTGAAGATACCTTCTCATTTGCTGATGCTGTGCAAGGTGTAAAGCCCATGGAGCAGGACAAGATTGTTCCGAATAAGAAAGTCGCCCTTGAAAAGAAAAAGCAATTAGCAGGGGTTAAAGACCTAAAAGGCAGTAAGCAGGTAGCGGCGAGTTTTAGTTTTTCCGATATGTACCAAGCCGTACTTCCGCAAGAAGGCCCCATGCGGTATTGCCGAGAAGGCGTGCCAACGCATGTACTAAAACAGCTTAGACGAGGAGACTATTCCCCTGAGTTTCTGCTGGATTTGCACGGTATGACCCGAGAAATGGCAAAAACAGAAATAGCCTCATTAATTTATACCGCCCGAAAAGAGTCGGTAGATTGTGTTTCTATTATGCACGGGTTTGGACAGGGCGTTTTAAAAAATGCACTCCCCCACTACTTAATACAGCATCCACACGTGAATGCTTTCCATCAAGCGCCACTTGAATACGGCGGACAAGCGGCATTGCTTGTGTTGCTAGATGTGCCCACGCCAGAATATAAGCGATAGTGAACGTAGTTATCGTTACTGAGTTCTTGACCTATCATTTACCTAATTCATGTCAAACGCCGCGACATACAGGCAAAACAATTTTTACTTATCAAGTTCTGCGCTGTTGTGCATAAATAGGTAGGTATAAAACACGCCCATTCCAATAATAATACCAATACCTAAAAGCGAGCCCCATACAACGGGATCTGAAATCATACTTAGTAACATAGTGTTTCTCCTCACAGGGTTAATAAGGTAATGATAGCGATTTCTTGGCGAAGGTTTGTGATCTGGATCAAGTCTGAAATACGGTAAATAGAAGGGATGTAGAGAAGTTGATCGAGATCAATGTATAAAAAAATTAAAAATAATCTAGAATGCCATTGCAAATCATTCTCATTTGCAATACATTGTACATGCCTGTTCGACGTAGGTTAAAAACGGTCTTGGCTTAGCGTCGTAAGGGGAACAGACGCCCGTCTGTTCCCCTATTTTTTTGCCTGCTACTTTGTGGTTTTATCAATAATAAAACGCACACATAACCCCTTATTTTTTCGGTTTTGAATTACTAAGTGGCCATTATGCGCATCCGTTATTTCTCGGCATAGCGCTAACCCTAATCCACTCCCATTAGCTTTAGTGGAATAAAAAGGAACCAGCGCATTCGTCATCACGCTATCCGTCATGCCTTTTCCGCTATCGAGTACTTCAATAATAACTTGAGAAGCCGTTTGTTTAATGACGAGCTCCACATCCTGTGGGTCGCCTCCCGACTCATGGGCATTTTTAAGTAAGTTAATTAATAGCTGCTCTAATTGGACTGCATCGGCTTTCACCTCAACAGCCTCTTGCATGGTTAACTTAAAGTCACATTGATTGCTGAGTTGCGCCGTTATTTTATCCCAATCAATTGTTGCTAAAACTGGTGGAGGCAATTTTGCAAATCTTCCATACCCTTGAACAAATTGGTTTAAGTGGGCGATACGTTCTTCAATAGTATGGAACACACGCACCAGACGGGCATCACCATTTTGTTGGCCTACAATTTGGCCGCTATGTAATAGGCTAGAAATAGGCCCCAAGGAATTATTGAGCTCGTGACTAATTACTCTTATTACCTTTTTCCACACCGATACTTCTTGTCGGTTAAGCTCTCGCGTCATTTGCTTAAGAATATACAGTCGGTGAGTTTGATTATTTAATAAAAACGTTCCTGTAGACATATGCCATGTTTGAATGCCGCTAGCCCCCTGAGGCAAAGTAAATAGCCCTTCTCGATTTTCTAGCAAAACATCTTTTAGCGTGTCTGGTTTATTGTTAAGTAAAGTACCGAGGGTGTAACCTTCTAAGCTCCTGGTACCCGAACTGCTAGCAGCCAACTTACTGGCGCCCAACTTATTCGTACCAGCGCCATTTTCCTCAGAGCCTGTATCCTCCACCCTAGTTGTTGGATGGAAGAACTCGCAGGCTTGGCGGTTACTTAGCACCACATGCATCTGATCGTTCACTAACAATAAAACGTCAGGTGAACTATGCAGCACTTTATCTAGCATTAGCTCTCGTTGATACAACCACTGCTTTTCTCGGCGAAGGGTTTCTGCGGTATCGTTATAAAGCTGGAATAAGGTTTTAAACTCGTCGTTTGATTTACAAGACAGTGTTGACGAAAACTAACCGTCTTTAAAATTGAGCAAACCTATTTTAAGCGCCTCTAATTGTTTGTTTATTGGCGCCGTACAAACTTTCACAGCAAGTGTACATAAGCATAAAGACACAAGGACAAGCAAAGCTTTTTGAACAACCGACAGGTCGCTTACATACAACATAGGCGCCATGCCTATTGCTGTGGCACAAAGCGCCGCGACCCGAAGCTTATTTTTAATTAACCTCACGATTTATAATCAATTCCATATTTATCTAGCCGGCGGTAAAGCGCTTGTCTGGATAACCCTAAGTACCTTGCCACTTTAGATATAGTGCCGTTAAATTCTGTAAGCGCCGCCTCAATCTCTGATTTGCTCGGCTCTTTTCCCCCTTTTCGCTCTGTATTCACCTCACCGCTAATAGAGGGTAAACCGAAGTCATCAGCATCCAGCGTACCATCTGGATGTAATATACTGACTCGTCGACATACATTTTCAAGCTCACGCACATTTCCTGGCCACGCATAGGCTTGTAGCGCCTGCTGCCCAGTGAGGCTAATATCTCGACCTGGTAAAAAATGCTTTGCTAAGGCCAACACATCATCTCCTCGCTCATTAAGGGGCGGCACATTAATTTCGATGACATTGAGGCGATAAAACAAATCCTCGCGAAATGCGCCGTTTGCGATGTCGCGAGTTAAATCAGAATTGGTGGCCGATATTATCCTTACGTCTGTTTTTTGTGTTTTCACCGACCCTAGCTTTTCAAATTCACCCGTTTGCAATACGCGCAATAATTTGACCTGGCCTGACAGCGGCAAATTGCCGATTTCATCTAAAAACAAGGTTCCTTGGTGGGCGGCTTCAAAACGGCCAATTCGCGTTTTGTTAGCGCTGGTAAACGCGCCGGTTTCTGCGCCAAAGAGCTCTGCTTCAATAAGCTCTTGAGGAAGGGCGCCCGCGTTTACCTTCACAAATGCTGACTGATTAAGGGGTGATTGAGATTGAATGAGTTCTGCAATCTTTTCCTTTCCGCTTCCATTAGGCCCAGTGATGAGTACCGGTACATCAGATTTAGCCACCTGCACCGACATATCTACTACCCGCTGCATGGCTGCGCTTTCGTACACCAACCCAATACTTACGGCTGCTTGGCGGGTATTGTCAAAATTTGCCGCTTGTTGCTTCAACACTCTATTTTGGCTGGCGGCTTGCCCTAGCGCCACGAGGTTTTTAATGGTGGTAATAAGCTTACTATCATCCCACGGCTTTGGAATGTAGTCAGCTGCGCCTGCTTTTACCAACTCTACCGCTTGTTCTAGCTCTGTCCACGCCGTGATGAGAATAATGGGTAATAGCGGATTTAACTGACGCAGCGCGAAGAAGAGCTCGCGCCCTTCCTCGCCTGAGGTTGTGTCTGCACTGAAGTTCATATCTTGCAACACTAGCCCGATAGCTTGGTAATTGACTATCTGCAGCGCCGCTTTTGGCGTTGTGGCTGTCACCACTTCGTAACCATGAATTTCTAGCAATAGTGATAACGCCTCTAATACAGCGGCGTTGTCATCAACAATTAAGACTTTGGTCATGTCTACACTTCTTAAATACGACTTATATACTGCGAGTAGCAATACTGGGTGAAATATTAGCGGCTCGCATGGCGGGAACAATAACGGCCAGTAGGCTCATTACAAAAATGAACACGGCAGTACCCACAATGAACTCGGGTTCTAATGATGAAATAGAGTAGGATTTCATCATTACATCACCTAAAACCACTGCCGCTAATCCCCCTATCACTAAACCCGCTATACAGACCATGGTATTTTCGACTAAAAAATACCTTACGATAGCAGACTTTCTTGCCCCTAGCGCTCGGCGGGTACCAATTTGTTTTGTGCGTTTGCTAATGTTGAATTGCGTAAGCCCAAATATGCCAAGTGCAGTCACCAGTAGAAGAATAACAACAAGTACAATCAACATACGCATCATGAGCACATCGGTGGCGTCATAGTTTTCTTTGGTTTTATCTAACCCGTCCACATTAATAATGACCCGCTTATCGTAAACGTCCAACATATTCTGTTCAATGTTCGCCATGATGTTAGCTCGTTCAGTTTTATCTGTACGAACTAGGATATGTTGATAATTTTGGACATCCATAAACGGCACAATAGCCGTGGTTTTATCTCGCATACCATTAGGCCAAGGGCTTTTCATTGTTCCCACTATTCCGATAATTTCAAGGGGTCTATTTTTAAGATAAACCGTTTCTCCCAGCGCCCCACCATCGGAAAATAATGCTTCGGCAAAGGCTTGAGAGACAATAATTGTGTTGGGGCCGTTACCGGTGAAGTCATTACCAACAATAACCTCTTCTGGCCTAAAGTTTCGCCCTTTTAAAAGTTTTATACCGAAGGTATTTAAACCATGTTCGTCCATATAATAATAAGGCACGCTGATGGATTTAGATTTCTCTGGAGATGGCTTCAACCTCACTGATGATGTAGAACCACCGCCTGACAAAGGCACTGCTTGAACTAAACTTGCGTCAATTACGCCAGGGAGGCTTCGAATCATTGTTTCATCGAGTTCTGCTTGTTGGCTGAGGGAGCGGTCTGTCCCGAATGTCATAACCGACAAGCTAAAAATTTCCTTTTCTGGGAACCCTGTATCTTCGCGAAGATACGAAACATGATCATTAATCATAAATGCAGCATTGCTAACAATCGCCATGGTAAGCGCTATTTGAAGTAACAGAAGCACGGCGCCAATTTTGGAACGGCGTATTGCATTGAAGATAGGTTTAATGTCTAACATAGCCTGCTCCTTATTGGCTTTTTAAGTAGATAGCGGGTTGTGTTCTGCACACCAACCAAGCTGGGTACAATCCAGCCAAGAAACTGGCCACAAGGGCGATAATTGGCGCAGCGAGTAACATTGAGACATCCATAGTTGCTAGGGCATCATAATAGCTGTTGGTCACCCGAATTCCCCATAACCCAATTTGCGCAATCACAATTCCTAACAAGCCACCGGCTAGCCCAATCACCGACACTTCGACAATATGCTGGGCAAATATATGACGTTTACTGGCACCGAGTGCCCTCCGGACACCCACCTCTGGCGCCCGCTTTAAAAACTTCGCCAGCAGCAACCCTAAAATGTTGGACACACACACTAATAGAAACATAAAACTCAACCCCACCAGAATACGATTGTCTTCAGATACCACTGAGTTGTACTCCAGCCATTCCGTCACGTTTCGAAGCTTGTATTCCAACGTTTCTCGGTTGAAGCGGCCTTTTTCTCTTTGATCTTCCATGTAAGTCATAAGAAAATTGGCGAATTGTTGCTTCTCTGCTTCCGTATTCAACTGTACCCAAAATTGAATCCACACATGTTCTGAATGCATTAAATCTTGATAGTTCTTAATTCCCTCATGCTTCCACCCGTTTAAGTTTCCCCAGGTGGTAATTTCTTCCAGCGCGCCAATAGCGAAAGGAATATAGAGCTGTTCAGAGGAGTTAAACGCACCGTTGTTCACGTCATAATACTTCACATGGTGGTCCCAATTGGCTGAGACACCCACAATTCGGTAACTGTTATTATCAAGGTAAATATGTTGGCCAACCGAGTCTTTACCTGCAAATAAACGGTTATTAATTTTTTCTGATATCACCACTACATATTCATGGGTGTCTTGTGAGTGTAAAGACCAAGGTGCGCCATAAATAAAAGGTCGGTCGAAGATAGAAAAGAACTCTCTATTCACCATTCGCGCGGGCTCCATGGTAGGTTTAACGTCGGGCGAATTTAGGTGTACAGAGAAGCCACTTCTAAAACTAGGTGACTTGGGGACTGAAATGTCTGCGTTGTACAGATTAACGGCATCTTGATAAGTAAGTTGATACGGCAGGTTGTCAGATGAATGCCACTCACGACCATCGTCCATAATATTTAGCTGAGGATAATAAATCGCGCTGCTTTTGTGGGGAATGGGGTCCATCGACATCATGTGATAAACTGACAGACTGGTCATAGTAAGCCCTATACCAATGGCAATGGCAAACACCATTAAAAAGCTAATGACGGGCGTGCGTTTTATGCTTCGCCAACTTAAATCAATATAGTGGAGAAACATATTACACTCCTGACGCAACAACGGTTTTATTGTCGAGGGTGGCTGCTAAAGACGGCTTACCCTGATATAAGGTAAAGTCGGCTAACTGCCCATCTACGACTTGAATATTCCGAGGCGCTCGGCGCGCTAATTCGGCATCATGGGTTACCATTACAATCGTGGCGCCATTTTTGTTTATCTCTTCAAGTAGCTCCATAACTTGGCGGGCCATCAGGCTGTCCAGATTTCCCGTAGGTTCATCGGCAAGTAAGAAACGAGGCTTGCCCGCAAGAGCTCGTGCGATTGCAACACGTTGCTGTTGCCCGCCAGACAACTGTTGCGGTAAATGTTTAGCTCGGCTGGCCAAACCAACTTGCTCTAAACATTGTTCAATTCTTACTTTACGCTCTTTTGCGGCAATGCCCCGATAACGCAGGGGCACTTCGACATTTTCATATAAATTCAAATCAGGTATTAGATTGAAACCCTGAAATATATAACCAATTTTTTGGTTTCTTAAGTCGGCAGTTTGATTATCTGACAATCCACCGATATCCACGCCATCTAAGGTATATTGGCCTGATGTGAACGGTTCCAGCAAACCAGCAATGTTTAAAAATGTTGTTTTCCCAGAGCCAGAAGGCCCTGTTACCGCAATAAACTCGCCTTCATTTACGGTTAGCGAAAAATCTCTTAGCGCATGAGTTTGTACACTGTTCGTCTGATATATTTTGCTTACGTTGTTCATGGTTAACATTGCTATTTATCCTTTTTATTAGCGCAGAAGTACTGTAGACGCTTGATTAAACTGTTCGTAATTTGAAACTATTATTTGATCACCCTCTTCCAGGCCGCTGAGAATTTCGACTTCTCGGATGCTAGTTGCGCCAATCTGAATGTCTATTCGCTCGGCCAGATCACCGGTAACTAAATAGGCCGTTGCGCCTCCTGCTTGAAGAAAACTCCCACGTTCTACCTTGAGTACATCACTTTTGTTCTCTAACAATATTCGTGCTGACACCTGCTGATTTTGACGAATTGATTGCACGCTGTTTTCAGGGAAGCGTACCCTTGCAATAACTTGCCTATCGACAACTTCTGGGGATATTGAAGCCAGTGTGCCAATCACTTTTTGGACACCCACTTTTAATTCAACACTCATCCCTAACCCCAACTCATTTGCGTAGCTTTCAGCAACATTTAGCTCAGCTTCATAAGCCGTTAAATCTACCAATTTCATTAATGGCTCATTTTTGGCCACAAGCGCATTCGGCTGAATCAGTACATTCCCCACGACACCAGACACGCTGGCTTTAATAGTTAAATCGGCAAGTTGGCGGGTAAGGTCATCAACAACTAGAGCTTGCCTGGCGACCTTCTCTTTCGTGGTCTTAAGCTCAAAGGCTAACGTGTCTGTTGCTAGTTCAATTTCACTAATGGCGTGCTTATAAGTCACTTGTGCTTTGGCTAAATTATCTAGCGCCTCTTCTAAATCTATCTGGCTTATGAGGTGATCTTTAATTGACAATTTTGCTCTTTTTTCTTCTCGCTGGGCGGCAACCAATTCTACGTTAGCAATATCAGCTTGTTTGTTTAATAACAGTGCCTGTCTACGTACATCAAGCTCTTGCCTAGCAAGATCACTTTTCAAGCTTGCTAGCGCGGATTGCTCTTGCTTCATAGTATTCTGCAGTTCGGGAGAATCGACTATTGCTACAATATCCCCTTTTTCTACCGAGTCTCCGGGCTTTACTTTTAAAAGTACATAGCCCTGCTCAGGGCTATACAATTGCGGGGCATTTGAAGCGATTATTCTGCCAGTGGTGACGATATCCCTAATCAGTTCGCCTTTTGTTACTACACTGAATTTTAGCGAATCACGACTGCTAGATAGACCGGCGGTTGAGCTAGAAAAAAGAAAAAAATATCCGAAGACACCCACTATTAAGAGTATAGCTAAGACACCCACCCATTTTTTTCGCGACGGCTGCGTTACAACAACGGTATCCTGACTACTAGTATCCTGAATCATAAGACATCCTCATGACTTACTGACTCAAAATTAGCGAGCAACACTACAATAATAAAAATAACAATAGGTAGGCTGATAAAGTGAAAAAGCAACATATTCATCTAGTTTCTGTTAGGAGTGTAAACTAGTACTACGAATAACGCGCCAAAAGTTAACTGAATGATTAATAATGACTTTATTAGATAAACGGTTATTAAAGTGTCCGAACGGACACTTTTTTCTGTCCGGTTATACTGTGCGGACGGGTTGGTTAAATGTGGCGTTTAATATCAGAAGAATTACTGAGGTTACTAAAAAACAGGCATTAACTCCCTCAGTACTTATTGATTTGAATTACATAAGTTGGGATAGCGAATTCAAGTTCAGCAGGCTAATTGAGGGCTCAATCCAGTTTTTCGTTTTACCAGTGCCAAGCTTATCTTACTGGAGAAGTTACTCTCAATAGAGCTTACAACGGCTGACCAATCTGTTTGTGTTAAACCAGTACGGGATAAAATAGGCTCGCAATTTCGCGGGATCGCTCCTTTGATGTTACTTCTTAGCTGTCTACCGGTTTGATCGACTAACTGCAAATAATCATCTAACCGAAAAGGTAAGCCTTTTACCTTACTATCTTGTGAATCACCAATAAATGGAAGTAACTCTTGGGGTTGTTTATTCTTTTTCGCCTTTGCTATACGACGCTTCACACTGGTATACATGGACTTTTCAGGCGTATTCGCATTACTAGCTCTAATGGGGTTTAAGTCAACATAGGCCATACAGGCCAATAACGCTGATTCATCTAGTAAAGCCTGAGACTTAAACCTCCCTTCCCAAAAGCGCCCTGTGCATTCATCCTCCTTGTTTGCTTTTCTCGCAATAAACTCATTAAGAAGCCGCATGAACCAACTGATATCGTATAAACGCTTTCTATACATCTCCACACAAGATAGTACCGTTTTCACTTGCGCTTCAGAGAGGCCAGGCCTCTGTTCTTTATTCATAAATTGACGAGTGAGCAAAGTTCCATTGTGAAGAGTATGCCACCGACTCAGAACTTCCTCAGGGCTCATTGCAAGCGCATGCCCCTTATCAACACGCAATACAGTATGGGTATGGTTGCTCATTACTGCATAAGCGCAAACATCGATTGCAAAAACACTTGCGAGCTTAAGCAGCCGATTCTCAACCCATTGCCTTCTGTGCTCGTAGCTTCTTCCGCTAAACTTGTCTTTACCGCATAGAAATGCTCTTCGCACACAACGAGAAACGCAATGATAGTAAGGAGTGTCTTCTAAACATATTAGTGACTTACGAGGACGCGGCATGCTTAAATTTTGGTGTGGATATTTGATGCTTATAGTGGATTAATACGCAAGAAAGAAAAACCGAACCTTGGGATAGTTTTTCTACCTGCTTCGGGTTAATTGATTAAGTTTCGCCTTATGTGGGTTTCTTCTCACCCCTTTCTCGCCGAGTGAACCAAAAAACTTGGACACCCATTAATGTCCAAGATTTGGAAATCTGTGAGTGTCCAAATTTATTAAGTGGGTGTCTATGTTGAAAATGGGTGTCTGCATTTCTAGCTAAACAACTTCATGAACCAGCCTTTGCTTAGCTCTTCTTCGCAGGTTTTAAGCTGGGTTGCGTAGCGTAATGATCGTGCTTTTACTTTAGATGCAACCTTCTTCAGCCAAGGTTTGCGGTCGTAACTTCTACGTTTATAGCCACCCCAGCCTTCATGGTAATTCAAGTATTGGGCGTAAGCATCCCACTTCGAAATACCATTCACCTTTTGAGACTTATAGATAAACCAGCCCATGAAGTCGATAGCATCTTCGAAATCGTCGCGGTCAGCGCCGCTGTTGTCGGTTTCGCGCATATAGTCAGCCCATGTGGGTGTCTTAGCTTGCGAATAGCCATAAGCGGAGCTTACTCTGCCCCAAGGGACTAAGCCGAAAAATACGTAATCACGGGGAGGCAAGGCATCGTGGCGAAAGGAGCTTTCTTGATACATCATCGCCATAGGCACATGAATTGGCACACCCCATTTATCACGCGCGTCGGCTGCTGCATCGTACCAATCATCTTTCTCAAAGAAGATTTCGCACAAATTACTGCTGTCTTTCGGTGGTGTTGTAGCGCATCCAGCGATAAACAGCGGAAAAAGCACGACCAAACTTGATAAAAAAATGCACAACGGTTTGAACTTTTGATGCATAGCTTGTCTTAACTTATGTTCTAGTAAAATGTGTGTTTCCCTGGAACCTTCAACGCCTGATTTCTATCAGGCGTTTTTTTTTGCTAACGGTTCGTTGAAATAATCACGAATAAAGCTATCGAAGTCTTTGGTATCTGCAGCTTCCACATCCGCTTGCGCAGCTAACGACGTCTCAGCAGCCTCTGTAAACATAGCTTCCGTAGTTTGCTGATAAGCGAACCCTTTCATCTGCTCTTGATAACGTGCAGCTAACTCTAGGCCGTAAACACCATTATCTTTGTCATGTTTAAGCAATTCCTCTAAAAGCACGCCTGAAGGGGTTAGCCCTGGATTCGCCACTTTCATCGACTCTGCGGCAACCGCGTCACTATATCGCGTTGTGTCATTTGCCAAGTCGAGTATCTCTGCCACTTGCTCAAACTCGTCAAACAATGATGAAGCCCACGCCGTTAATGTTGTTTCCTCATTATCGCGAATAAGCGCCAAATTAGGTTTTCTGCCTTCTAATACCACTCTATTCATGTTGTCTTTAGCTTCATTTAACTGCGCTTCGTCTAACTCCGCACTAGGCTTCAATAAACAGGTCAACAAGAACACATCAAGAAAATCAAATTGGGTTTGGCTAATACCAATTGGCGAAAAGGGATTTACATCTAACGCACGCACTTCAATGTAGCTGATGCCACGTTTTACCAGGGCATCGGTAGGCTTTTCCATCGATTGCGTAGGTTGCTTGGGGCGTATCGGCGAATACAGCTCGTTCTCAATCTGTAAAATATTACGGCTGAGCTGCTGATAGTTACCACCGTCGCCAGCAGCAAAGCTACTAAAACGATTGGACGGCGTATCCATAGCGCCACGAAGTAAGCGAACATAATTATCTAACTGGTTATAGCAGATTTTAAGCGATGACTGCTCAGCACTGGTATATCCCAAGTCACTCATTCTTAGAGAGGTAGCATACGGCATGTAATACGTGCCCTTACCGACTTTTTCAAACGGCAATGCGTGTTCTTTTCCTTTTAAAAACGAGCTACACAACGCAGGCGAAGCGCCATATAGATAAGGAATTATCCAGCAGTAGCGACGGTAGTTTCTGATCAATGAAAAGTAGTCGGCTGATGTCTGATCTTGGCTATGCTCAGTACCATTAAGCTCAGCCCATTGCTTCCAGAAATCATCAGAGAAAGAAAAGTTAAAATGCACACCAGCAATCGCCTGCATCATACTGCCGTAGCGGTTTTTTAACCCAATTCGATATACACGCTTCATTTTGCCAATATTTGACTCGCCAAAATAAGCAATAGGGATATGCGCTTCATCTTCGATAAAACACGGCATGCTAAGCGGCCAAATTTGCTCATCGCCAATATTATCAATGGTGTACTTATGAACATCTTGTAACTGCGTAATAGTTTTAACAGCGCTACTTTCAGGTGGCGTAATAAACTCTAACAACGATTCAGAAAAGTCTGTGGTTATCGTGTCGTGTGTTAACGCTGAACCTAACGCTTTGGGATGAGGCTCTTGCGACAGAGCACCGTTTGGCTTAATTCGTAACGCTTCACGCTCAACACCGCGCTTTATTTGCGTGAGTGCCGATAAAAATTCAGGTGATTTAAGCGCAGCCAAACGCTTGTTGAAACACGTTGAGTTTACAGTCAATGTTCATATCCATGGATGAGTTGTTCCCCACAAAATGGGGAACAACGTATTAAATTCAAGTCACCATTACTGATAACTTGCTATCAGGCACTTAGTTTATCTGTTCTCTACTATTGGTATCTACCGATAATTCGATGATCGGCATATTTAACGACTCCAGTTGCTCAAGAATCGCATTTTTATCGCCAACAACGATAACTTGCAGCGCATCTGTCGATAAATACTGCTTAGCCAGTGCGTTAATTTCGTCTTTGCTAATGCTATTAATTATCTCAATTTGCTCTGTTCTGTAGCCTTTTTCAAGTCCATAGCTTTGCAATTGACGAAGAAAGCGCGCCTTACTATTGGGGGTTTCAAACTCTAACGCATCGCTCAACGTAAACGCATTGCGCATAAATTGAATTTCTTCGTCCGTCGCCCCTTTGTCGATATACTGATTTATTTCGTTAAAGACTTCAGTAATACCTTCGGCTGTGTTCGCAGCAGTAAGATCGGTTCCAACTTCAAACCAGCCAAGGGTTTTGCCTCCCATAAACGCACTATTCGCGCCATAGGTAATGCCTTTATCTTCGCGCAAATTCAGATTTATCCGGCTATTAAAGCCGCCGCCTAGCGGGAAGTTCACTAAACGAGATTTAAAGTAATCGCCTGTGGCATCGAAAGGTAAGCTGCGTTTAACGATATAAACAACAGATTGAACCGCACTGGGGCTATCTACCAAAAACACTTGGTTTTTGTCGTAGGTAGGGAACGCATCATAATCTTCAAAGGTATATGCCTCACCTTCCCATTGCGCCACAAAATCTAATGCATCTACTACCGCATCAGAACTCATATTGCCAACAACGACTACACTCGCTTTACTCGGTGAATAGTACTGATTATAAAACTGCTTCACATCGTCAAGTGTGATGGACTGGACGGTTTCAATGGTGCCTTCATCAGGAAGACTTACACGATTATCTGCACCAAATAATACTAAATCTCGTGCACGTCGAGCCAAACTAGACGGGGTTTTCGCTTGCTGCTGCAAACCTTGTAGCACCCGCTCTTTCATTCGAATAAAATCATTTTGTGCAAAAGCAGGGTTGAAGAACTTCTCTTTAAGTAGTGCCAAGGTTGGCATTACGTTTTTGGTTAATGTAGACACATATACCTGAGAGTATCGACCTGCCGCACTAAAACGAATTGAGCTGCCTAACTTGGCAAGTTCGTTCGCTAATTCTTCATTCGTGTAGTTTTGAGTAGATTCATTCATCATTAACGCGGTGAGATACGCTGTACCCGCTTTACCCTCAGCGTCTAGCAACATACCGCCATCCATGCTAAGGGTTAATGTGACAGTGGGTGTCTCACTCATAGTCACCCCCATTACATTTACGCCATTGCTGAGTTCACGCTCCCAATAATCCGGAACCGTGACCACAGGCGCTTCGCCTGCTTTAGGCTGTATAGTTCTATCGAAACTAGATGCTGAAGATGTATATTCGTGCTCGTCTGATTCAGTCTCGGGTAACGTTCGTACAGGACGTTCAAAGGTTGGTTCTGCCGCTTGAAGTTGAGGCTGACCTTTAGGCACAATACTTAACACGACACTATTGGCGTCTTTAATATATTTTTTATACACACGCATCACGTCTTCAGCGGTCACAGAATTATATCGTGCGATATCTTCAGACACTAAATCTGGCGTTTGATAAAAAGTTTCATTGGCCGCAAGCGCAGTCACTTTACCAGCTACACTCTGTAAGCCAAATACTGTTGAGGCTTCAATACTACCTTTGGTTCGCGCTAAATCGTCAGCTTTTACACCGCGGGTTTCAAATTCAGTTAATGTAGCTTCTATTACATTGTGAAGCTCATCAAGTGACTGCACTTTGGCTGGATTAGCCAAGGCAATTAGTTGAAATTCACAGGCCAGCTCGCGGCACGGGTGTGACACTACTGCTTGGACAGCCATCCCTTCTTTCACTAAATTTTTATAAAATAAAGACGTTTTACCTCCACCTAGAATGTCAGATAATACATCTAGTGGTGCTTCATCAGGGTGACGCGCATAAACGGTTGGGAAGGTGATTTGTAGTAAGGGTAAGTGAACCTTATCTTCTAACGTCATATAGCGAGTTTCAGATAGGGTGACAGGCTGTGGTTCAGGATCGTTAACTTCAGGTCCTTTTGGAATATCACCAAAATACTGGGCTATTAATGCTTTGGTTTTTGCAGTATCTATGTCACCACCTATGGTTAACACGGCATTGTTAGGTCCATACCAGCGTTTAAAAAAAGCTTTAAGATCGTTTACATTAACGCGGTCTAAGTCTTCAACGTAACCAATGGTCATCCAGGAATAAGGATGCCCTTCTGGATACATAGCCTCGCCGTTTAGCTCGTGTCTTAGCCCATAAGGCTGGTTATCTACTCGCTGAGCACGCTCATTCTTAACCGTTTCACGTTGGTTTTCGAACTTAGTCTGGTTTACCGCTTCAAGTAAATACCCCATGCGGTCTGATTCAAGCCACAACACTTTTTCAAGCTGGTTAGCAGGCACAGTTTCGTAGTAATTTGTTCTGTCGGTATTTGTCGAACCGTTCAAACTACCGCCGGCTTCGGTGATCACTTTAAAATGCTGTTCATCTGCTACATGCTTTGAGCCTTGAAACATCATATGCTCGAAAAAGTGTGCAAAACCAGACTTACCCACTTCTTCACGCGCAGAGCCTACGTGATAAGTCACATCTACATGAACGAGGGGATCTGAATGGTCTTCGTGAAGAATAACCGTTAATCCATTACTGAGCGTGTACTTTTCGTAGGGGATAGTAACTGCGGAGCTATCGGCGGGGGTATCTACTTTTGCCCGTTGGCATCCGTTAAGTACGCTAATAGCAAAAACTGCAACAATAAGGCGAAACGCCAAACTTCCTGACATGCTGGATCCTTCTAGGTGGCCTCGCTTTTGTAATACATTTAACTCGCATCACACTAGCGTCTATAATAATACAACCGTTGAGACAATGGCCTGGGGCATACGTTTCATCGAAGACTACCAGACTTTTTAACGCTTTACTTGCTCTGACTTGCTATCATTGTATTAATTTGTAAAATTCTGAAATACACTGGCATAGAACACAGTATAAAAACGTAGTTAAAGGAACTTATATGGATCAGCCCGCAACAGTCTTAGATTTTGAATTTGGCATGTCTCAACTAAGTGGTAATAAAACACTGTTGTTAACCTTATTAAATAAGTTTTCAGATGAATATCGCTCAGCAAACGATGATTTACAGCAATTAGTGAAAGAAGGGAATTTCGACGAGGCATACTCTTTAATCCATACGTTAAAAGGTGTGGCAGGTAACTTAGGCTTATTTGCTTTGCATCACGCCAGTAAACCCGTTGAAGCAAGCGTTAGAAATGACAAATGCCTTCCTGATGACTACGCCAGTTTTTCTGCTCTTGTTGATGAAACCATAGCGGCTGTAGATGCACTATCTGCAACCCCTGTCCCCGCCGCGCCTGAAGCAAATAGCGCAGTTGCTACCCAAGCTCGTGAGCAATTTATGGCCGCATTAAAAGCCAGTGAATTCATTTCCCAATCGACACTTGATGAGTGGCTAAGCGTGCTTTCACTTTCTGCTGACACGAAGCAAGGAATTGAAGACGCGGTAGACGAACTAGACTACGACGAAGCCATCGCCCTGCTTGAAAAAGCCTAAGTGAACGAAATACCTATTTTAGTTGACGATGAAGATGTGCTTATCGTCAACAAGCCTTCCGGCATCGCCATGCATGACTGTGCTAATACTGCCAATATTGCAAATACCCAGAGTACTGGAACTGCTGAGAACATTAGCGCCGGTGAAGGCGCTGACGCCTGCGGTCTCAATAACATAGGTAGTAAAATAGATAGTAAAATAGACACCCATGCATTTGGTATTGTCACCCTACTTCGAGAACAAACCGGTTATAGCCAACTTCACCTTTGTCATCGCTTAGATACCGGCACCTCTGGCTGTCTGTGCTTAGCCAAATATGCCCAAACAGCAGCGCTTATTGGTGATGCCTTTGCATCCCGTCAGGTTAGTAAATACTACCTAGCCATTAGTGCCGACAAGCCGAAAAAGAAACAAGGTTCTATTGTAGGCGATATGAAAAACCGTCGCGGCGGCCAATTCATGCTTCTTAAAAGCAAAGATAACCCTGCAGTCACCCAGTTTTTTAGTCAATCAGCCAAACCTGGCTATCGCGGATTTATCGTAAAACCGCTTACAGGAAAAACCCATCAAATTCGAGTCGCCCTTAAGAGTGTGGGCGCAGCGATACTTGGTGACACACTTTATAGCGGTGCACCATCCGACAGATTACATTTACATGCCGGCTGGCTACGCATTCCCCTTCCCTCTCGCACTATTTCAGTGAAAGCGCCGATACTCTCTGGTGATTTATTTACTGATAGCGAAGTAAAGCGTTGGCTTACTGAATTACCTGAGCCAGATACCTTCAATTGGCCTGCGATTGCCTCTTCTTTACTACAGCTAGTTAGCAAAACCTAAAGCTTATGAAAGGTCAAAAAGCCAAGCAAGGTGCGAAAGGAACAGAAAACCTATTGGGTGAGAGCAAGTCGCAGGCACAAGGCAAATTTAAGGCTGAGCAGCTCGAAATAAAAAAAATCCACATTGCGGGCAGTGGCGCTATTGGTTCTTTACTTGCTGGGGCTGCAGAAAAACAAGGCTTACCTTACGGGCTTTACCCAAGAAACCCAGTGTTTCAAGTTAACAAAGCGAGTATAGAGAAACCTGAATTTGAGCCCGCTAAAACTGAGACACCCACACCCTATTTTGTAGAATGGACTGACGGCACCGAATACCCCATTAGGCAAATCAACAGTAACAAGCCACATCTTTCGCCTAGCGATATGTTGGTATTGCCATTAAAAGTGCACCACTTGAAAACCGCGCTTACTCAATGGCTGCCACTTATCGATAAGCGTACCCCTGTTGTGCTTCTACACAATGGTATGGGTGGGTATGAAATAGCAAAATCTATATTGCCAGCCCAGCAACCATTGCTGCTTGCTACCACCAGCCATGGGGCAATGAAGCGCACGTCAACTCAGGTTATTTACACCGGTGTGGGCAACACCCAAATTGGTATTGCTCCCCATTTGGTTTCACACAAACAACTCACTATGCCTGAGTGGGCGAAAAGTGTGTGTCACACTTTACATGCGCTACTTCCACCAGTGCGTTATCAAACTGACATCATGAAAGCGTTGTGGGCCAAGCTTGCTATTAACGTGGTGATAAACCCGCTAACTGCGCTGAATAATATAACCAATAGCCATATTGCTGGTGATCTGTTTGCGAAAGAACGTAAAATACTTTGTGAAGAGTTTGCTCAAGTGGCAAACGCATGTGGGCAGTCTTTTGATGCTATTGAAATTGAACAGCAGGTAATTAAAGTTGCTGGCCTTACCGGCAGCAATTACTCCAGTATGCATCAAGATGTGAAGAACCAAAGGCAAACCGAAATTGAAGCTATTAATGGTTACATTGTTAGCATGGCACAAAAAAAGGGTATTGAAGTTCCCCTCAATACCCTTCTTACAAAACAAATCACTGCGCGTTTAACATAAGCGCTGTAAGCTGTTTTTATAATTTATAACGCAGTATTTTATAACGCTACTTTATATAAAGTAACTAACGCATAACGTTATTTGCGCAGCTTATTCTTCTTCGGCGCCTTTCGACACTTCAGGTTTCATATGCGGGAATAAAATCACGTCTTTAATCGTTGGGCTGTCAGTAAATAACATTGCCAAACGGTCAATACCAATACCTTCACCGGCCGTAGGCGGCAAACCATACTCTAACGCACGAATATAATCTTCGTCGTAGTGCATCGCTTCATCATCACCTGCATCTTTCTCTTCAACTTGTTTAGAGAAACGCTTAGCTTGATCTTCAGAGTCATTTAACTCGCTGAAACCGTTTGCTAGCTCACGGCCGCCAACGAAGAATTCAAACCTGTCGGTAATGAATGGGTTTTCATCGTTACGACGAGCAAGTGGCGATACTTCCCACGGATATTCGGTAATAAACGTTGGCTGTTCAAGTTTCTCTTCCGCAGTGGCTTCGAAGATTTCACATAAGTATTTACCAGCACCCCAAATACCATCAACTTCAGGCTCTTTAATATGCAACTGTTTCGCCATGGCTTTAAGTGCATCAAGGTTCGCTTCTGGGTCGCGAATAGCGGCTTCATTAGCTTCTGGCCAGTATTTCAAAATGGCGTTGCCCATGCTTAAGCGCTCAAACGGCTTACCAAAGTCATACTGTACTTCTGAAACCACGTTTCCGTCGGTATCTTTAGTGGTGTTAGTAATAACACTAGAACCTAAAATATCTTCGGCAAGAGTACGCAACATGTCTTCTGTTAGGTTCATCAGGTCGTTGAAATCAGCATAGGCCTGATAAAATTCCAACATGGTGAACTCTGGGTTATGACGTGTTGAAAGCCCTTCGTTACGGAAGTTACGGTTAATTTCGAACACGCGCTCGAAACCACCTACTACCAAACGCTTCAAGTAAAGCTCTGGGGCAATACGCAAGTACATATCAATGTCTAACGCATTATGGTGTGTAACAAACGGCTTCGCAGTTGCACCACCTGGGATCACCTGCAGCATAGGCGTTTCTACTTCAAGGAAGTCGCGCTGAGTAAGGTAGTTACGAATACCATTTACAATCTTACTTCTGATCATAAAGGTTTTGCGCGTTTGTTCGCTGGTAATAAGGTCAACGTAACGCTGACGATATTTGGTTTCTTGGTCGCTTAGGCCATGGAACTTTTCTGGTAGAGGGCGCAGCGCTTTTGTTAGCAATGCATACTTTTCCGTGTTCACATATAAGTCGCCTTTACCCGACTTATGCAAAACACCAGCAACACCAATAATGTCACCAATATCTAACGCACCGTACTGCGCTTTAAGGGCTTTTTGGGTGTCTTTGTCTGCGTAAGCTTGAATGCGACCAGTCATGTCTTGAAGCAACATAAACGGGCCACGCTTAGCCATAATACGGCCAGCAATGCTTACTTTGTTACCCTGCTCTTGCAAGGTTTCTTTATCTAATTCACCGAACTTGCCTTGAAGTTCGTCAGCATAGTTTTCACGACGGAAGCTGTTTGGGAAGCCATTTGCACGGCACTGCTCACGAATTGCGCTTAGTTTTGCTCGGCGCTCAGCAATTAATTTGTTTTCGTCGGTTTGTTGGTCAGTCATAACCTATTCACTTTCGTTGTTCGGATTACAGCCCTGATTTAAGGCTGGCTTCGATAAATTTATCCAGGCCACCATCTAGCACGGCCTGAGTGTTGCGTGTTTCCACGCCTGTACGCAAATCTTTAATGCGAGAGTCGTCTAGTACGTATGAACGAATTTGACTTCCCCACCCGATATCTGACTTGCTGTCTTCCATCGCTTGTTTCTCGGCGTTTTGCTTTTGAAGCTCATACTCGTAGAGTTTAGCTTTCAGCTGCTTCATCGCCTGATCTTTGTTTTTATGCTGCGAGCGGTCGTTTTGGCACTGCACTACAATACCTGTAGGTTCATGGGTAATACGCACCGCGGAATCTGTTCTGTTTACGTGTTGACCACCCGCGCCAGATGCGCGGTAAGTATCAATACGTAAATCTGAAGGGTCTATATCAATATCGATATCGTCATCCACTTCAGGGTAAACAAACGCTGATGAAAATGACGTATGACGGCGGTTACCTGAGTCAAATGGTGACTTACGCACTAAGCGATGCACACCCGTTTCGGTACGTAACCAACCAAAAGCGTACTCACCCGCAATACGCAAGGTAGCACTTTTAATACCCGCTACGTCGCCATCAGACACTTCAATAAGTTCGGTCTTAAAGCCGTGGGCTTCACCCCAACGAAGGTACATGCGAAGGAGCATATTCGCCCAGTCTTGCGCTTCTGTACCGCCAGAGCCAGATTGAATATCAATATAACAATCGTTGGCATCGTTAGGCTGGGAAAACATACGGCGAAACTCAAGCTTTTCAAGTTGCTCCAGCAGGCCTTCTAGTTCTTTGTTGGCCTCATCGAAAGTTTCTTCATCTTCTGCTTCGACGGCGAGTTCAAGCAAACCTTCAACGTCTTCGGTGCCCTGCTCAAGGTTGTGAATCGTTTCTACAACCAGCTCTAAGGCCACCTTTTCTTTGCCTAACGCTTGTGCGCGTTCCGGCTCGTTCCAAACCTCGGAGCTTTCAAGCTCTCGGTTAACTTCTTCTAAGCGCTCTGACTTCGCATCAAAGTCAAAGATACCCCCTAAGCGCGTCGGTGCGCTCGCGGATATCTTTTATCGCATTGGTAACGGGGTTTACTTCAAACATAGTCCGCTTATCAACTGTAAAATAAGACCGCGGATAGTACCGAATTTGGACGAAATTTGATAGGGGCTTTGAGAAATAAAACAGTCGCCTGAACAGGTTTATTTAGCGACTTGGTAAGAATTTCATTAACCCGATAATGGGTGTCATATCTAAAAAAACAAATTCCAGAGTCCTATAAGATGAAGAGCATGGTTAGGACAAAGGCAAAATCTAGAATAAAAAGTTAAAAGTGTACGAACCTAGTGAGTGTATTTGTCGTCTTTAATAATTAATACACACTGTTATAGTGACATCGAATGAAACTGTGCTGCCATACTAACAACAAAATCAATACTTATCGTTACAATAATAGCCCCAAAAGCCGCGCCAAGATTAGTAACAGTATTAGTAAGAAAACGGCTACCATACGACATGGACTCTGTACTTTTTCAAGTGATGTATTACGTGCCCTACTGGATTTTTTGAGGGCCTTATTGAAAGGACTTATTGAATTAATTTTGCGGTATTTATGAGCAAATCTACAGCGTTAACTTTAGACATGATTAACCTGCTCGCACTGCAAGCAAAGCATGGTGATGACCATGCATTTAATATGCTCTACACGCACTTTTTCATACCTATGAAGCGCTTTGCGTTTGTGCGGGTTAACGACAATATGTTAGCCGAAGATCTTGTACAAAATGTGTGGTTAAAAATCAGTAAGAGAATTAAAACGCTTGACGATATCACCCTGTTTAGAAGCTGGTTATTCAAAGCACTGAAGTGGGAAATTTCTGACTCGGTGAAAAGCAGTAAAAATAAAATATTAGCAAATAGCGCTCATGAAGACGCTAGCGACTCTCAAGTAGCAGACCAAGCTTTGGACATGGGCCAGCTTATGCCAATACTAGCAGGCTTGCCTGCATCTGAAGCTGACGTAGTAGAGCTTCATTACTTAAATGGGCTTTCAGTTCAGGAAACCGCGCTTGCGCTGGATGTTCCAGAAGGAACCGTTAAATCACGGTTATCACGCGCAAGAGAAACGCTTCGCACTTCTATATACGAGGAATCTAACTATGAACTTTGAACAAAAGCTAAAACAAGATCTTAATAAGCAATCAGAAGAACTTGACTCATTAATGAGTGAAAACAAAAGTTTAGGCGGTTACCTTAAACTAGGTTTCAGTAGCAACATGGGCTGGATGATGAAAGCAGCTTACGGCTTAGGTGTACTATTTTCTATTGCTCTTTTTTACACTGGCTATCAGTTTTTTACGGTTCACCAGAATGAGCAAGTATTCTGGGGGGTATTATTAATACTGAGCTTTCAGGCACAAATTGCGACCAAACTATGGATTTACATGCAAACCAACAGAATGTATATCTCAAAAGAATTGCGCTTGCTTGCCGCGCGTAATTCATGAGTTAGTAGCCAGCAATGAACCTGCTCGCTACGCTTTTAAAATGTCGTAAACCCTCTTTTTAAAAGCTAACTATTTTTTCGAACGATCAGTTCAGATGCTGTCTGGCTTTCTCGCTTTTTGAAAACCTACCCAGCCAGCCATTGCGCTTGCGCTGGTTAAGAAGGTGCCCCACGCCCAATCCACCACGGTTATAAACAGCGTAAAGCCTTCAACAATACTGTAGTTGGTTAGGTTATAAGCACCATAACTGGCGAGCCCAAGCAGCGCTCCATCAATACCTGCGTAGTAAAGTGGTTTATCTCTGTTCGCCACTACGGCTAATACAAAGACGACAAAACCATACATTAAATAGAACACCACCCAAGGCCAGGTAATATAGTTTTCCCGCAGTAAGGTCGCCATTTCAGTGGTATACCAATCTCGGGCTATCCAACCTAGCCATAATGCATCTAACACACCAAAGCACAATAAAATAGCCAGTATCGACAGCAAAATACTGGAAGAAAACGTAATAATTTTTTGTAGCATGAACTCACGTTCCATTCATAAACAAGCGTAGTTTTTCAGTGTGTCATGTCTATGAATAAAATAGCAATATGAAAAATTGGTGCCCTCACAACCCTAGTTCAATCTTACCGCTAGATAGCTAACTTTCCCTTCAGATGATTGGGGAAGAAAATATAAACCACCGTACAAAAAGTATTGAGTGCCATGTACTTTTACTGGCTGCGCATCTTCGGGAAGGACATCATAGCGCTTGCCTGCTTCATACTCGTTGGTTTCTGCTCGCGGCCACTCAACAGGAGCCTTCACTACGATATACTCACCATCTATGCGCTTGTAGTACACCCCCTCTACGACATAGTAAGTTTCCCCATCGACAAAAATAGTATCAGGGTGGTCAGGCAGGGTGTGAATGATGACACCAGGGGGTGGAAGCACTACCGTAAAATCGCCCCCCATTTTGCGATAATACACACCATTTCTATATCGATAGTCTATGCCTCGATGGCGGATAAAGGCAGCGTCTTTAGGTAAGTGCTTCACCCTATGCCCCGGCTCATATCGCGGAGATGCAAGCACGGCGACAGCAACCCCTGCCGCAATGCCAGCGCCGATACTTAGTGCGGCATTTCCACCGTGAAAGCCGCCACGAGCACCACCTCCATGCAGCGGCACCGCACACGCGCTTAGCAAAGTGATTGAGCAAATAATGGGTATTAAGCGTAATTTCATAAGTAGTTTCATAAAGTATTACTCCCAACAAATTAAGAGTACGGCGACTATGCCGTGCACTTAGTTATATGGGGGTATAGACCAACACAAGAACAGAACCACTTATGCCTTTACCTAACATTTACAAGGCTTACACCATTTACTCACTCGTCCCCGACATAGCGATATCTACTGCACTTTTCCCCATGGTTTGTTCACCTACATACTGAGGATCGAAAGCCGTTCTAGAGAATATCTTTCTGACTAAGGGCTCAAAGTGTGAGAGTGGTTTAGTTGGGTAATCAGGGTCGAATGACGACTGATCCCACTTTTCACAAAAATCCACACAAGCTTGATACCAAGGGTGATCTTTTAAATAGTCGCGCTCATTCGGATCGCCCCCTAAAAAGTGGGCGTAGTACACGTTTTGAAATAACCCATGCTGGTTGATAATCCAAGTTACTTCGGGGCGTACGTAGGGGCGCAAAATTGAAGCCGCGTATTGTGAGTGATTGTGCGGCGCTAAGTCATCACCAAGATCATGGATAAGTGCCGCGACTATCATTTCCTCATCGGCACCATCGGCTTCAGCACGAGTTGCTGATTGTAGTGAGTGTCCAAGCCGTGAAACCTGATAACCCGATAAGGTGTTCTCTAAATTTTTAAGCGCTTCCAATATTCTATCGGGCAAGCCTTTCGCGTATTCATCTTCATGTTTGGTAAGAAACAAATACTCTTCTTTTGTTCCGTCTTTCATTTGGCGAAATTGAACAGTTTCCATTTCTTAACCTCTCATTTCTGCTGTTTCTGCTGTAGCTTTGCTATTAACTATTTTAAACTCACCGTTCGTATTTTCTGCTTCGAGTTCATCCTGGATGCGAATAGAGCTTTGCTTTCTTTTAAGCGCATTGTAACGGCCTTTCGGCGCATCAATATCAATATAAGCGCCTTGCAGGTGACGTCGCCCCTCGCTCGGGTCGAACCCGGTGCGCCCATGTAATACGCGGGTGTTGTGGAACATCTGCAATTGCCCCGGCTCTAATCTGAAGCGCCATTCGTATTCAGGCGAACATAACAACTGCCCCAAACGTTTACGGGCTCGATGAAATATAATCATGTCTTCATCTTGTAACAACGGCAAATAGTCCAAGCGAGGGCTGTATGCGATACCCGTAATTCTGCCACTAGGGTCAGACTCAATCATGGTACGTCTTTCTATCAAATCAACATCGTTGTCGTAATAACGGTAACGAACAGGTACCTTGCAAAGCAGGGCGAAACCTTCCGGATCTTCCTTTTTCAGCTGTTCTAAAACTGACAAGCTATCGACCAACGTCGACAATCCTTCGGTAGTCTGATTTTCTAAACAATGCAGAAGTTGAATACCCGGCATGGGGTTACGGTAAGGGTTGTCAGTATGCGGCCCTAACGGCACAGAGCGATAGGCAAGATCGTTCGAATTTGGACGGGTAAATACCTCGAAGTACTTACCAAAGTTAGTTTCCCTTACATGCCCAAATAAATTTGCTACTTCTAATACCGCGTCGGATTCAGTAGGCACGTTATCAACAATTAATACGCCGTAGGTTAAAAATATTTCTATTCCTTTAATTAAACCCTCTTGTGATTTCAATGTAGCTAAATCAATATGAAACAATGACTTGTCTACATCGCTTTTCCACGCTATATCGTTAGGCGCACCGTCCCAAACATCGAAGTCGGCAGCGAACTCATTCAAATCGTACTCACCTGAATACCCGTCACTAAACGTAAGGTTAGCTAGGGTATTGTGCTTCTTTTCTACCTTGGTCAGCGACACATTTTCATCTAGCTGATGTGGGTCAAAAAAGCGCTGTTTGGTGGTTTTATCAAGATTTTCAGAATCTTGGCAACGCTCTCGAAGCCACAATGCGGGTAAAGGATAGTGTTGTCCATTTACAATCGCTGACACGGAAGCATTCGCTTCGTTGATAACATAGTCTATTTGCTGCACGAGAATCTCCCTTAAAAATCAATAAGAGAAGTATCAAGTAATCGTGGTTTATATTACAGTAGCAAAGCCTTATAGCTAACATGCAAATTAGTAATAATGAAAGAATCTGAGTTACCTACCCTTAACGGCTTATTGTGTTTTGAAGCAACGGTAAGACATGGCTCTATGACATTAGCAGCGGAAGATCTTGGTATTACACAGCCATTGGTATCCCAAAGAATTCGCGCCCTGGAAGATGTGGTAGGTGGTATTT
The DNA here is from genome assembly GCF_963976965.1 of uncultured Alteromonas sp. Classification (NCBI taxonomy): domain Bacteria; kingdom Pseudomonadati; phylum Pseudomonadota; class Gammaproteobacteria; order Alteromonadales; family Alteromonadaceae; genus Alteromonas; species uncultured Alteromonas sp. The sequence goes on from NZ_CAXBMP010000002.1 coordinate 65,867, forward strand.
TAATTGACCGTAGTAAGAAACCCGTTACCCCTACCGTTGAAGGGCTTAAGTATTACAACGAGTTAAGAGGCTCTACATCATCTATTCTGCGTGCTACTGATAATGCTCGTAAAGATTTTCGCGATACAAAAACAAAGATATCTATTAGTGCCTATTTTGGCTTTGCGTTTCACTGGATAATGCCTAGGCTACAACGTTTACAACAAGCCTTTCCTGTTTATCTTTTTGAAATCCAACCCACGAATAGCTTAAGCGACCTCACCACTGCACATGCAGATATATTATTTCACTTCTCATCAAAAATTGGTAAATACCAGTTTGAAAAGATGTTAATTCCCGAAGTGGTTTTCCCGGTTTGCTCTCCGGATTTCGCTATTAATCATGGTTTAAAGGCCGGCCAAATGCTTAGTGACCTTAGAAACCTTCCTCTACTGCATAAAGATGTAGATGATTCTAGGTGGTTAAATTGGCAACGCTGGGCACAAGCGTTAAATGTGAAGCCTTCTTCTAGTCCAATTTTATTTCGTTACAACAATTACCCCCTTATTGTTGAAGCGGCAATTGGCGGGCATGGTCTCTGTTTAGGATGGGAAGGGTTAATAAACCCTTTTATAGAAGATGGTAAACTTGTTGAGTTAGGGCCGCGATTAAAATCTGAAACTCGGGGATATCAGATTTGTTCAGACCAATATGCTAACTTTGCAATAGGTAATGTGATCAAGTGGTTTATTAATGAAGTAGAGCAAGACTAAATTACAAAAGGCTAGATTGAGAAAAAATAGAGGCGACGATTTGTCGCCCCCTCGCCTGAGCACTAGCCCTACCTTATAGAACCTGTGCGGTCATTTTCATCGTTAATTCAGCGGTTTGTTTACCCAAGTTTTTAAGTTGTTTGATGGTTTTCTCGTCGGTTACTACGCCATTGTTATCCATTAAGGTATTCACTTTGGCTACAGCAAGTTGTGCTGGTAACACCGTAACGCCTATGTTTGCCAATAGCATGCGTAAAACCACTAATACTCTCATTCCGCCCAAACCGCCGGCAGATGCAGCCATAATCCCTGCCGTCTTGCCTTTAAAAGCCTGCATGGGTTTATCACCTTCTTCCATGCGAGTAGCCCAATCTATGGCATTTTTAAGTAGTGCAGGATAACTCGAATTGTACTCTGGAGAAGCAATTAAGAAACCATCATGTTCAGTTAACAGCTGCTTGAAGGCTCTTGCATTTTCTGGCACGCCAGACACTTTCTCTTCATCTTCATTAAACAGAGGCATTGGATAATCGGCTAGATTAACCACAGTTACTTTGGCGCCCGACTCCCGAGCTCCTTCAGCTGCAACCGTGAGTATCGCTTGATTAAAAGAGCCGTTCCGTGTGCTTCCAGCAAAAGCAAGTAGCTTCGTCATAATATAAATTCCTGTATTGGTGTCATTACAAATTTAACGTGCCGTTGCGGATACATTACTACATTATTGAACATAAAAATGCGAAGGGCGGGCCTATTAATTAAACGTTACTGTAAAATAGTTCCCTACTCTATTAGTAAACAAGTCGTGACGCATTCAATAAAATTTAGTTAAAGCAACACGTTAATCATAGTTAACGCTTTTATAGTATTATTACTATACTTACCCCAGTTGCCAGTGCGCTTGCAATACAACCAAAGATAACGCACGGTTTGCTATGTTTATACACTACGATAAATCTTACATTTTTCGTAGTCACCTTCGTAAAATGGATTTATAAAAAATTACATGGCGTATCTTTTTCAAACACTGCAGTCGAGAATAATTCTTCTCATCATTATGGTTGCCCTACCAGGGTTGATTGGTGTTTTTTACGACTCATACGTTGAAAGAGAGCGCGCTGTAGAAGCTGCCATAAGCCAATCGGTTAATACCGCCCAAGCCACTTCAAAATTCCAATCTGCGCTTATTGATAAAACACGTATTTTTCTGCAAAACCTTGCCAGCTTCGATGCGGTTAAAAATCCAAACTCCCAAGCATGCAGTGCATTTCTTGCCGATGTACTTAAGGTAAATAGTAACTATATTAACCTCGGCGTACCACGGGCAGATGGCGAACTACTGTGTAACGCCCACCCCATAAAAACCCCCGTAAATGTCTTCGATCGCGCTTACATTCAAGAGGCGCTAGCTACTCGTGAATTTTCGATAGGTGAATTTCAAATAGACCGAGCAACTAACCTTACCAGTGTGAATTTTGCCTATCCGGTAATGAACACTACAAACGATTCTGTGGTGGCGTTAGTGGTAGCGGTTATCTCACTAGAATGGTGGAGTGAAGCACTCTCTGAGTCCCATTTACCTGATAATACCGTGGCTTACATTACCGATAGCGAGAATAAAATTGTTGCCGCATATCCAACGAACAATAGCCTCTTAGGGACCCCATTAAACACCTCCAGCGCTGCAATAGATAGTTCCAATACTGCAACTAATTCCAGCGCCTTTGTTAGCAATGCCCCCTATCAACGGGTTTATGTAAAACGCCCATTATTTGAAGATGGCAAGCAAATCAATATCACGGTGGGCATTCCTCTTAAACAAACCCTTGAAGCCATTAATAAACGATTGATTAAAACGGCGGGAATTTTGACCGCGATAGTCATGCTACTTGTAGGTGTCTCAGTATGGGGGGTGCGAAGAAATGTACTGAAACCAATACGCACTTTACTTCAATCTACTAAAGCTCTTGCTGAGGGCAAAGAGGTAAGCGACGCGCCGATGCATGGTAGTGTTGAGTTGGTTAAACTACAGCAACGCTTCACTTCGATGGCAAAAACACGGCTTGAGGCAGAAAAACGACTCATCGATAGCCAAGCTTCCTTGCTGGAAAGTAAAAATATATTAGCAAGTCATATCGAAAATACGCCTTTAGGGTGCATAGCCTGGGATCCTCAGCTTATCTGTACCGATTGGAATAAATCGGCAGAATTTATTTTTGGCTATAAAAAAGAAGAAGCGATTGGTAAACATGCCTCGGAGCTCATTATCCCCCCTGAACTTCAAACGGAAATAGACAACGGATTCGCTCAACTGCTTAAGAAAAAGGCGCCAAAGCGAAAAATAAATAAAAACGTTACTAAACTACGTCACCCAATAATCTGCGAATGGTATAGCACTCCTATTCTTGACCTAGCTGGCAATGTGATAAGCGTAACCTCGTTAGTTCAGGACATAACTAAGAACAAGCATCTAGAAGAAAAACTAAAATTATCAGCAAGTGTGTTTTCTCACGCAAGAGAAGGCATATTCATCACAGATAGCGACGCCAATATTATAGATGTGAACGAAACCTTCGTTGATATAACAGGCTATGAGCGAAACGAAGTGTTAGGCAAAAAGCCCAATATGTTTAAATCTGGAAAGCAGTCTCCTGAGTTCTACCGTCACCTATGGGCATCTATTATAAGCAAAGGCTATTGGGCGGGAGAAATTTGGAATAAACGTAAAAATCATGAAGTTTACGCTCAACTTTTAACCATTAGCGCGGTTAATGATGATGAAGGTAATGTTAAGAATTACATCGCTATATTTAGCGATATTTCTGAAGCCAAAGAACAGCAATATAAATTAGAGCATATGGCGCATTATGACGTGTTAACTAATTTGCCTAACCGCTCATTGCTTGCTGAGAGACTAGATAAAACACTGGCCCAGTGTAAATCTGACAGGGGGTTTGTGGCAGTCGCCCTACTCGATTTAGATGGTTTCAAAGAAATAAATGATAACTTCGGCCATAGTGTAGGTGATGAACTACTTGTCATTTTGGCTCACCGCTTAAAAGGAACATTGCGAGAAACTGACACTATTTCACGCTTTGGAGGTGACGAGTTTGTTGCGGTATTGGCCAACCTAAAGCAAGTTCAAGATTTTGCTGCCATCGTTAAGAATATGCTCAGAGTCGCATCTGAACCGGTAAAAATTGGTGAGCATCAACTTAAAGTATCTGCCAGTATCGGGGTAACGCTTTACCCTGCAGACAACACCGATGCCGACCAGCTTATCCGCCACGCTGACCAAGCGATGTATGTGGCAAAACAGAAAGGTAAAAATTGCTATCACCTATTTGATATAGAGTCTGAGGACGCCATAAAAGCACGTCATGAAATACTCCAGAGTATAACAACAGCCTTACACAACAGAGAGTTCGTGCTTTACTATCAACCGAAAGTGAATATGCGCACTGGAGAAATTATTGGCGCAGAGGCCCTTATTCGTTGGAAACATCCTGTTGACGGCATACTTTCCCCTGCAGCTTTTTTACCTTTTATTGAAAATCACCAGCTCAGTATAGACATTGGTGAATGGGTTATCGAAGAATCATTGCAGCAATTTAGTCGCTGGAAGGAATTAGGGGTTCATATTCCCATTAGTGTGAATATTTCTGCGTTGCAGATTCAGCAAAGAAACTTTCCTATTCGCTTATCTCGTCTGTTGGCTAAAGTTCCCAATGTTCCCCCTGAAGCGTTTCAGTTAGAAGTATTAGAAACCAGTAAGCTAGGCGATATTAAAAAAGTCGCGGAAATTATGGATGATTGCGTAAAACTAGGGGTCACGTTTGCCATTGATGACTTTGGAACCGGTTATTCCTCTCTCACTTACTTAAGACGATTGCCGGCAAAGGTCATCAAGGTAGACCAAACCTTTGTGCGTGATATGTTAATCGATCCTGAAGATAGAACTATTGTAGTGGGGGTTATCGCCCTAGCCAAATCATTTAATCGCAGTGTTATTGCTGAAGGGGTGGAAACTATTGCCCATGGCACATCGTTATTAAATTTAGGCTGCGAGCTAGCACAAGGGTACGGTATAGCTCGGCCTATGCCCGCCACTGATATGCCTGAATGGATAGCACATTGGTCCACTAAAACCGAGTGGAAATCTCCTACACCACAGCTTCTCGACAACGAGGCATAAAAAAGCCGACACGAGTGTCAGCTTTTTTAAGTAAAAACATAGGTATTGCATGCTGAATATGTGCATTCGCAAATATTCAGCCGATATCGCTTACGCTATCTGAATTACATTTTTTCCAATGTTTCGATACCAAGCAAGTTCAACCCTTGGCTTAACGTATTGGCAACTAGCGCTGATAAAGCAAGACGACTGTCTCTTACTTTCAAATCGATGCCGTCTTTTAACATTGGGCAGGCTTCGTAGAAGCTCATGAAGGCGCTAGCTAGTTCGTACAAGTATGTACACAACACATGTGGCGTGGCATCACGTGATACCAAGCCTACCACCTCTTCAAACTGCAATAACAGTACCGACAAAGCATGCTCTTGTTTTTCAACAATATTGATATCTACTGGCATGGTTTCAATAGCAACACCTGCTTTTCTGAATAAGCTTTTAACCCGCGTGTAAGCGTATTGCAAATACGGGGCAGTATTACCTTCGAAGCTCAACATGGTGTCCCAGTTAAACATATAGTCAGTGGTACGGTTTTTACTTAAATCGGCATATTTTACTGCGCCGATACCTACTTTACGGGCAACTTCGGCTAATTCATCTTCTGATAAGTCGTTGTCACGTTCGGCAATCAATTTACCTGCACGTTCTACTGCTTCATCTAATAATTCAACCAGTTTAACCGTACCGCCGGTACGGGTTTTAAACGGCTTACCATCACTGCCTAACATCATGCCAAATGGGCAGTGTTCATAGGTTTGTGCCTCTTCCATGAATCCCGCTTTACGACCTACTATTTCGGTTTGCTTGAAATGTAGCGCTTGGCGAGCATCAGTAAGAATAAGCGTTCTGTCGGCGTTTAACGTACCACTACGATAGCGCATGGCGGCCAAGTCTGTGGTGGCATATAAATATCCGCCACCGGATTTTTGTACAATATAAACCGCAGGATTGCCTTCTTTGTCGGCCAACTCAGGAATAAATACTACTTGAGCGCCTTGATCTTCTACTGCTATACCTTTTTCTTTTAACTCGCTTATCACGTTAGCTAAATCGTGGTTATAGGCAGACTCACCCATAATATCAGCACGGGTTAAGCTTACGTTTAATTTCTTATAAACGTCTTCAGAGTGTGCAATAGACACATCAATGAATTTTTCCCATAAGCTCAGGCACTTTTCATCACCGCCTTGAAGCTTAACCACGTATTCTCGGGCACGATCGGCAAAGCCTTCTTCGTCATCAAAACGCACTTTGGCTTCACGGTAAAAGTCTTCTAAATCGGATAACGCCGTTTCAGCCACTTCTTGTTCCAGTTTGTCTGACAAATGCGCCAACAACATACCAAACTGCGTCCCCCAATCACCCATGTGATTTTGGCGAATGACTTTATGACCTAAAAACTCCAACACTTTAACTACAGCGTCACCAATAATGGTGGTACGTAAGTGCCCTACGTGCATTTCTTTGGCTAGGTTTGGAGAAGAGTAATCGACCACTACGGTTTGCTCTGGCGATTTTGCTACACCAATACGTGGGTCGTGTAGCGCTAGCTCACACTGATTTGCCAGCCACTCGTTGTTCAAATGGACATTGATAAAACCAGGGCCAGCCACTTCTAGTTTACTGGCTACATCGTCAAGTTTTACAATCTCAACAATCTTTTCTGCAATATCGCGAGGCTTTTGTCTAAGTTGTTTCGCCAACGCCATTGCGCCATTGAATTGATATTCACCAAATTCAGGACGAACACTGCGCGATACTGGAATAGGTGCGTTTTCAACACCCATTGTTTCTAAAGCTTCACTAAATCGATTAATTAATAATGCATGTATATTCATAGTTGTTCTTTATCTTAATTTTCGCGCGTGTTTTTAAATTCGATGTCTGGAAAACGTTCTTGAGACAGCTGTAAGTTCACTCTAGTAGGTGCGATATAGGTAAGATTATCGCCACCATCTAGTGCAAGGTTTTGCTCACCCTTGCGGCGGAACTCATCCAGCTTTTTCTCGTCTTTACAGTACACCCATCGGGCTGTATTTACGTTAATGTGCTCGTACAACGCATCAACATTGTATTCTGCCTTCAAGCGGGCGACGACCACATCAAACTGAAGCACACCTACCGCACCTACAATTAGGTCATTATTGGCAAGTGGCCTAAATACCTGTACTGCACCTTCTTCAGAAAGCTGGATAAGGCCTTTTAACAATTGCTTCTGTTTTAGCGGATCTCGCAATCGAATGCGCTTAAATAATTCTGGTGCGAAGTTAGGAATACCACTGAAGCGATAGTTATCGCCTGAGGTGAAGGTATCGCCAATTCGAATGGTACCGTGGTTATGCAGGCCAATAATATCTCCCGCATACGCCTCTTCAAGCAAGGCTCTATCACCGGCCAAAAAGGTTAATGCATCAGAAATACGCACGTCTTTACCAAGTCGTGAGTGGCGCATTTTCATGCCCTTCTCGTACTTGCCAGACACAATACGGCAAAACGCGATACGGTCACGGTGCTTAGGATCCATGTTCGCCTGTATTTTGAATACAAAACCACTGAACTTGGTATCTGTCGATTCAACGGGGCTTTCGTCGGTCTCACGGCCTTGGGGCGCAGGTGCCCATTCAACCATGCCATCAAGCATATGATCGACACCAAAGTTACCCAATGCGGTACCGAAAAAGACTGGCGTAAGCTGGCCGTCTAAAAAGAGCTCTTTATCAAAGTCATTTGATGCACCGCGCACAAGCTCTAGCTCGTCACGTAAAGTTTCAGCTAGGTCGCTGCCAATGGCATCTTCAAGTTCAGGGTTATCTAGCCCTTTTAAGATACGAACTTCTTGAATAGTGTGCCCATGGCCACTTTGATACAAAATGGTTTCATCACGATAAAGGTGATAAACCCCTTTAAAGCTTTTACCGCAACCGATTGGCCAGGTAATAGGTGCGCAGAGAATATCGAGTTCGCTCTCAACTTCATCCATCACTTCTAGTGGATCGCGAATATCGCGGTCAAGCTTGTTCATAAAGGTCAGGATAGGTGTGTCACGTAAACGAGTGACTTCCATCAACTTACGGGTTCTATCCTCTACCCCTTTCGCGGCATCGATAACCATTAAGCAAGAATCTACTGCGGTAAGTGTACGGTAGGTATCTTCCGAGAAATCTTCGTGTCCAGGCGTATCAAGTAAGTTAACCAGATGATCGTTGTAAGGAAATTGCATTACAGAGGTAGTTACAGATATACCACGCTCTTTTTCCATCTCCATCCAATCTGATTTAGCATGTTGGCCAGACTTTTTACCTTTTACCGTACCTGCAGTTTGCAGTGCGTTTCCGAACAACAGTACTTTTTCAGTAATGGTGGTTTTACCCGCATCTGGATGCGAGATGATAGCGAACGTTCTTCGCTTATTGATTTCGTTAAGAAAATCGGCATTTGCCATGTATCTAAATTCCTATTTTGTACAACTATTTGTACAAAAAATAAAGTTAACTCTACGCCCTGATCATCAAGCAGATTGCCATAGCCTACACCCAGCAAAACCTTCCATCAAAGCATTGAAAAATTTGAGCGCTATTCTAGCAAAATAACTAAGTACTATAAATCAAACACTCAGTACTTCTTTAAGCTTATCTAATGCTAGCTTATGTTTTTCATCTGGCATTTGGGCCAGATTAATCTGTTTCCACTTAATGGCCGGAAGTTCACTTACATCGTCTAGATTAAGTAATCCCCAATTCGGCTCTCGGTTCTTAAACGATAATAAAAAACCTTTTTCACTATTGGTCAGCCCCTGGTGAATCAGCGCTACCAAACGCTCTCTCACGGCCACCAGCTCCTTAAGCGGTACATCCGTCTCGCTCATATTTGCAAATTCACCGGCATAAAGATCAACCGATAAGCGCGGAAACTCTCTGACAAAGAGATTGACGCCGTACCGCCTTTAAGCGCAAAGCATTCTTGCTTAGCGACAAATGGCAACACTTGCATCAATAACTGCACTTGCTTGTAATAAATACTGTTCCTATCCATAGCTAACTTTCGCTTTCCGTTGCCATATGTGACGGCACAGTGATCAAATAATCTGTATCCAGCTTTCCGCTTTTAGCCACAACACGCTTACCTGAACCTAAATCGTAGCTAGTTTCGCCTAGCTTCTTAAACCAAGGATAATTCTGACGTTTAGCCAACCAAAAAAACAAGCGTTTTACCTTTACACTTTTGCAAGCTTTTAAAAGTGTATCGAGTTTTCTGGGTGATAAATTCACTAGCCCCTGCATTATCTCATCAGCATGTTCAAAACTTACGGCATTGGGCAAATCCACCAGCAGTTCCAATAACGCTTTTTCAGGACATGAAAAATATACAGGGGGAAGTTCGGCGCCCCATTCATGCAGCCTGATAAAACTTTTATCTTTTGTCAGCCATTCTGGCCATAAGGTATTAGTACTATGCCCCTCACAGACAACGGGCAACGACAAACGCCCCAGCCATGATGGCAACTTGCCTTGTGCATATAGATGTATATGTGGCGTGCTGCCTAACGAAAGATACTGCGACAACCCCGACAAAGACAATGCCGACAATCCGCCGACGATGACTGAAGGTAGATTATCCGAGTGGTGCATATTCATACGCTGCATTGAGGCGACCACTCCTTCCCAGCTCAATGAGCGGGAATACTGGCTATATACGCCAGTAGCCAGTAATAATAAAGTTTCTGTTTTCACTGCGTTATCGATGGCATGGGTATTTAAGCCTTGTTCAGCCAGCCACTTTTTAGTAGCCAGCATGCCATAAGGTAGAAGTGCTTTAAGAGACTGTTTGTAAGCCCCTTTTGCTACATCATCATGTGAAGTAGTGCTATTAACCAAGCGGACAACCCTCTAGTTTACTATTAGCTTTACTTACGGCGCTAATCGCCGTAAAAAACAACATACATAAACTAACATAATAAATAGCGGTTTACTATTATTAACTTTTACGGCGTATAGCGCCGTAAATTAATCGAAATATAAACCGGTATCATTTGAAACAAAAGTGCTTTCAGTATTAACAATACCGATATCCAGCATTATTTACACTTTTAGCGCTCAGCTTGACGACAGCGGAGACAAGACATGCGAAGTATGAGCCATGTAGGCTGCATGGCGTAACAGCCACAATAATTGTCTTCAATCGCTTTTTACGCATCGCAAGACGTAATGCCCAGCCTGTGATAATTCATTGCGCGTGAAACCATTGAATTTTTGCTTTAACTAGGGCGTGTAGTGCAGATTGTTTTGGTTGTTAAAAACAGTAATAATACCAAAATACTTTTGTCGTTATTGATAATGTACTGTGTAAACTATGGTATTAATGACCGCGATGAGTAGGTGTTGATGAATACTCGGGCGCTTATAATCCAACCGTGGACTGGCAGGCCTCTTAACACGCCCTCTCGTATATTAGCCTTGAAAGCTTTAGTCTTTCAAACTTGAGCTTCTAAAATAGTAAATAGACTGAAACCTATGCCTGTTAATGCCAAAACCGAAGATATCGAAGCCTTTGTTGCTGTTGTAGATACTGGCAGCTTTTCTCGCGCATCTGAATTGCTCGGTCAGCAAGTGGCTAAAGTGTCTCGCGCTGTGGGACGTTTAGAAGGTGTACTTGATGTCACCCTACTCAATCGTACCACCCGCCGATTAGAGCTAACCGAAGAAGGGCTAGTCTATTTACAGTACGCCCGTGATAGTTTGAATTTGTTGGAAAGAGGCGAAGAAGCGCTACGTTTGCTAAATCAAAAGCCTCCTGGATTATTAAGAGTAGACGCTGCAAGCCCATTCGTTCTGCATCAGATAACCCCGTTGATTGGCGAGTTTCGCGAAGCGTACCCAGAAATAAAACTCGATATCACCAGTCACGACAATATTATAGATTTGCTTGAACACAAAACCGACATTGCCATTCGAATCGGTGACCTTAGCGATTCTAACCTACATGCAAAAACCTTGGGGCGAAGCGCGCTTCATATAGTGGCAAGTCCAGAATATCTCGCTAGCTCGAACGTTGATGTTGCGCTGTCTTCATTGGGCAAACATCGACTCATTGGGTTTTCCAGTAGCGCAAGCTTGAACCGATGGCCTTTATCAGAAGAGGTTAAACTCAACTTCGACTTAAAGGCATCTAGTGGGGAAACTATCAGGCAACTATGCTTGGCAGGCCAAGGCATTGCCCTGCTGTCGCACTTTATGGTGGCAAATGATTTAAAAAACGGAAAACTTATCAGCGTATTAGGCGAGCACTTACTTACGCCAAACAACCGAGAACCCGTACAAGCGGTGTACTACCGAAACAGTTCAGTATCCTCACGTATCTCGGCTTTCTTAGATTTTATACAACCACGCCTCACGCTATAGCGACTTCGTTCTAGTACAGGTATAACAGAGCACCAGCTTATTTGTTCGCCCTGTTTACCTATTTATTTAGTTTGCCCGGGCACCTTTGATATCAATTTTTTTAATGCCGACTTTGGCAACGCATTGAGGGTCAGCGCACAAAGCATAACGGTGGCGCCAACAATCACCATTGGCAGCAAAGTTTCACCGAGTAGAATCACCGAGCTGACGTAGCCAATAATAGGCGTTAATGTGCTAATAAGTACTATGCGTTCGGGAGGCAGTTTAGGCCCAGCAGAGACCATAAGACCAAAACCTAAGCCCGTGGCAATTGGCCCAATGTAAGATAGTGACAACCAGCCTCGCCAGCCGTATTCAGAAAAATTGGGGACACCCTCGATGACACACGCAACAGCTAGCATTACCACACCGGCCAACGCGAACTGCCAAAACACCGCATCAATAACACTGCCATGCCATTTGTGAAATGATACACGCCTTATAGACACTGCCCATAGCCCTGATGCTAACAGCATGCCAAACAAAGGTAACCAAGCTCCAGGCTGGCCAGATGCAAACAAGATCATAGCCACACCTAATGTGGATGTGCTGGTTAGTAATAATCGTTTTGCTGTAGGACGCTGTCGATACCACAAGGTATCAATGACTAACATCCACAATGGTGTGGTGTAAATTAGAATACTCGCCGTACCTGCTGGAATATATTGCAAACAAACCGTAATTAACCCCATAGAGCCAATAAACTGTACCACCGCTACCGTAAAGATAACCGCGCGGTCTGGGCGTGAAAAAGTAGGTAATCGTTTTTTGGTGATAAACACAAATAAGGCGATAACAGGTAACGCAAATAATAGCCTAAGTGCCACCATCCAATACGCACTTACGGAATCTAAGCCTAGTTTCATTGCTGGCCAACTTAAGCCTAAGCACAACACTGAAACAAACAGCATTTTAATGCCCTTGGCTTGAACGGACGGAGCTGGCAACGCAGAAGACATAGTAGATACCTGTAAAATGAAAAAGCATGGGCAGTTTCACAAAAAATAAGCACAGTAAGTGAAATTTTACTGAGGCGCGCAATATACGGGAATTACGTTGAACAAAAAATAAACCTTAACAACATAATTAGGTGCCTTATCGCGCATGAAGGCAAAAGCAACTAAAGCTATGGCTATGGCTATGGCTATGGCTATGGTAAAAGTATAGCTACCGACAAAAGCTTACGCTGTCCCTTTTGAATGGGCGTGACACTATGACTGTATAAATCGGGCCTGAAGAAATACACACGATTAAACAGGTTAAAGATAACCTTGTCGGCGCAGAACTGCCCACCTACTTTTGGCTGCTTTAATACCACATTGAACTTATAGTATTTTCCTTCGCTAACAGGGTCGTTATGTCTCATTACCCGAAGACCTTCAGGATAGGTCACCAGATTAATTGCAAACCGTTTGAACCGCACAATCTCACGATTGATAACCTTTGGCATTTATCCTCATTAGTTAGTTTTTAACAAAGTAAACATTGGGTGGTATTGTCTCAAAGAACAGGTGTGGAACGTAAGTATACGGGTAGATCGAGAAGGTATAACTTGTGCGATTATGTATTCAGTTTAGCGTGTTCTGTTTAGTATTTTTTGTTTAGCATGCTCGGTTTAGCATGCTCGGTTTAGAAAGAAGCCTTCATTATTTTGGCGTCTTCTTTGCCCTTTGCCGTTTGGTAATAGCCTTTTCTTACTTCGATATGTTCAAAACCAGCATTTTCGTAAAGGTTAATTGCCCCAACATTACTGGCTCGAACTTCTAACCACATGGACGATATTTTGTTTTGCTGAGCGTGTTGTTTTACATAGTCCACTAACGTCCGCCCAATCCCTTCTTGGCGGTAACGCTTGTCTACCGCAATATCCATTAAAGTAGCTTCATCAACCACTTCAAGTACTAGTGCGTAACCCACTACTTGATCTTCTTTTATGGCAAGGACACCGAAATAAGGAGCCGTTGTGCAATCAGCAAACGTGTCATAAGACCAAGGTTTGAATTGGGACGCTTCGTGAATACCGTAGGCTTGCGCTAATGCGCCAGCACTACTTGAATCTGAAACTAATTGGATATGCAAAATAGACAACCGAGTTAGGGAATTTAACGCGCTTCAGGCGAACTTGTATTGTTGGATAAAGCACAAAGCATTTTCCACAGCTGCTTTTGCATTCCCGCGTTAAGCAAGTGAGGCGCTGATGGTAAAACGATGCCATCGTGCGTTACTGCTACAGCTTGCCCTATCTTTACCTGAGTGCTGGTAAAGGAGAGTTGAAGATACGCTAGCGCAACATCTAAATCTTGTAGCCACTGTTTACCCTGTAATCGCTGCACCTGGGTTAATTCAACTATAGCAGGTGTGCTACTTGGAGCAGGATTGGATGAAAAGTTCGGCGAATGATTCGATGATGGAGTAGGCTCAGATTTAAACTGCCCTTGGCTTGCACTGCTAGCTATCGATTGCGGCGCCGATGACGGTGAACCACTGGCGTTCTGGCCAGCAGATTTAGTTTGGCCAGAGGCTTTGGGAGAATCTGATGATACCTGCGCACGAAGTTGTGCCAACCGACTTTGCTTTTCTTCATTAGAAGGCATAGCTGCAGAATGGTTATTAGTCGTTACAAAAGAAGCACTGGCAGAGCGCTTATTAGCAACATCAGCCGCAACTGAGTGCGAGTCTTCATCTTGCAGCGATGACTGGCTCACCCATACCGGGATCCCCATTTCTTGCAACACAGCACGCTGAAAAGTAGAAAGCGACATAAAATCCAACCTCGTTTAATTGCTTAACATTGTATATTAACGAGAACAAAAAAGGTAACGAGAATAAAAGGTAACGACAGTAGAAGTGGAAACCAGAATAAAAATGGCAGATACGGAATGATTAACTTGCTGAATTTAACTTAGCTTGAGAATAGCAAAAGATGATAAAGATGAATTTAAAAAACATGAAGGGAAAGTGGCAGGGGTGGAGGGACTCGAACCCCCAACCATCGGTTTTGGAGACCGCTGTTCTACCAATTCGAACTACACCCCTAGCGCGCTGTGCATTATACGGATGACATTAAAAAGGTAAAGCATTTTTCTACTACCTTATGCACTACCGCTTATTAAACAAACAAAGCGCTGTTAAAACAAACAAAAAGCGTACTTTAGCCAGCAGTTTGCTTGTTAGCCTCAAGGGCTGCCTGCCACAAATCGTTAGTCACGTTAACGATTTCCATGTGTAGCTGAACTTGCGATAAGACCTCACTTTCATCTTTACCGACTTCTTTTGCATAGGCGATGGCTAATGCCTGTGTTTGTATTTCGCTCATTGCGTTTATCTTTGCACACCCTGCTACATCGAAATAACGATTACCCATGGCGGAGTACTCCCAATCAACAATGAAAGGCGTGGAATCACGTACCACATGATGAGCAAGTAAGTCGTTGTGACACAGTACATAGTCGTCTGTGTTGCCTTCACTTTTCACTAAGCTTGCGCGAAGTTGAATCGCCTGGTCGAAAAGCGTATCTCCCTCTTTTAAACCAGCGGCATGCATGTAGTGCAACCAACGAGAAAATAAGTTGAGTGGTCTAGCGGTGATAGGCAGCCTATGCACACGGGCAAGTACTGATGCTAACGCTTCGGGTGAACGAATACTGGGATGAGGATCGGCTTCTTCTTCCCATTGCTCTACCCAAATTAATTCATCATCGCTTAACCAAACAGGCTCTGGTGCAATGCCTCGCTCTGCAAGTTGCTGTTGCAATACAAATTGATGGAATCTGTCGATGCCGCTGAAAGCATCTTCTCCCACCCATTTAACCGCAAACCCACGCGTACCGTCTTTCAAATGATATACCTGATTCACCAAGCCTGCAGGGTGACGTTCCACTGTGGCCGAATCAGATAAATTAAGTGCTTCTTTCAAAAGCGGAATGATAGTTTCCGGTTTCATCTTGCCTATTCCACTGCGCTTGCCATTGTAGATACCCAAAAATCGAGAATCCTACGTATCCAAGGAACAAGCATGCTGATAATGCCATCCCCACTTGAAAATATAAAAAGGCGGAGGCCAAATTAATAAAAAACCAGTAAATCCAATTTTGTAGAACTTTGTGTGCCACCATGAAAGTGGTAACTATACTTAACAGTTGGATACTCGCATCTAGCAATAAATGATCACTGTTAAATTGGGCGGTCACTAATTTAGACAATCCCCACGCACAGCATAACAGCACCGGGACTATCGTTAGATGTATCCACAGCGGCCATGAACGTACCGGCTTCTCGGTGCCCTCGTCTCCCCCTTTTGACCACTGATAATAACCATAGCCCGCCATTATCATATAGAAAAAATTCAGCATGGACTGAAACGGCAACGTCACCTGCCAAAACAGCCAGGTATAAATAGCCGTGCTGGCGAAGGCGCAAAGCCAACACCAGCTATTCTGTTTAGCCGCAAGCAACACATAGGCAATGGCAAGCACTACTGCTAGCCATTCCAATTTTGATGTAGCTGCTATCTGCGACAAAAACTCAGTAAAAAATGCACTCATGCTTCAGCTTTTCTGGCTTGCTTATTAGCCTGCATGGCATCGTAGTTTAGAAATTTCGCCACAAAAATAGCCTGCCCGACTTCTTCGTGAGTTCGCTGCATTTCCTTACCAAGAATAGTCATCACATGCCCGTAATCACCGGATACTTGCGTACTGGTGGAAGTCGTTAACACGCCAATATTGCCGTAGCTATTTAAGCGATCGATAAATTGCTGAATGGGCTCAATGTATTCCCCTACTAGTGGGTATAGCGATAGCTCAACCATGACTTGCATAGCGTACTCCTAGAATTCGTATTTAACGGTAACGCCGAACTGGCGGCCATTACCTAATTGATAGTAAGGTTCTGCAAACGCATACTCATCACGAGGATCGTTACTGAATCCACCAAAACCTCTGGTGTAATACTCATTGTCGAAGGCATTTTTAACCCACACGCTAGTTTGCCAATCATTGGAAAACCATACAATTTCACTGTTCACTAACGTGGTCGAAGGGGCCTCTACGTCATGCCCATCAGAAAAGCGATAACTGTCTTTAAAGTCGATATCAATACGCCAGAGCACATCATCAGTGATAGATAACTCACTAAATAAGTTAGCCGTATATTTAGGTGCTTGTGCTTGGCGCTGTTCTTCAATCACAGTGCCGTCGGTCAGCGTATAATCTTCAAAGGTAGCATCTAGGTAACCTAAACTCATGTTCATGGTCCAGTTTGCATCTACCAGCCAACTTAACTCTAGCTCAGCACCTTTGTTAGTGCCTATATCAGCGTTGTCTATAATGTCGATAAAATCAGGTGTGCCGTCTTCTCGAATTTGAACATCAAAATTACTCACTTGCGTATCGTCCCTATCCATATAGAAAAGGGCGGCTCGCATGGTAAGTTCTGATATTAGCAAAGGTCCTTTAACACCAAGCTCATAATTCCAGTTGTATTCTTCATCAAAGAATCGCTGATCATCTGATACTCGTTCGTCAGGGTTGTACCCTGCCCCTTTGTAACCGCGAGAAATACTGGCGTAGTAAAAGTGGTTCCGAGCGGTGTACTGCAATGCCACTTTCCCGCCTGTCATCGTAGTATCATGACTACTTTCAAGGCCATTGTTATCTGAGTAGTCAAAACCATAATTTTCTACACGTAACCCTGCCACTAACGTTAGGCTATTGGTAAGCGTAGATTCAGTTTGTAAATATACTGCTTTGGTGGTGGGTTCATACACACTGGTGAAATCACCTGATGCATAGGTGTACTGTCGTAACAAATCTTCTTCGCTTGTCTTATAAAAAGCGCCAAGCGTCCAAGCGGTCGCACCATCAAATAGCGCGGCATTGTCTGATGATACAAAGCGTACTTCTGCGGTTTGTGTGTCTACATCGCGGAAATACGCGTCGAATGAGGTATACCCGAAAGGGTGAAAACCTTCATAAGTCCAATCTTCGTCATATCCATAACCAATATTGTGTGATGCATGAGTGGCGATGAGAATAAAGTCACCGCCATTAGTCGAGGTAGTAGATTTCGCACTTACCGCATGAGTTTGATGGGTGTCAAAACCAGGCTCATCAGATAAGGTCTGATTATTATTGTCTAGAGAGAACGCATCATACCCATTGTCGATGTCATACCAACGATATGTCAGCGCCAAGGTACTTCTTTCGTCAATATTTACAGCAATACTGATGCGCGCGGCGGTTTCATCGAGATTATTGGTATCATCACGCTTTTGCTCAATGCCGTTGCTGTTAACCACGGTATTTTCTACAAAACCATCACTACGGTTATGCATTAGTGCGACGCGATATCCCCAGTCTTGGTTGATATCATCACCTGTAGCCACTTCCACCCGATAACTATCTTTGTTACCAGCTCTTAATTCAACATAGTCAGCGCCTTCTGAACCTACAGGCGTACTAGAAAGCTTCACTGCACCTGCTAGCGCGCCAGAACCAAATAAAGTGGCCTGTGGGCCTCGGTACACTTCTAGTTGCTGCGTATCAAAAATAAGTCCCGCTGCCGCTAGACCAGAGAAATCAAATTCGTCAACGATGAAACTAACAGAAGGGTTAATAGGCTCTACAAATTGACTACGTTCACCGATACCTCTTATTTGCACAAAGCGTCCACGTGAGGCGCCTGCGGCGAAATTCACGTTCGGCACACTGTTTAGCACACTATCAATATGGGTAGGCTGGCGACTGCTTAAGCGCTTGGCGCCCAAAATGGTCGCACTGGCACTTAGTTGGTCTAATACGGTTTCGCGAAAGTCTCCGCTAACGACAATACGTTCAACGTCTTCAAGTTGTGTTTCTTGATCATTGGTTTGCGCATTAGCACAAAGCGATGCAGCAATTAAAGAAAGACAAAATATTGGTTTTTGCATGGGATCTCTTATTCTTTTCTAAGAAAAAAGATCCGGGTGTACGGCAGGTGATACGACTATGTGGTCAACCATCCCTACGCCGGCATTATCCGGATCAGGTGTAAGGGTTCTCACAGTGTTGATGTGAATCTCAGTCCGCGGTACGGACACCCCTTGGTATATGCATTCAGTTAGAATACCGAATACAGCGAGGAGTCTACCAGTTACGCCAAAACCGTCAAGATATTAAACGGTTAACTTGGCGTAACAGTAGGCATCGTATTTTGGTCTTATGACTTTATTTTTGTTCTTCTAATTCTAGATTGAGCTTTCGTACTTCTTCGTTAGTTTGAGACACTAACGCTTCAAGTGTTTTACCATGCGCTGCAGGTTGGCGTGATTCTGGATCAACTTTAACGAAGACGATGTCGTCAGCAAAACAAATCGTCTTTTTAGTGGCTTTATTGCGCACTAAACAACTTACGGTAATCGACGTTCTACCAACCGCCTTGGTTTCAAGACCAAACTCAACAATATCCCCTTGCAGTGCAGGCGACTCAAAACTAATTTCCCCTATATGTTTGGTGACCAAACAATTGGTTTCTAATTGACAAATTGCCCAAATAGCAGCCTCTTCATCAATCCACTCAAGCGCACGGCCACCAAATAAAGAGTTGGCATAATTTAAGTCGTTTGGCATCACTAGACGCCGAGAAAGAAAGCGCATTCGAATTCCTTTAGATAAGTAGTTACTATAAGCACAGAAAGTCTTAATTATACCGAAAAAACACATCTATGGCGCCACCGGAATTAACTCAATGGTTGTTTAACCCTTTTTATTCGCAAGCACGAGATACCGAGCATCGACGTCTACTCGTGCTTACTGGCGATTATGAATGGGTTAACCAGCGTTTAACGTCTCTTTTGAGCGATATTCCCCCTTCACTTATCGTTAAAGAAATAGGCGGGGAGACCTCACTCCTTCGTAAACATCTGCTAGGTAATGAATGCGATATTGGGGTGGTACACTCACATCAAGGGTTTAATCCGGGAAATATGATGGCCATTGCAGGCACTATTCGTTGGGGTGGGTGTCTCATTTTATGCTGCCCTGCGTTAGCCTCTTGGCATTTACACGCCAAACATACTCATCTATCTCACGGGTTTAAAGCAACCCAAAGCCTTTATATAAAAAGGCTTGTCGCAATAATAAAAAGCAATGCAGACGTAGCTGTATGGGATGGTAACCATTGCCATATCCCCGATTTAGTGGGGAGCGATGCGCCTGATTCATCAAACAATGTAAACCCGATTGAACCCGAAGGCTCGATTTATCCGAGAGTCTCAAAAAATGCACAAGCAACTCAGCCACTAGGTGATGATGAAACCCGTAGACCACAGTTTAAATCACTGGATCAACAGCTGGCATTTGACTGCCTAACAAATAGGTGGTCGCAAGATATTCGTAAAGCTGTCATCACAGCGCCTAGAGGCAGAGGAAAGTCTGCGCTGGTAGGGCTGTTTGTTGCTTCAAGACTGAATAAAGGCGAGAAAGTAGCTATCACAAGCGTCATTCGTGACAACACTACCACCCTTTTTAAGCATATTCGCCTAGGCATGGGTTTACTTAATTCAGAGGACAAAGACCAAGCAGGTCAGTCTAGTGACTGCACTGCTAATCCCCCCGATAGTAATGACACTGAGCCAAACGCGGCTAAATCGGCCACTAAAGAGATTTTTAGTATTGAGAAAGGCGGCAGCGCACAGTGGCTTGCACCAGATAACCCCACGCTTATTAATGGTGACTTTGACTTACTTATTATTGATGAAGCAGCATCCTTCCCCTTGCCTGTTCTTAACTTGTTAATTGGCGCTCATGATAACTATGTGATCACCACAACATTGCAGGGATACGAAGGGAGTGGGCAAGGCTTTATGCAACGCATGCTACCTGCTTTTGAAACTGAAGGCGCTGTACACCTTTCATTGCGCACACCGCTGCGCTGGCCTAAGCACGATAAGCTAGAAAACCTGATACATAATATTTGCTTATTTGAAGGTACAGAATCATTAAATACTGTCAGTGATGCACCGCGGCAAGTATTACAAGAAGTATCGCGGCAAGCACCGCAAGAAGTACCAAGAGAAGTACCGATAGAAGTACCGCATAAACCATCGACAAATAAATGTAGCAATGACTACAGGATGGGTTTGGTGTCTGCATTATCAGAACACCAATTACAGAGTGTTATGCAACTGTTGGCCACTGCCCACTATCAGACCACACCCGATGACTTCATGCGGCTCTGTGACAGCCCAGATATCATATTGTTCACCGAATGGAATGCAAGTCGTTTAACCGCAGCTGCAGTAATAAATTGTGAAGGCGGCGAGGTTTTAGCTGATGTACAAAAAGGGATTGCAGATGGTTCCCGCCGGCCTAAAGGACATTTAGGTGCGCAAAGGCTTACGCTACTCACGGCCCATCCGGAGACTGCAGCTTATCGTTATTGGCGAATAAACCGCATAGCAGTAGCTCCTTATCTTCAAGGCCAAGGTATAGGTACAGGCCTTATACGCTTTATTAAATCGCAAGCCCTTTCACAAGACATTGATGCACTGACAAGCTCCTATGGCACCTCTTATAAGCTTAATAAGTTTTGGCAACAATGCGGATTCAAACTTGTGGATATGGGTGAAAAACCTAACAAAGCAAGTGGAGAGACTAGTGCGTTGGTGGTAAAAGCCATATCTGAACGCTATCGGCCGCAACAAGAAATACTATCTTGCTTGTTTGCCTATAGCCAAAAAAACGAAAGCGTACTTTTGAGTGCCTTACCGGATATCGTAAGAAAAACGCTAATGAAAAAGCTACAGCATTTTGTGAATGCTACTAGGCCGCTAAACCAAGTTGGTTTTGCGATAAACGCGCTGGCCGCTGAGCTATCTGTATCTAATAAGTATATTAGCAATGCTGAAAAGTCTACGAAGATGCCAACTAAGATGTGTAAGAATGAAACTGAAGCAGTTACACCTCAACTTCTTTTATTACTTGGCTCATCCCCCCTCCCCACTAATCAGCTTATTCAGCTGTTAAACGTAAGTGGTCGTAAGGCATTAACCGACGCACTAAGAAAAAAAGTACGCTATTTGTTGTCCTGTGTAATGACCTGAGGCATTAATTGTTTTAAGCAAACTAAACGAAAAAAAAGGCCTCCATACGGAGGCCTTTCTATTTATCGATATAACTACTAAATGTTAATACCGCGGTTCTTAGCCTTCTCTTTAATGTAAGGCTCCCAAGCCGCCGCATTACGACGTAGTGAGCGATCTTTCTTCGCTTCTTGAATGTGCTTATAAGCTTCTCTGAAGTCGCCTGCGTAGAAGTTCGCTTCCATTAGGGTGAAGTGAACTTTGCCAGGATTTTCAACGCCGCGCTCTAATGCATTGTTTAATGCTTTAATCGCGCCTTTGTAATCTTCAGCAACTAACAACAAGGTACCTTGCTTTCTGTAATGCTCAGGATCTGAACTTTTCGCGGCAGCCTTAGCGTAAAGCGAAGCTGCTTTGTCATAGTTTTTCGCCTGGTGATATGCGTTAGCAATACTCGCTAGCATATCGGCATCTTCTTCAAGTAAACCAGATTTAACGTGTTTTTCCAAAATTTGAGCAGCTTTAAAAGGCATGCCGTTGGTTTGGAACAACTGAGATAACGTTTTAATCTCATTTACTTTCTTAAGGTAACCTTGAATGTAAGCCATTTCGAACGTAGACAAACCTTTCTCGAAGTCTTCTACTGAAAGATAGAAGAAACCAAGCTGAGTCCACCAACGCGGCTCCTCAGGGAAGTTGCGAACAAGTTCTTCTGCAACTGCCACTGTTTGAGGAAACATCTTACGTTCGTAATATGACGTTAGCTTTAACACATAAGGGTTTTTATTTGGCTTATCATACAAAGCAATTGCTCTGTCAGCTGGCTCAATCATCTTATCCAATTGACCTGCTTCATAATAAGCTTGCGCTAAACGGGTATAAACGTCCGCATCTTCTTTACACGTAAAGTCCATCCACGCGTTATACCATTTAATCGCATCAGTATATTTGTTCTCTTGCATGTTCAAATCACCTAATAACTTAAGTGTTTGAGAATGCTCGAGATCATTCAATACTTTCGGTTCTACAGACTGGTTCAAATAACCAAGTGCTTTAGAGCCTTTACCTTCTTGTGCAGCTAATAAGTTACCAATAAAGCGATTTACATACGCCGCATCGAAGTCTTCAGAAGGGTCAATTTCATATAGAATGTTTAACGCTTCATCAACTTGATCTTCGTTGTAAAATTCAAACGCTTTTTGAACTTTTTTACCTGTACGCTCGCCTACTAAGGTTGTTTTTGGCTTTTCGTAACCAGGACACATTACAGGTGAAGACTGTGCTAGTGCCGCTGGCGCAGTAAATACTGCACCGGCACCAAGCACTAAAGCAAATGCAGACATTTTGAATTTATTTTTCATCATGATCATTGCTCCAGTTTAAAGTCTAGCTGTACGAACATGCCAGTTTGCTTAACAGCTTTGCCGTCAACAATCTTAGGCTTGTATTTCCACTTACGTAATGCACGTCGTGCCTCACGGTCGAATACACGCTTAGGTTCAGCTTCAATTACTTCGATGTCGTCTACACCACCAATTTCATTGATAGTGAAAGACAATCTTACCCAACCTTCACGGCCATCACGGGCTGCATCAGGCGGATATTTCGGATCGATACGAACGATTGGAGTAGCATCGCCATCACGCTGCATAGCGCCAACACCACCAATGTTTACACCAACACCACCCGTATCAATAGCTGGGATTGCTAGGCTAAAGCCATCTGCATCCGGTTCAGCTGCTTCTGGCTCAACAAGCTCCATTTTAGGAGGCTGTTGAGGCGGAGGTGGAGGTGGAGGCGGAACACGTTGACGCGTTTGCGTCTGATCGTCTGGTTCCTGCATCACAATATCGATTACCGGTGCTTCAGGTACTTCGTCCGCAGGTCTGGCTGAGTTTTCAATCAACTTAGCCATAAGTACGAACAGGGCAAATGCAACACCAGCACCTAAGAATATAGATACAATTATACGTAACATCTTAACCCCTTGCCGCTACCGAAACACGATTAACGCCTGCAGCTTTAACCTGATCCATAATTTCTACTACTAAACCATGCTTGGCTTTAACATCAGCCTGAATGATTACGTAGTCAGTTGGCTGCTCGGTAAGCAGTCGTTCAATATTCGCTCTAACGCTGTCCGGCGCTACTTCACGTTTATCTAACCAAACGCTTCCATCTTCTGTTACCGCTATGAAAATGTTTGCGTTCTTGTGAAGAACCGCCTGGCTCGCGTCGGGCTTATTAACTTCAATCCCTGCTTCTTTAACGAAAACAGTGGTAACGATAAAGAAGATCAGCATGATAAACACGATATCCAACATGGGTGTCATGTCAATCTGTGCGTCTTCTTCCTCGATTCTGACTTTTCGAGCCATAATATCTCTCTCTAATGATGTGGCAGGCTATCAACTAACCCTTCGCGTGCCAGCTTCACTTTCGCTTCAAGACGAGAACTGATGAACAGTCCAGAAAGCGCGGCTACCATTCCCGCCATAGTCGGGACTGTTGCCATGGAGATACCAGCTGCCATTAAACGTGCATTGCTGGTGCCTTGTGTCGCCATCGTCTCGAAAACACCGATCATACCGGTTACTGTTCCCAGTAGCCCGATTAACGGACACATTGCAATAATGGTGCGAATAATCAGCATTCTAGCGTTCAGATCATCTGACGCCTGAGAAATCCACGCGTCACGGATTCTATGCGCATACCAAGATGTGGTATCTGCTCGGGCATCCCAATTTTTGATGATGTTTTTCTTCACCGTTGGGAAGACCGAGGTTAAATACCAATAACGCTCAATCATTAAAACCCACATGAGAAAGAGCGCGGCAGCAACGAAATAAAGCACGTCACCGCCGGTAGCGATAAAATCCCTGACCGATTCAACTAATCCAATCAGGTAATTCATATTACGCTTTCTCCGACTCTGAATGAGCTGCTACGATACCCGCAGTTTGCTCATCAAGAATGTGGATGATTGATTTGCTACGTGAAGCTACGATGCTGTGAGTAAGAATCAGTGGCAACGCCGCGATAATACCTTGAGCCGTAGTTACAAGCGCCATAGAGATACTGCCAGCCATCATACGAGGGTCGCCTGTACCGAACAATGTGATTGTTTGGAACGTTGCGATCATACCAAGTACCGTACCAAGTAGACCTAGTAACGGAGCGATTGCAGCAAAGATCTTGATTACGTTGATGCCGCTTTCGATACGTGGAAGTTCACGTAGGATAGCTTCATCAAGTTTAAGTTCTAAGTTTTCAGCATCAGCAGCTTTGTTCTCTTGATAAACCTTCAAGATGCGACCTAGTGGGTTGCCATCTGAAGGGTTACCTGGGTTTTTAAGCTGTGAACGCATTTTACCAGCAACTACGGTAAGCGTAATTAGCTTGTAAAGACCGATAAGTAGACCAATCGCTAGCATTACAGTGATTGTGTAACCTACTACACCACCCGCATGATAACGCTCAGACATTGTTGCTTTTTGCTTCAACAGACCAAGGATTGCACCTTGAGAAGGGTCAGCATAAAAAGGAACCATACCTGAAGTCGCTGCGATTAAATCGTCAGCTGAACCTACAAAGCGGCTATCTGGTTGGCGACCTAGAGGCTGAACGATTTCGTTTTCAGCATCATAAGTTAGGTAGCCGTCTTCACCTACAAGGTTGAAAGTACCGATACGAACAACTTCTTGCTGTGAAGAACCGCCGTCAAGGTTTACAACTTCTGTAGTGAAACGAACTGTTTCGCCACCTTCAGTCATTTCTTTCTGAAGAGCAAACCATAGGTCTTCTAGTTCTTGAATGTTAGGAAGACCTTTAGAATCTTCTGCCATTCCAGCTAGGAACTCACCACGGCCTGGGAATTGAGCACTAACGATTGATGTAGCAACACGGCCATAAGCTTCTGAAGAAGCTTGACGAACCACACCGAACATCTCACCAAGTGTACCAGTTGCCTGGTCAAGCTCAGCGGCTTTTTCGTTAAGCGTTACTTCGTTGTCAGAGAATTGTTGTTGAAGACGGTCACCACGACCCTGTTCAGCTTTCAATTCAGATTCTGCTTTACGAAGAAGCGCTTGCTTGTCTGCACGAGCAGATTGGAACTCTGCTTCACGCTGTTTGTTGATACGTGTTTCAGAAACACGGTTATCCTGAACTTGGTCTAAAAGTTCTTTAAGGCTCTTTGCTTCCTGAGCCTGAGCTCCGGTTGCTACAACCGCAAGAGTGGCAGCGGTTAAAAGAGATTTGAATACTGGTTTCATTAACAATTACTCCGCTGCACTAATTGGTAGTTTGATCAGATCCGCAGGAATGACGTTATTAGCCATTTTAACTGCGTCAACAACTGATGACAGATATTCGTCGCCAAGTTGTTCCCAAGCGCGGCTTTCATTGTTCCATGCCCAAGCGTTTTCTTGGTCAAGAGACAATGCTACTAGTGCAGTGCGACCTAGGTTAAAGAAGTCAACCGTCACCTCAGTGCCGTTGCTATCAATAGTACCTTGGTAAGAGTTAATCTTAGTGCCGTACTCAACTTCAACCAAGTATGCTTCGATTACTTGGCGGAACTGTTCTGAAACAGTTACGTTAGAGTTAGACATAACATCACGTAAACGCTGAACACGCTCTAGACGCTCGTCTAAGTGAATAGGACGATCAAGTTTGATGAATTTCTCAAGACTATCGATCATGCGGAACATAAGAGGAACGATGCCCTGCTTAGTTTGTTCAATGCTGTCAATTTGACGTTGCAAAGAATCAATACCACGTTGTTGATCTGCTACAAGACTCGCAATGTAGTCATTGTATATTTTGAGGTTTTCTGTCTCATCTACTGTTTGACGGTACTCAACCAGTAATTCTTGAGACTGTTCAAACAACGTGTTGATTTTTTCCTGAGATTTCGCTGCAGCTGCGTGGATTTTCGCTTCTTCTTTATGAAGGTCTTCAAGCGTATCTGCAGAGACTGCACTACCTGTTAGTGCGAAAGCACCGATAACAGTAGAAGCAATAAGAGTTCTCTTGCTCATTTTGGACATAGTTCCCAACCAAATTTCTTATTTGAATCCTCGCCGATAAAGGAAAACCGTTCGGGCAAGGGGCGTATTAAACTTTCACAATTATGTTTTAGGAATGTAGCACGGACCTTAGCTTCCAGTACTACGAACGTATTATACTCACACGGATTACAGCACTGAGTCAAGTAACACCCTGTTTACACCAAGTAGATTTTTTATCATCTGTTTAATATACGTTCGAATTCTCCTGCAGAATTCATTCCAACGTACAAATAACTGGCAAATACACGGTTATTTTTTTGTTTACGAGCAAAGATAAACCCCGCTTTTACCTTGCTTTAATCCAACCTGTCAGGGCATATCGAGGCTGTTTGGCAAATGGAGTGACATAAGTCACACTATGAATGTGTTTTACATCAAATAAGCTCAAAGTGTTAAATTCAGGTGACCAAGATTCGGTCGTTGTACCATCTGGTTCAAAGTATTGAAGCAAACCTCCCCAATCAGGGTGCCATTTTGGTGCAAGGTTTATGACATTGTCCTATCTACGCCCATTATTGACCCTTATCATTTCACACCCGCTTGAAAATCAACCGACCACTGCGCTTTATATGTTCGTTATAACCCTTTAAATTCTGTCGTACTTTTAGTTATCCCATTTCTGAGAATTTTTAGTTATGTGGGAGTTTTATTTAATATCACTAAAGCATAGAAACAATCTCGCACCGAGATTCAATTTTTTATCTTTTTCATTTGCGCACGATTTATTGGCGTATGGGTTTTGATTTGGTAATAATACGAATGCCTTAAACAATAAAACAACTAATCAAAATTATTTATGAATCAAACACCGAAATACAGTTGCCTGATTAATGATAAGCCAATATGGGTTTTTGATAACCTATGCACAATAGATGAAACAAATACTATTTTTAAAGGGTTAGAAATCAGTGCATTTAAACGAAACGAAGTTGCTCGCCCAGATACTGCTCAGTTCCGCCATTGGGCCGTTTCTCTTTCTGAAGAACAAATTAGGGGCTTAGCCGTTTATCAACGAGCTATTCGTCAAATTAGTCATACTACAGGTAAACAGTATCGTGCTTATCGTGGGTATGTTAACTATGCATCCTATGGTGATATGCTTTTCACCCATACTGATTGTATGCCCGAAGCTGATGAACTCACCGTATTGGTATTCTTGTGTCCGGAGTGGGATATCGAATGGGGTGGAGAAACTTTATTTTACAACCAAGAAGATGACTGTGAATTCGCGTGCAGTCCAAAACCTGGTCGAACTGTCATATTTCATGGCGCGATCAAACATGTAGGCAGGCCGCCAAATCGAATCTGCTATACCCCTAGATTCACATTGGCCTTTAAATTAGAACTTGCATAACTTTTGGTTATGACTCAGGTACTATATCAAATGCGACGGTTAATCTTTGGGTATCAGCGTAAATTGGATTAGTTCCATGCCACATGTAAGATGGGAAAAAGACAACATTTCCGGCTTTAGGCTTAATGGCGAAGTCTTCTAACATATCGATACCCTTAATATCAGGGCGTCCGAACACCAGCCAACCGTTGCCATTTTCCCTTACTTCATCAGGAACATCGACGTAAAGCACACCGCTCAACCACCCTTCAGAATGATAATGCGACTTGTGAAAGCCCGCCTTTCTAAGCCTAACTGACCAACTTCCAATAAACGCTAAGTTAGAGTGAATACGAGATAGAAAAGGATGTTTTTTTACCGTTGGAAGAGAGCATACAAACGACTCTGCTCTTTTTTTAAGGGCAGTCTTAAGGGTTTGAATTAAATAGTGCTCACTGTCTAGTAAGTTTTCAAATGTCTGAGTGCCATTTCTCAGCGACTGCCCTATGGGATGCTTGGTACTGCTATGCAATGAATTTAGATATCCAGCCAATTCATTAATAAAGAGCGTGTTTTCTTCTGAATTTTCTAATAGCGATGTGACATTCACAAAATCTTGATAATGACAAAGCGTTTCATATTTTGCCTCATTACCATTTGCTTTATAAGCAGTAGATAACAGTGTCCAGTAGCCTTGATTCAAAGGAGCAATTCGACATACTAATTCGAGTACGCTGATCGCTTCTTTAGCTCGGTCGAGGCTCAACAATGAATAACTTTTTTCGATAAATAATGGCAGTGACTCAGCACTATTGGTGCTAGGAAGGCTATTTATAACATCGAGCGCTTCTTGGAATTGACCAAGCCCCCTCAAAGCATTAGATAGACTAGCTACTGCTGCAATTTGAATTGACGGGTCTTGCTTCGCCACAAGCTTTTCTAACCAAAGTTTAGCTTTTTCAAAATCATCGACCTTGAGCATCAATTCCGCATAAGCTAATACTAAACCAGGTTGCTCAGTAGATAACACTTTCTCTAAAAGCGCAAAGGGACTATCAGTATTTTGTATCCATGCAAAATGCGCATACTCCTTATGAAGCGTGACATTCAAAGGATATTTCGACAATCCCTGCTCATAGACTTCAAGTGAATCTTTGTGGATGCCTTTAAGTGCTAATAAAGCCGCAAGATTCTGGTATATTTCTGCACCAGCTGCGCCAGTATCCATGGCGCGTCTGTAAAAAATGAGCGCTTCGTCTTGTAGCCCAATGCTACGTTTAATGTTGCCTAAATTATTGAGCGCCTTTATGTTAACCGGATCAATCTCTATTATTTTTAGTAAATACTCTTCTGCTTCTACGTTCTGCCCTTTCTGGCTCAAAATAGACGATAGCATTAATAGCAGGTCCAACTTTACTGTGTGAACCTTTAGTAATTCCCGTACGTGTTTTTCAGCCTCATCAAAACGTTCTTCAGCAAAAAGAGTTCTCGCCAAATTGTATTTATAATCATAGGCCTTTGGATTTATTTTATTGGCTTTGCTAAATAACAGTAGTGCTTTTTTGCTCTGCCCCACCTCAAGTAACAGGTTTCCGTAACTATTCATTAAATCACACGCATTAGGAAAGCGCTTTAGCCCTTTTTCGTAAGCTTTCGTTGCTTCATTGACGAAGCCCAACTTTCGCAAAGCACTTGCTTGTAACTGAGGCACAACTGCATCTACACGCAACAAAGTTGGATTTAATTTAATCGTATCTAACACAACATGATATTCGCGTTTATTAAACGTCTGGATAAGTTGAGGAATAATTATAGAAGGGGAATTCTGCATTACTTATAAAGTCTCCGATCCAGTGATGCTAAGCTGCCGTAATCGGAAGACCATTTACTATATAGTTCCATAAGGGCTTTAATGTCACTACGCTCTTCTATGGACAGGTGAGGATTCCAAATGTCTAAAATCAATACTGCTCTTTTTTCATCGGCCCCGTTTTCCGCGCTGTGTTTGTAGCTATCATCAAATAGAAGAGCTTCTTTATCTTGTGTCCAATATTGGCGCTCACCAGCGGCTTCTATGTATGATAATTCATTGACTAACAGAGGTATGTGAAGTGTCCACTTAATATTAGATATACCAAAATGCGGTGGTATTTTGGTTTTTGCATCAAGCACTGAAATAACAATCTCGGGAGCATGTTCCGGACAATCTGCTAATAAGGGGGATCTTATTATCGTTTTAATTTCATCAGGCAACGTTTCTCCAACAGGAGTCAACTTGCCACCTTTCATTAAATGCAACGAATTCCAGCATTTCGTTAGATTACGCCATTCTTGTGTATCCGGCACTTCATCTATATCGTGTATATACTTTTCATTTACCTTTGAAACACACGATAAAAAATATCCCTTGTGATACGAAAGTTGCTGGATAAAGTCGCGAAGATTTTCAACGGAATCTATTGATGGAAAAGGGCTAGATGGCAGTTGGGGTACAAACAGAAAACTAGGTGACTGGTGCTGCTTGTCAAAAGCTTTTTGAGACAACCCACATAGCGCACTTACTGATTCTTCAATTCTTTTCGTCGAGCATATGGATTTTGTCTTGATGATTAGATCACGACGTGCCAAGTTTGCGGCATTATGTATATGAGTCGCTTGCGACTTCGTGATGGAAAATTCTTCAGAGGGTTCTAAAAAACTTGGTGCCTGCTGATACAGACGCCTATAATCCGCAAGAGCAGTGTCGTAAAGGCCATTTTCAATCAAATTGGCAATGTTAGCGAGTATTGAGTCTATTTTGCTTTTTTTCTGATTCATAAAAGTGGGAAGCATTTTGCCTCCCATCTTAAACTAAAATGACTGTCAATTACATATCACCGCCACTTGTTTCTGTGCCGCGCTGCATTCGGGTCCAACCCTCTCTACCTGCCTCACGCATTTGTTCTCTTTCTTCTGCCGAATAGCAAACACGCTGCATGCGATTGGAGCCAATCTTCTTTTCCATCTTACACTTCATACCATCATCTGTAGCATTACTATCAGACTTAGCATATTGAGAAGACTCATTACTCGTTGAGCCACAAGCGCCAAGCGTTAACGCTAGACCTACAACTAGACATACCTGATTTAGCTTTTTCATCCCTACTCCCTTTTTAGTGATTACCATATAAGAATTTACCATAATTTGTTTTATGTTCTCTAATCCATTTTGTAACTAACCATTTATTTTCTTTTTGAGTCAATTCTCCAGCATGATAACTATTGGTCAAAATGTTGCCCTTGTCATCACTGTTATTGAAAACAAGCATGTTTCCTTTAATAGGAGATACCCGAATGTCTAATTTGGGGAACGTGGTATTGCCACCTTCACTAACTGTATTTAAATATATAATTGCAGTTTTTGTTCTTTGTCCCCCATCTTCGAAAGTCTTCACATCTTGTAATCTATTCAAAGCATCATAATGGGGTTTGTACTCTTGGCCAGGAACATATCTAAGTAAATTTAGAGCCTCACCCTGACAGAATCGTGTTTCAGTCGCTTTGGCAACGAGCTTATCAATTTTACGGGTTAGCCAGTCACAGTGCTCCGGCGAAATTAATGCTACGTAACTGGTTCTAATTTTGTCTATTCGACCTTGACCTGTAATTGGGTCTACCACCATTGACGGTTGTAATAACCCACTAAACTTAACAATTAGGTAATTACACTCAAAATCCGACAACATACTTTCAAATAAATTTATAGGGAGTCTTTCGTCAAGTGTCGTCGGTATTGGTAATAGCTCGAACAGCTTAGTCTCCAAGCTCTGAGCAACTTTCTCTTTGTTTGACTCACTAATTTTGTCATTTACAAGCTCATTGAGCTTTAGCTGGCTGAATATATTTGGTGCAATTTTTTTCACTTTATTCGATATAAAAGAAAACTCACTACTACTCTGTTCTAAATAAGACAAAACAACTAAATATGCTTCAATCACCCCCTTCTCACCAAGATCAATTAAGCTTTTTGCTACACAATTTGAATCTGTAATCAGATCGTAGAAATAAGCTATCAATAATTTGTGATATTGAACAATTGGACTTTCAACGCATGAGAGGCTCTCTAAATATTGAACAGACTCAATAGGCTTATCGTGCGATAGATAATATGCATAATCTAAAGCGGCATTTATGTCTCCTGCTTCGCCAGCTTGCTTCAGAAAACCCATTGCCAAAGAGATATCGTTCGCAGCATGTGCTTTATTTGCTTTAGCGATCAATTGTTGAATATTCATAACGTATGCACCATATAGCAAAAAAGCCTCCGAAGAGGCTTTTTAAAGATTCAAACTACACTTTAAATTAGAAGTTTACATTCAAACGTGTGTAGAAGAATTGTCCAGGAATTTCATACATAGACGGGTCAAAGCTGTTAGCAAACGTCGAGTAAGAAACCTCAGGATCTGTATCAAATAAGTTGTTAACACCTAGCGTGATACGAAGGTTATCGTTAACCGCATAACCTAGTGACACATCGTGGTAGGCCATGTCATCTAACTCATTGTAGCTAGTTCCGCCAACTTCTAGACTTGGGTCGCTACATAATTGTTGATCTAACACATCACCGTCAATTGAACAAAGTTCAGTAGTATGACCGATGAAGCGAACCAACCAGTTAGCTGTAAAGTCTTCATAGCTCCACGTTACTGCTAAGTTAGTACGAATACGTGGAACAACATCACGGTCGCCCGCTAAACCAGCATCGTTAAATTCAGCGGTTGTGTTGGTAACTGGATCGATAACGATAGTTGTACGTTCGTCAACATACGTACCATCCCAGTTTACTCGGAAATCACCGTAGTCAGTTTCGAAGTTATAAGCAACGTTATAATCGAAGCCTGAAGTAGTTTGTCCACCTAGGTTTACCGCACCGTTGAACAAGTCAACAACGTTACCGCCTGCACCACGAGTGATTAGTGAACATAAGTTCACGCCCGTTTCCGCACATGCGTTAAGAATAGTTTGCGCACCTACTGTTGAAACCGCGTTGTCTACTTCAATATCAAATACGTCAAACGTGATTGATAGGCCATCAACTTGCTCTGGAGAGTATACAAATCCGTAAGTAAAGCTTTCAGCTTCTTCCGCTTGAAGGTTAGCGTTACCACCAACAGTCGTGCGAATTTGTGAGTTCGGCTGCTCATACGTTGCTGGTATACCAGCACATCCAGGTAAGTCTGGGTTTGCTGCTGCACCGCCGTTACATGGATCGGTAAGCGGAGCAAAGCTATCACTGTTACCAGAGAACAATTCATCTAGAGATGGTGCACGGAATGCTTCAGACCACGTACCACGAATGATTAAGTCGTCGTTAACACGCCACTTCAAGCCAACTTTAGAGTTTGTAGTGTCACCGAAGTTGCTGTAGTCCGAGTAACGTGTAGCAAGTTCAAGGTCTAACTGTTCAACAAACTCAAGGTCTGAAAGAAGTGGAATAGCTAGCTCTAGATATGCTTCTTCAACGCTGAACGAACCTTCAGTTGGTTGACGTGCATTACCCGACGTTATACCTGCTGCAATAATTGCATCTGGTTGGTCGTAACCTTCTTGCCAGCGCTTTTCGTATCCAGCAGCAAATGCTAAATAACCTGCTGGTAATTCAAGTACTTCACCCGAGATGTTTGCAGAGTAACTTTCTAGCGATGTGCTCTGCTCATCTTGTGCAGTGAAAGTAATGTAATCAAGCATTTCTTGCGTGATTGTACCTTCACCAAGAGCAGTAGAACCACCAAATAGGTTTAGCGGAGTACAATCGCCAGTACAGTTAGCTGGGTCACCGATTGCAAGCGCAACGCGGTTCATATTAAGAAGACCATCTGTTAACTGGTTTTGAGTGATATCAGCATAAGTGTAGTTTGCATCCCAGTAGAATTCTCTGTCTGCAAATTCAAGAACACCATCAAATCCACCATTAAACTGGAATTGGTCAACGTTCTGTTTGAAGCTACGGAAGCCTGCTTCCATCATACGACGACCAAACAAGAACAATTCACGTGCATTTGGATCTGCATCTAGAACTGATTGGTCTGTAGAAATATCAACACCGTATGGGTTGTATTGGTTGTCAGCAGAAAGAGTAAAGCCTGAATCACCAAATGCCGTACCGATAAACAAAGGTGTAGGTGCTAAAGCCTGTTCTGATTTACGGTTACCGTAGAAACCAGTTACGTTTACACTTAGGTTATCTGTTAACTCGTAACGCGCCTGAGAGTAAATATTTGTTCTTTCTTGTGGCGTAGATAGGTAGTTGAAAGGAGCAAAGTTGAATCGGCTATCTGGCTCAACCCATGGCTCTAAACCACCGGCACTATCACCTTGCTCACTAAAAGACGTTCCAGCTTGATCAAAAGTCCAAAAACGACCTTGAGGCGGCGCAGATGAACCACCGAAACCTTCAGGCGTACCGAAAACTGGAACTGCAGAGATAGCTCGGTCACCAGCAAGTGTCGCTTCTTCTTCTACATAACTAACGTTGAAATAAACGTTACCTTTGTCGTTCGCAGCACCAAAGCCAACATCCCACTGTTCTTTGTTACCGTCGCCTTCGTCATATTGACCGATATAGCCAGAAGCGTGAACGC
This sequence comes from uncultured Alteromonas sp., assembly GCF_963976965.1. Classification (NCBI taxonomy): domain Bacteria; kingdom Pseudomonadati; phylum Pseudomonadota; class Gammaproteobacteria; order Alteromonadales; family Alteromonadaceae; genus Alteromonas; species uncultured Alteromonas sp. Next base: position 100,330 of record NZ_CAXBMP010000002.1, read on the forward strand.
CTTCGAAATCTTGACGAGTGATGATGTTTACAACACCGGCTACTGCGTCAGAACCATAAACCGCTGAAGCACCATCTTTAAGTACTTCGATACGCTCAATGATTGATGCTGGGATGTTATTTAAATCAACTGAACCTGTTAGACCTGGAGCCCAACGCTTACCGTTTACAAGAACAAGAGTACGGTTTGAGCCGATACCACGAATGTTAATAGTAGTTGTACCATTACCACCGTTGTTGTTGTTTGTGTTGATTGCTGAACCAGCAGATGGGATAGCTTGAAGAACATCACCGATTGAAGTAATACCGAATTTTTCGATATCTACACGTGACATAACCGTTACTGGGTTAGCGCCTTCAATGTCTGTGCGACGGATACGTGAACCGGTTACTTCGATTTTTTCAACAGTATCGGCTGCTTCTTCGGCTTCTTGTGCAGCAACTGCACCAGAAAAACTTATTGTTGAAACCGCGCCGAACGCGCAGGCCAACCTAACTGACTTAGCCAGCTTAGAATTTGTAAACATGTGTTGTCTCCCTGGACCACTAAAACTTGTTTAGTGTGTATTTCTAAAATCGTTTATAACGAATTATTATTAGTAAGGTCAAAGCCTCACTAAGATAATAAACACAACAAGCGTAAACGGTCAACTGAGATCGGGAGAGGAATAATTAAAAGTTCAACTTTTTTTAAGTTTTTTTACTTTTTCTGTAAATGTTTACTTACAATTTACGTAAATATTACAACTAAAGTCTTGAAGCGATTATTTTTCGACCTATACAGGATGAATTGCTAGGGAAGCGCGATAAGTCGCACTTCCCTAGCATTAGGTCTTAAAACGTATAGTTCACACTAAAGCGAACATAACGAGGAGTTTGCCATTGTGTAGGCGTTCCATAGTTAGGATCTACATCTGGGTCTAATGGGTCTTGAGACGATTCACTGTCATAGATTTCATAAACCTCTGTCACTTTATCGTTGTTCAACACGTTAAAGACATCTGCACGAACAACCAATGTTTGATCTTCGCCAATATCAATATTATATGACGCCGAAACATCAATTGAGTAGTAGCTACTTGTGCGACCGCGAGAGCCACGAGGGGCAAGCTCACCACCGGCATAAAATGACTCTGAATCATATGCTTGTGCAAATTTATCAGTCGGGTGATAACCAAATGCATTCACTGGCTTACCGGTCCAGAACTGCAAGTTAGCACCTAACGTTAAGTCTTCGGTAACCGCATAGGCACCGTACATTTTAACTTGATGACGACGATCGTTAGGAAGGTCGCCGTAGGCGCCATCTAACAATCCAGGTTGGTCAAACAATGTTGTCAAGCCTGCGTCATCTTGACCGTTGTCAGAACGCACAAAACCTTCGTTATTACCCCAGTTATGCGACCACGTATAGGCAGCATTGAACATCCAAACGCCGTCCCAAGCACGTTGGAAGGTAAAGTCAACGGCTGCATATTTACGTACTGAATCTGGGTAGCCTAAGTCTTCGGCTGACAAATCCATATAAACCAATTCGCCGTTAGTACCTGGCAATTCAGTGGTACCAATACGCATGTCTACATTGGGGTTAGTTAATACATATTGATGGAAACCGTCCCAAATACCAGAAACGTCACCGTAGCCATTAGCCGCAGCCCATTCGATAACCGCTGCATCAATTGCCATATCTTCAACAGTAGTCGCCAATTCTCGGTAAGTACCTTGAATCGCCATGCTCCACTCGTCGTTCAATTGGAACTGATAACCAGCAATAAATTCATCTGAGTACATTGCATCAATATTTTGATCAACTAATTCAGCTGGAGATTTTGCTTCACCGTTAGCGAAAACATCGTCAGGCTGAGTTTTATCACCGGTAAGATTAGGAATGAATAAAGACTCATCAGCGTATCCGTCAAACTCATAGTATTCTTGCGTATAGGTTTCTGCACCGGCTAAGCGAATGTTCGTGTTGGCTGCAACTGGAAGGTAGTAACGACCGAAACTTGCCCATGCTTTCGTTTCACCATCGCCACGCACATCCCATACCGCACCTAAACGAAGTGCCCAAAGGTTATCAAGTTTTACGAAGGTTTCACCATCTGCATTGAAGTTTTCAAAAGAGTCGTTACGAATACCGGCATTAATCACTAAGTCATCAGTAACCTGCCATTGGTCTTGTACGTAGAATGCAATATTTTCTGAATCGAAATCACCACCAACTTCGTAATCTCTATGACGCACTTGGTAGATTTCTTCGTTAGCTAAATCGTCATCATTTACATAATAAAGATAGTATGCGCCGCCTGAGTTAATCGTATAACTACTTGCTGTTAAGTTTTCGTAATCGTAACCGAAGCGAATTGAGTGGTCGCCAATATACCAGTCAGCATCAATGCGGATAACTTCGCGTTTATCGTCCCCCTGCTCAACAGTAAAACCAGCCCACGTGCTTGTTGGAACAAAAGCACCAGTACTATCGTAAGTAAAGTATGCTACTGGATTAGCATCTAATTCACTGCGCACGGTCCGGTCTTGCTTGTTCACACCGTACTGGGCAGAGATAGAGAAATCATCATTGATGATACTGGTCCATTTAGCCGTGTAGTTCAGGCCACCTTCATCTTCGTAACCAACTCTCGAGTCTGTGGTAAAAACGCCATCAGTCGAATCAAACGTTTGGATTTCGGTTGAACGCTCATCTGAAAATACTGTCACTTCCAATATGTTGTTTTCAGTAGCATACCAATCAACTTTCGCTACCCAAAACGCATCTTCATCGGTTTCTGTAAAACCGTTCTGAACTAAGCCAGTACTGTTTATCTGCTGTTCACCTACGAATTTCTCTTCTACAGAGCGCGGGTTAAACAACGCATAGAAGAATAATTTGTCTTCAATTAGCGCGCCGCTAGCCCACACGTTTGCATCCCACGAATCTTTTTCATCGCCGGTATTATCAATGCGGTAATTGCCGTCAGTTGTTCTTCTGTAAGAACTTTTCTGCTCACGAAGTGCATCAGGCTCCCAGTAAACATTAACGCCAGCTTTAAATTCGTTGCTACCACTTTTAGTTTTAGCGTTAATAACACCGCCAGTTACACGGCCGTATTCCGCTGAGTAACCACCGGTTTTAACTTCAAAGGTTTCGTACATGTCGAAAGGTGGCTCACTTGAACCCACACCCGTTCTAAAGTTAGTAATATTTAGACCATTAATGTAATAACCGTTCTCACCAACTGATGCACCACCAATGGAAGGAAGGTCACCAAACGCTGAGTCACCTTGGGTTGTACCTGGTGCCAATAGCGCAACTGACGTTAAGTTACGAGGAACAGGAACTCTATCAAGGGTAACAGTGTCTACAACGATACCAGTGCTTGAACTTGTTACATCTACCATGGCAATTGTTGAACCAGTTACTTCGATTCGTTCAACATCGTCACCGGCAAGTTTCATGTTTAAGTTAGTTTTACCACTAATACCAACTTTTACAGATTCTTGGATGGTGTTACGAAAGCCGTCTTTCTCAGCAACCACATTGTAGATACCTGGCGGTAACAATGGAAAACGAAAATCGCCGTTAGCATCTGTGGTAACTCAGCAATTATCTGTGTAATCCTAACACCTTATATTTAGGGCTTATTAGCCATTAGGAAAAAATAATTTTCGCGCTATTTGATATATCATCGCTTTTTTTCAAAAAAAATAACTTTTCATGGAACTTTTTCCAAAACCTACGATCAGATCAAACATATTACTTATAATTTAAGTCGTCATTGCCTTTGATACCTAAACAGAAACCCAAAAAGCATCTGAAATTCACGGCACTAAGAGAAAGTTTCTCAAAAATAGTTCGAGCCATACCTGATCCAAGACAGCAGGGAAAGTGTGAATATAGCCAACATGACGCCCTAATGAGCGCTTTTGGTTGTATGTATTTTCAAGACCCTTCATTCTTAGCTTATCAAAGAAGACTAGAAAGCAAATATCAGAGCAGCAATATTAAAACCCTATTTGATGTAAAGCGCATACCCAAAGAAACACAACTGAGAGATATTTTAGATGAAATTCCAACTCACCAATTTACCGATATATTCTCAGACTTGTTTGAACGACTACGTCGACACAACCATTTAAAACAATTTGAACTTCTTTCTGGGGTTTATTTATGTTCAATCGATGGCACTCAGCATCACAGCTCAAAACAAGTAAATTGTGAACATTGTTTACATAAACAACATAGAAACGGGAGTATCACCTACAGTCACAGCGTATTACAGGGAGCTATAATGCACCCATCCCAACGTCAAGTTATCCCCTTGATGCCAGAGATGATAAGAAATGAAGATGGTCATAAAAAGCAGGACTGTGAAACCAATGCAGCTAAACGTTTTATAGGCCAATTAAGAGCAACCCATCCACGGTTAAGGCTAATGATATGCGGTGATGGCTTATTTTCGCATCAACCCATGATAGAAGAAGCCTTAGCACAGGGCATGCATTTTCTGTATGTGGCTAAGCCAGATGACCACACCTATATGATGGAATGGATAGCAGCGTACAAAGACATACCGAGTGTTGAGTTTAAAGATGAAAAAGGGCGAACTCACCGATACCAATGGCAAAACCAAGTTCCGCTTCATGGAGGAGAAAAGGCAATAACAGTTAACTACTTAGCTTATCAGCTAATTAATTCAAAAAAGAAAGTTACCTATAAAAACAGCTGGGTGACAGATGTTGAAGTGACACAAGATAATATTGAACAATTAGTCAGTGGTGGTCGTTGTAGATGGAAAATTGAGAATGAGTGTTTTAACACCTTAAAAAATCAAGGTTATCACATCACGCACAATTTCGGTCATGGGAAAAAGCACCTCAGTGACAACATGTATATCCTGACATTATTGGCATTTTATTTTCACCAAATCTTTGAGCTGACTGATGGCATGTATCAAGCCTGTCGAGAGCGTTATGGTTCAAAAGCCCATATGTGGGAGAACTTTAGAGTCACAGTTCGTTTTTTACTATTTGATGACTGGGAGGGCTTGATGGAAAACCTGTTATCTGATCCAGACATCACGGAGGAAAGTTATTATCGACCCTAAGCTTTAAGTTAAGAAAAATAGAATGCGCTGTGGCGTAGGATTAACGGTGCCTGAAATAAAGTGAAATTAGGTGGAGCAGCTAAATCCATTGAACTTTAGGTTGAAATTTAAGCTAAAAGTCTTAGTTGCCCATTAACATCCCTATTCACCAATAATTGCTGGTGGTAACTGTACGAACTAGACCTGTATCAACATTAGTGATAGTTACAGTAACGCCACTAATTTCTGCACCGCTAATTTCTGCAGTATTACCTTGAATAAAACCATTTGTGTCGTTTGCAAATACTGGTGCCGAAACACCAAGACTGAGCGCTACGGCAAAAGCCGCTGCACTTCTTTTATATTGAAGCATGTATAACTCCCTGGATGTGTGTTTTCGTTAGTCTTAACTTTATTTAAAAAAACCATAAAGATAATCTAAACGATTGTTTTTTATACGGATTTTTATGATTATCCGAAAGTATAATTGACATATGTAAAGGGGATAAAGCAAGCGTAAATGGAAATTTTTACGATGAATGGCATGGGCGTGAAGTAGGGAAATTCCACGCAATCTATTGAGTGGCTTGGCCTTGGGGGGGGTATTAACGAAGTTCCCCATTTGCGACGAATTACATTCGTCGCAAATGCAGAAATGTCGCATTTTTCGTCTATTGTAAATAAAAGCCTAAGCGTCGTTTCACCGATTCAGGCAGTTCTGGAAGTGAACTTTTTGGTAAAAGGAACGTAGCCATGTTGAAAAAGTCTAAAAACACCCTGTTAGATTCCGTCGTTTTCTTCAAATAATGGTGGCCGGATGAGCCGCCCGTTCCTATTTTTGTTCCCAGCATTCGTTGTACCATCATGGCATGGCGATAACGCCACAACGTTAATTGTTCATCAATTTCTGTTAGTGCGGTAATGAGTTGGAAAGGCAGATTAAAAACGGGTTCTTATGAATACTGCTTTATAAATAAAGCCGACAATAATGCTTCATGTGATAAGCGGAATTTACCCTGATTAAGAAGGGCTTCATACGTATCATGATTAAATAGCCCGTCAAAGTTCTCTCTGGTCGATTGCCAGTCTTTAAGCTCTTGTCGACGTTCTACTTCCGACAGAAACGCATTCTTTTCTATGGTTTCTTTGTCATCGTTAAGCATTTCATCTGTTGCATTTCGGTAGTAATCCCAAAAGTGGAAATCCTCGGTTTTAAGTAGTGGCATACGTGCCAACCACTTATCCACTAGTTCAAACAAGCTTGGTTTTTCTTCTAACGCTTCCAATAGGCTGCGATCATCATCACTTAATCGGTTATAAAAACTTTGCTTATCGAAATCGATACGATATTCCCTTTTAAGGCCTAATGAAATTTCAAGCTGTTTAAATTGGATACTTTGAAAGCCTGAGGCGGGAACCAAATAATCTCTGAATGAAAGAAACTGTTGAGGCGTCATGGTTTCCATAATACCTATTTGGTCATTCATCAGCTTTTGAATTTGTATAACACGGTGCAGCCTATGTACTACTGAAGTGAGTTGCTGATCTTTTACTGCTGCTTGATTGAATGTGTCGATAACCGCATTGAGTTCGTGCAACAGTTGCTTAAACCATAGCTCATACACTTGATGCACTACTATAAATAGCATTTCCTCATGAGCAGGTTCACCGTACTTGGTACTTTGAAGCTTTTGTGCGCCAAGTATTTTATCTAACGCTAGGTAATCACCGTAATAGCAGGGTTCTATATTTTTTTTCATGCCGATTATTCTTATCGTCGTTATGGACAGAAGGAAATTCTAACATCGCTAACTCGACATCGACAAAATACAGGCTATAAATTATCTAGGGGCGTTATTAAAAATATACACACCCATAAAAAATAACATCGCGTTAAAATTTTAATTAGGGCAAAAATATGAAGCTTGATGATGACATTCATAATTATTACGAACATCTTGTATTACAACGTGTAACAGAACTTGGGCTGGATAATACTAAAAGTCCTGATTATTTAGCTGACCTATGCTGCTTGGCACTTAACCAAGTTCCTCCACGCTACATTCGCTACGAAGTCGATATGGCATTTTATCTTCCCCAGAGTGAACGAAACCAAATGGAGATGAATGTTACATACGCTATCGACAATGCGATGAAATATTTAAACGACACAGATAAAACGTCGGTAAGCGAGAAAGCAGAGTAACGCCATACAAGGTTGTGTAAGGTCAAAAATACGGGGAGTAAATTGGGTGGCGGGCTCCCAGCCACATCCCGGCACATGAGTCGTCTGCTGCGGCTGCTCCCTTCCAGGCCTGACCGAGTTCACAGAGTATCATTGCGGGAGGACCAAAAGCCCACCATAGAAAGCGAATAAAATGCTAACAGGCGTCAGCAGTCTTAAGCGCGGGGCGCATTATGACTACTTGCCCGATAACTTTCAACCCTTTAACGAAAATCTCTCTTCTGCAATGATGTTTGCCACACGATTTGTGGCTGCTTTTTGGGCATCAGCACGGGTATAAATCTCTTTTAGCGTCGTACCAATATCTTCAATATGCTTGCGTAGCGCTGCGTTTGTGCTCTTTTCCATACGCTGATGGAAGATATCGATAATGCCACCTGCATTAATCACATAATCAGGCGCGTACAAAATACCTCGTTCGACTAACATATCGCCAATTTCTTCACGTGCGAGTTGATTGTTCGCCGCACCAGCGATGACCTTAGCTTTAATCATGGGTAATGTTTGGTCATTAATTGCAGCACCTAATGCACAAGGTGCTAGTACATCAACGTCCAGCCCTAAAATTTCTTCAGGCGCTACCGCCGTAGCACCCAGTTCTGCTACGGCCTTTTCAACACCTTCGGGGAATATATCAGCAACATAGAGCTTTGCACCGGCTGCATGAAGGTGTGACGCAAGGCGATACCCTACATGCCCCATACCTTGAATTGCTACGCTTACCCCCTCTAAGCTGCGATTCAATCCGTGTTCTACACTGGCTTTTAAGCCCACGAACACACCATAAGCGGTAGAGGGTGCTGGATTACCGTCTGGCTGTTCGTCAGCGTAGTGATATTGTGCGTTTACTCCGGCAATGTAATCAGACTGAGTCGCCATGGTTTGTAAATCGGTAACTGAAATGCCCGAGTCTTCTGCGGTAAAATATTTGCCACTTAATGAATCAACGAATTTCCCCATGGCTTCCATCATCGCCGGCGTTTTTTGTTTGCGAGGATCACCAATAATGACTGATTTACCACCGCCCAATGCGATATTAGCCATGGCGGCTTTGTAGGTCATTCCTTTAGAAAGACGGAGTACATCGGTTAGTGCTTCTGCACTGCTTACATAGGGCCACATTCTACAACCACCCAATGCTGGGCCTAGGTTTGTGTTGTGTATGGCAATAATGGCACTTAAGCCTGCTTCTTTATCGTGATAAAAAGCGACATGCTCGTGACTATCAAACTCTATGTGATCGAAAACCGACATACTTTCCCTATTAATAATGTGATGGATTTTGCCCAAGTGTAGCCCAACAACCAGAGGACACGCCTTGCTAAGTTAATGACCGGCCCTCGTAAAGTGAAATACACAAAGTATGAATACTATTTTTCTAGGATATCTATCCTAGAATTTATTTTTCTATATAATAAACATCATAAAAACGACGGAAGCTGCGTTCAATGAAATTAGATAAATTCGATCGTGAGATTTTACGAGTACTTCAACAAGATGCCACTGTCTCTATGGCTGAGTTGAGCCAGAAGGTTGGGTTGTCCCATACCCCCTGTTGGCGACGTGTAAAGCGGATGGAAGCCGATGGCATTATTATTGGTAAAGTCACTCTTTTAAATAGTAAAAAACTCAACCTTGGTGTATCGGTATTCATTTATGTCACGCTTAAAAATCACGATGGTGATTCCCTCACCGATTTTGAAAATGCGGTACAGAGCATTGATGAAATTGTTGAGTGCCACACCACCAGCGGTGAGAAAGACTATTTGCTTAAAGTGATTGTGGAAAGTATTGAAGAATACGAATTTTTACTTAAAACGAAACTGACTCACCTTCCATTAGTTGATCACGTCAGCTCCACCTTCGCGTTAAAACAAGTGAAGAACACCACTGAGCTCCCCATCAAACGACAGTAGGTTTCATTGAAACCTACGCCCTGCTGCCCTTCTTTCTCACGTTATTAAAGCACGCTATCAACCTGATTCTCAGGCAGTGCTTTTTCAAAAGCAGGTAATGCATTGCAATTGTCTGTTATTTTTTGAATAAGCGGATATCGTGTCATATCCACATTAAAGCGATGCGCGTTATAAACCTGCGGTACCAAACACAAGTCAGCCATGGTCACATCAAAGTCAAAGCAGAACTTACCAGCTTGGGTTTGTAGCCGCTTTTCAATGGCATCGAAACTCAGCGTTATCCAATGCGCCGCCCATTTGTTTACACTTTCTTGTTCGGCACTATATTCATTCTTAAGCTGATTGAGTACACGCAAGTTACTTAAAGGTTGAGTGTCACATGCAATATCCTGAGCCAGCGCCCTTACCCTTGCTCGTTCTGTCTTGTGCGATGGTATCAATTGATACGGTGAGGGAAAACGTTCATCTAAGTATTCGATAATGGCTAAAGACTGATTAAGAATAATATCTTCATCATCGTCAACCAAAGTGGGCACTAGCTGAGCGGGGTTTAGCTGTTTATAGGGCGCACTGTGCTGCTGCCCACCTTCATTGACTAAGTGCACAGGCACATATTGATACTCTACACCTTTTAAATTAAGTGCAATTCTTACTCTGTAAGACGCCGTTGAGCGCCAGTAACCATATAAAGTTAAACTCATAAATACCCGCCGCCTTACGTGTGTGTTGTATTACTCATTATAATCATAGCGTAATTTGCTGAGGGCGAGCGTATGGGCCTAACCCTCAGCTTACGTTTATCAAATTTAGCTTAAAGGCTTAATCTGTTGCTCGATAGCACCGAAAATGCTTTGTCCGTTACTATCGAACATTTCTATCCTAATTCGATCGCCAAATTGCATAAAGGGAGTAGTAGGTTTTCCATCCCTGATAGTTTCAATCATGCGCACTTCAGCAATACACGAGTAGCCAAGGCCACCTTCAGCAATGGCTGAGCCGTGGTCAGTACCTTGTTTGTTCGATACGGTACCTGAACCAATAATGGTGCCAGCGCCTAAGTTTCGACTCTTAGCTGCATGTGACACCAGCTTAGCGAAGCTAAATGTCATGTCTTCACCTGCTTGTGGTTTACCGAACAATTCACCGTTGTAGGTGGAACGAAGCGGTAAATGTACTTTCTCTTGTTCCCACGCATCCCCGAGTTCATCGGGTGTTACCGCCACGGGTGAAAAGCTAGAGGCCGGCTTTGACTGAAAGAACCCAAACCCTTTCGCCAACTCACCTGGAATTAAGCCTCTTAGGGATACATCATTCACAAGCATTACCAGTCTAATTCGCTCTGCCGCTTGTGCATCAGTGCAGGCCATCGGAACATCATCGGTAACAACGGCCACCTCACCTTCAAAATCAATGCCCCATTCATCGCTGGGCAGAATAATGTCGTCACAAGGACCGATAAAGTCGTCAGATCCCCCTTGGTACATGAGTGGGTCGCTCCAGAAACTTTCAGGTATTTCAGCGCCTCGCGCTTTTCGTACTAGCTCTACATGGTTTACATACGCACTGCCATCTGCCCACTGGTAAGCGCGCGGTAGGGGTGACTCACAGCGAGTAGCATCAAATTCAATACTTTCTATTACCCCATTATTGAGCTGTTCGTAGCGCATCTGTAATTGCGGAGCAGTAACCTGCCAGCTGTCGAGTGCTTGCTGCATAGTGTGAGCGATATCTTCTACTGAACAGGTACGCGTTAAATCTTTAGATACCAACATTAAACGGCCATCTCGGCTATCGTTCTTATAAGTAGCTAGTTTCATAAATTGGATCCTTACTGTGATCAGCGCTTTTGCGTATATAACATTTATTATTCTTTATGCATCACCCGTAACAAGATGAAAAGTCAGGAGCACACGACAATAATTTTCACTGTAAGCTTGGTTGTACAAAAAAAGGCGGCACTTCTTACTGAAGTACCGCCCTTATTAGCTAAGCAAGGCAACGTAAATTTAACGAAACAGTGAAACCTACATTTTTATTGATGCCTTATTAATACCGTACTCACGTAATTTATTCGCAATCGCGGTATGACTTAATCCTAACTTTCTCGCCAATTGACGCGTACTTGGGTAGAAAGGATAGAGCCGCTTCAGTAGGTCTTTTTCGAATTTTTTCACTTCATCGTCTAATGTACCTTCGAAGTTTTCATCGATAAAGGTCACACTAGGGGCACAACTAGGAAGCTGAATATCTTCTTTGGTTATTTCCTTACCATCTAGCAAAGACAACGCTCTGAACAGTGCATTTTGAAGCTGACGGACATTGCCAGGCCAAGGGTATTGCTGCAAAAAATCAACGCAGGACTTACTTAATTTGGCCGGTCTACGACCCAGCTTCGTACTGTGCTGGGCAATAAACGATTCGGCAAGTGGAACAATATCGTGGCGGCGTTCTTTTAACGATGGCATCACTAAGCTCAATACATTTAAGCGATAATACAATTCTTTGCGAAAACGCCCTTCTTCTACCAGTTGACCTAAGTCGCGACAGGTAGTGCAAATAAATCGAACATCTACCGTAACCGGTTCCGCATCACCTACTCGTCTAAACTCACCGTCTTCTAACACCCGAAGCAGTTTGGCTTGTAGCTGAGAACTCATGTCTGCAATTTCATCAAGTAGCAGTGTGCCACCTCTTGCTTGCTCTAGCAGGCCTTCTTTAGCATTAGGTTGATTAAAAGCACCTTGTGCGTAACCAAATAATTCAGTTTCCGCCACACTATCTGGTAGCGATGCACAATTGAGCGCTAAAAACGCCCCCTCACTGCGGCGACTGGATTGATGACAAGCGCGGGCAATCATTTCTTTACCTGTGCCTGTTTCACCGAAAATAAGAACCGGTGCATCTAGATCAGCAATACGTTTTGCTTCACTCACCACGCGTTTCATTGCCTGAGATTCCACTATGAATCTATCAAAACTGTCAGTGGGCGATTGATGGAATACACTAAACTGCTGGCCTAACCGCATTTCCGATTTTAAAATGACCACCGCTCCGGCCATAATGATGTTGTTGTCGCCATCAGGCACTGTGATAGGTAACATGTCAGCCACATAGTCTTGTTGGATAAACTTTACCTTAGAAGACTGAGCGCGAGGCAGCTTTCCATCCATCCAGCGGGTGAAGTTAAAGCCTTTCACTACTTCGCCTATTTCTACGCCTTCAACATCGTGGACGCTCTGCTCTAACCCAGAGGTTACTGCTTCGTTGCATAACAAGATTTGTCCACGAGCATCAATGGAAAACACCGGATCAGGAAGCGTGCGCAATATGGCAGAAAGCTGAGTTTTTTCTCTTTCACTTGGCATAAAATGCGTCGTTTTAACATCTGAAATACCATCGATGCGACGAATTTTGGGCATTAGATGCTGGAAGTCTGCAAATTCAATATTGGGAAAATTAAGAAAAATTTTACCTGTCTCATCAATCTCAATACCTCTTAGATCGATTTCGTGGGTAACGAGGATATCCAACACATCTTGAGTAATACCCAGTCTGTCCTGACAACTGATTTCTAATCGCATGGGTGTGACTTCACATCTCTTGTAAACTTATATGTACACAATATCACACTTTTACAAAAAGATAACAAGTTAATTATGCCAAATTATCACCTTGAAAGACTGGTTTTTAAAGCGGTTCCACGCAGCGAAAGGTGTGAAAACGTTTCCCCTTATCACGCCACGCTGTAACAAAATATTAACTTAAGCCTGCTTTTTGGCGTCGAATAAGGCGGGATATAGCCCGAGTCCTTTCGCTTTATTCACTAGGCTCATAATATCCATGTCGGCCAACTCGAACAGATAATCAAAGTCAGGAAGTATGTAATACAAAGGCTGCATGATATCAATTCTATACGGTGTCCTTAACGCATCTATCGCTTTAAGCGGTTTCCTTATTGCCTCGCCGCTCTCTAATGCATATAGCGTTTCACCCGGTGAAGACAATATGCCTCCACCATAAATTTCCAGCGTTTCTGGATTTGCTTTACTTCGAACTAACCCAAACTCAACCGTAAACCAATAAAGTCGTGCGAGGTAGATTCTGTCCTCTTTGCTAGCCGCTAAGCCAAGCTTTCCGTAGGTATGGGTAAAGTGCGCGAAAGCCGGATTCGTAAGTAAAGGACAATGACCGAAAACCTCATGGAAAATATCGGGCTCTTGTAGGTAATCAAATTCGTCTTTCGAGCGAATAAAGGTTGCGACAGGAAACTGCTTGTTGGCGAGTAATCTAAAAAATTCGCCAAAATTGATGAGCGCGGGAACTTCGGCAGTTTTCCAACCGGTTTGTGCTAATAGTACTTTATCGATATCGGGAAGCTGGGGAATGCGATCATCAGGCAGTGCCAGTAACGATAAGCCTTCCATGTATTGACTACAGGCTCGCGTTTTCAATAACGGAAGCTGCTTGGCGTACAACTCTGCCCAGATTTGATTTTCTTCTTCTGACCAGTTTATAACGCCTTTGTTGCCTGAGGTTTTTGATTGATAAACGCTAGATTTTGCCATAACTGCTTTCGACATATTCCGTGACTGACTTCTGTCAATTAGTCTAATGAAATGCACGCTAACGGGAAGTGTTTACCTATTCTTGCTACACAGCCAAGCCGTAACAACTTATTTACAAAACCTCATAACATAATGCTTTACATACAAAAAACCGCTCTTAAAGAAGAGCGGTTTTGCATTTGTCGGGGCGTCTCTAGCGAATGTATTTTAATCTTACTTAACTACAATCTACTGATTTCTCGGTTAAGTTCAAATTCTCTAGAGGTCACATACGTTTCCATCTTGCGTAGTCGTACTTCCGATTTCTGAAAACGATTACGAATATCGTGAAATGCTTGTTTAGGTGGCTCACCAGACTGCCAAACTTTTGTTTTCACTTCGACCTTATGACGACTATTGCTTGATGTAGAATTTGTATTTTTCCATCCTTTGCCGCGGCTTTGATGCACAGGGCTTTGCTCTTCTGAAGCATCACCTAAAGGCTTCTTATCTAAGATGAACCAGCCCGCTATATAAGCAACAAACATGAATGGACCTGCAAGTAAGAAAAAGCCCGTCACAGCTAGAATTCGCACTAACCAAGTTTCTAAACCAAAGTAGTGCGCTATTCCTGAACATACACCCGCTATTCTGGCGTTGTCTGTATCACGGTATAGCTGCTTGCCGTTTCTCATGCGCGATTCCTCCACTCTGGGGCTTCGCTGTCTAAGATAGCCTCAAGGGTTTGAATTCTATCACTCATTTTTTCAGCTTGTTCAGCAAGTGATTGTAATGAAGCTTGCTCTTCAACACTCAACCCTTGATTGACTTGTTTTTTGCTGCGGTAATGCAGAATTAACCAAATCGGCGCCACAAAAATCATAAAAATGACCAAGGGCATTACCAACATTGCAATGATACCTTCATCCATTGTAAATACCTCCAAAAAACCCCGATTAGCCTGCTCAAGGCCCTAACACCAAATACCTGATGCATTGTGCAAAACGCTTAACGTAATGCACTTAGTACGTAAGCAGGCTACCTGTAATTATTATTCTGATGTTGAAGATGAGCTTGTGTCACCTTTCACTCTTGCTTTAAGCGCAGCTAGTTCTTCGTCTATCTTATCGCCTGTTTCTAATTCTGCAAATTCATCATTTAAGGTTTTCTTACCTAGGTCGTAAGCATCTACCTGCGACTCTAAATCGTCAATCTTACGCTCGTATTGTTCAAAGCGCCCCATAGCTGAATCTACTTTTGTACTATCTAGCGTACGTTTCACTTCTAAGCGTGAACTTACCGTTTTTTGACGCATGATAATCGTTTTTTGACGACTCTTCGCATCAGCTAGCTTGTCTTGAAGCTGACCAATTTCATCCTGAAGTTTGCTAATTTGCTGTTCAACAACGGTCAATTCGTTAGTCAGTGTCTCAGCAGCTTCGGCTGATTTCTTTCTTTCCTGCAGTGCTGCGCGGGCTAAATCATCACGGTCTTTGCTTAACGCAAGTTCCGCTTTCATCTGCCAATCGTTGGCGTCTGCTTCATATTTATTAATTTGGCTTACAATTTCCTTTTTGTTCGCCAACGTTTTAGCCGATGCTGAGCGCACCTCTACTAATGTGTCTTCCATTTCCTGAATAATCAACCGGACCATTTTCTCCGGATCTTCCGCTTTATCTAAAAGCGCATTAATATTCGAATTCACAATGTCAGTGAAACGCGAGAAGATACCCATAATAATTACCTCATAGTCGAAAACTGGTTGTACCAAGATAAACTTGTAGTAAGACTATTCAATATGCTTGCCAGTTTTTTGAATTACCCTAACTTGATAATTTTAAAAGATATTCGTTTAGTTTAAATAATGCTCGAACAACAAGTTTTTTTACTCTACACTATTAATTGGTCGAAATGACTAATATTTGAGGGATTTAATGAGTAGGTATCGTCAGCAGGATAATTTGCTAGGCCAAGCGAATAGTTTTTTAGAAGTGCTAGAGCAAATTTCACAAATAGCACCACTGGATAAACCCGTATTGGTAATTGGTGAGCGCGGAACCGGTAAAGAGCTTATAGCAGCCCGTTTACACTTTCTGTCTAAGCGCTGGGATCAAAATTACGTCAAGCTCAATTGTGCCGCGCTTAACGAAAGCTTATTAGAAAGTGAGCTGTTCGGCTATGAAGCTGGCGCATTTACTGGCGCAGCAAAGCGCCGAGAAGGACGCTTTGAGATTGCCCACAATGGCACCCTATTTCTTGATGAGCTGGCGAACACGTCTGGTTTAATCCAAGAAAAATTATTGCGGGTAGTAGAATACGGCGAATTTGAACGTGTGGGCGGGAATAAAACGGTTAAAACCGATGTGCGCTTGGTTGCTGCTACAAACGAAGATTTACCGGCCTTAGCTGACGCTGGAGAGTTCCGTGCTGACTTACTCGACAGGCTCGCCTTCGATGTTATTACCATCCCTCCTTTAAGAGAGCGACGTGAAGATATCATGATGCTTGCTGAAAATTTTGCCATTAGTATGGCAAGAGAAATGGAGATGGAGCTTTTTAGCGGCTTTACCGAAAAAGCAAAACGCACCTTGCTTGATTACGAATGGCCTGGAAATATTCGAGAGCTTAAAAACGTGGTTGAACGTGCGGTTTATAGAACGAACAACCCACATTTACCTGTTCATGATATTGTTCTCGACCCTTTTGAGTCTTTATTCAGACCAACCTCTCGTATTAAAACAAACGACAGAACCTCGAGTACATCTGAAGCAGAACCAACAGTGCCTTCCAATACAGTTGCAGCTAATGTAGAAGGCATAGTCACCAATAGTGAACCTGCGGCAAACTCATCGCCTGCTGTATTACCGTCGTTAAAACCCGAAACGGTTGAATACCCAATTGATTTAAAAGACCGCTCTCAGCAATACGAAATTGACATGATTAAGCAAGCATTGTCCGACAGTCAATTTAATCAGAAGAAGACTGCTGAGAAACTTAGTCTCACTTATCATCAACTTCGAGGTTATCTAAAAAAATACAACCTGTTAGACTCTTCCCCTGAATCGATGGAGTGCTAACTGAATGCCTGTAAAACCGCTTTTTTACGCTGCCTTTACTGTTGTTATGGTAATACTGGTAGCGGCCTGTTCAAAACAAGATGAACATGCATTTTATAATAGCGGTTTGGTGTATTGCTCTGAAAGCAACCCTGTGACGTTTAATCCTCAGTTAGATACGTCTAGCACTACAACCGATGCGTCATCGCATCAGTTGTATGACAGGTTGCTCGATTTCGACCCTGATTCAGGCCGTATTATACCTAGCGTGGCGAGTAGCTGGTTAGTTTCTGATGACGGCTTAACCTACACCTTTCAACTCAGAAAAGACGTTGAATTTCATACCACCAGCTATTTCACGCCTAGCAGAAACTTTAATGCTGATGATGTCATTTTTAGTATTGATAGGTGGCGACTTACCTCACACCCATACCATTACGTATCGGGCGGACGCTACCCGTACTTTGAAAGTTTGGGGTTGGCACAAAATATTGCTTCAGTTGAGCGATTAAACGGGTACAGGGTAGAAATAAAATTAACGCGCAGGGACAGTTCTTTTTTAGCTAATTTAGCCACGGACTTTTCGGTGATGTTGTCACAAGAGTACGGTGAGGCATTGTTACAACAAGGTCTGCCCAATCGAATTGACCAATACCCTATTGGTACAGGCCCGTTTAAATTCGAAAACTACCGCAAAGATCACTACATCCGTTACCAACGTCACCAAACCTATTGGGGTGAACAAAACAATGCGGAACGCTTAATTTACGATATAACGCCGAAGAGCTCGTTGCGTTTGGCTAAGTTAATGACCGGCGAGTGTGATGCGACGGCATTTCCTGCACAAACGGAATTGGAAATTATCCGCTCCCGTGACGACTTATTACTGGCTGAAAAGCCCGGTTTGAATGTTGGTTTTTGGGCATTCAATACCCAGCGCCCTCCCTTCGATAATCCCGATGTACGGCGTGCATTAGCCGCGGCTATTGATAAAAACACGTTATTAGAAGCGGTTTATTTCGACAGTGCTACCCGCGCGAAAACACTGCTACCAGCCGCAAGTTGGGCCTTTCAAAACGATGCGGATGATACGGCTTACAACCCTGTACTAGCAAGAAAGCTACTAGAAAATGCAGGCGTAGAGCCTGGGTTTACCATGACCATATGGGCTATGCCCATTGAGCGTGCTTATAATCCTAACGCGGCCAAAATGGCGGAGCTGATCCAACGATATTTACGGGAAGTGGGCGTTATCGCCACAATCGTTAGTTACGACTGGGCGACATTTAGACGTCACTTGCAAGAAGGCCTACACGACTCTGTATTAATAGGCTGGTCTGCCGATAATGGCGACCCTGATAACTTTTACCGACCGTTACTGAGTTGTGGTGCCATACCTTCTGGTACTAACCGAGCCATGTGGTGTGATAACGATTATGACGAGCTCTTAGATAAAGCCTTGCAGACAGAAGACCTTGAAGCGCGGCGACTAATCTATCAACAGGTAAATAGACTGCTTTACGAGCGATTGCCGTTGGTTCCTATTGCCCACGCTTATCGTTATCAAGCCTATAGAAATGAACTTGAAGGCATGACCATTAACCCCTTTGGCGGTGTTAGATTTGGCGGAGTAGGTAAATCACTGTGATTCAAATATTATCGCGATACGGTGTGTTATTTATCTTAACCCTTTTGGTGTTAACCGCCATGTCATTCTCATTGGTGTATCTATTTCCTGGTGATGTGCTAGAAAACCTTACCGGCATTGTGCCGCAGAATGAGATTCAGCGTGAGGCGCTTATGCGTCAATTTCGCCTAGACCAACCCTATGTAGTACAGTTTTTTTACTATTTATCGTCTTTACTACAAGGCGATTGGGGTTACAGTCTAGCGTCAGGCCTGCCCCTTCGAGAAGAAATTGGTATCGCCATGCCCGCGACTATCGAGCTCAGCACTTATGCGATGCTGATGGCGCTTTTCATTGGTATCCCCTTGGGATATTACGCAGGGCTGAAAAGTTACTCTACTACCGACCACACTATTAATGCATTGAGCATTACCACTTATTCATTTCCCGTGTTCTGGTTGGCACTTATTCTAATCCTGTTTTTTAGCTTACACCTTGATATTGCGCCTTTGTCTGGCCGGCTTAGTTTATTGTTCGATATTGAACCTGTAACTGGCTTTGTGCTTATAGATATTATGCTGGCCGAGGATATCGATCATGGGCTTGCCTACCGAGATGCTATTTCGCACCTTGCTTTGCCTACGCTGGCAATAGGAGCAATAACAACCGCTTCAATGGTGCGAATTACCCGTCGCTCGGTTATTGATGTTATTCACCGCCCGTATATAGTAGCCGCGCGCTCTAGAGGTGTATCTGAATGGCAAATTTTCTTTAGGCATGTTCTTCGCAATGCATTGCTGCCTATATTGCCCTTAATGGCAATCCAAATTACTACGCTCATCACCAATGCCATGATAGTTGAAACCTTATTTTCATGGCCAGGGATTGGTAGCTGGTTAATTCAAGCAATTTATCAACGAGACTTCCCTGCGCTTCGAGTAGGAATGCTGGCGGTATCAACGCTCGTTATTACGTTAACTATTATGGTCGATTTGTTTAACCGCATTATCGATCCTAGCCGAGAAAAGTACGAACGTGCCACAGTTTAGTTTATACGAAGAGGAGTTTCATCCGTCTCCCTGGCAACGCACTTGGGCAGCCTTCCGTGGCAGTCACATTGCGATTGTTGGTCTTATTTTGCTTGGCTTCTTTATCATTTTTTCACTGTTCGCCCCGGTGGTTTCGCCATACAACCCAGCGGAACAAAATATAGATGCGCTACTCATTCCCCCTAGTTGGGAAAGCAGTGGTTCAATAACTCATTTATTTGGCACCGACCCCCTCGGCCGAGATGTTTTCTCTCGTATTATTTACGGCTGCCGCACTACGTTAGGGTCGGGGTTTCTTATGGTAGTGCTAGCCATGCTGATTGGCGTAAGCATAGGTACATTTGCGGGTATGCTACGGGGCGTGCGTTCAAGTATTGTGAACCACTTGCTAGATGCCTTAATGGCCATTCCAACCTTACTTATTGCTATTATTATCGTGGCTATTCTTGGAACAGGGTTGGTCAATAGTATGTGGGCTATTACGCTTGCGCTCATTCCACAATTTGTTCACCGTACACGTACCTTTGTGCGCGCTGAAATGAAAAAAGAATACATTATGGCGTCGAAATTAGACGGCGCGAATAGATGGCAACTATTCGTACACTCTATTCTTCCTAACATGACAGAAATGCTTGTGGTGCAAGGTACTGTGGCACTTTCGATTGCGGTAATTGATGTGTCTGCATTAGGCTTTTTGAATTTAGGAGCGCAGTCACCACTCGCAGAGCTTGGGGCAATTTTGGGCGACGGTCTTGATGTGGCCTACCTCGCCCCTTGGAATGTGGCATTGCCTGGCATTGCGATTTTCTTATTGGTGTTGTCGATAAATATTGTGGGTGACGGTCTACGTTCTGCACTCAGAAAAAGAGTGAGCCACTAATATGCCTATGCTAGACATTAAAAATTTGACCTTAGAAATGGTAGATGGTGACACCACCATCAAGGCGCTCGACAAGGTAAATTTAACCGTTAATACCGGTGAAATTCGCGCTCTGGTGGGAGAGTCTGGCTCGGGGAAAAGTCTAATTGTATCTGCCATCTGTGGCGCCTTGCCCTCGCAGTGGAGAATGACTGCAGATCGCATGAGTTGGAAAGGGGAAAACTTATTAAGCATGTCAAAATATCAGCGCAGAGAAGTCATGCGCCGAGATATTGCTGTTGTATTTCAAAACCCTCAAACTAGCTTAGATCCCTCAGCCACCTTAGGTGAACAACTTGAGGAAAGCATTCCCGACGAATTTGTAGAAGGTTACTGGTTTTGGCAACGTGCGCAACATAGAAAACGCATAGCCATAAGCACTGTACATAAGGTGGGCATAAAGCAACACAGGCATTATTTGAATGCCTATCCCCACCAAATCCCCAGTGATATTGGGCAAAAGTTTATGATAGCCATGGCCTTGGTATCTCAGCCGAAACTATTAATTGCTGATGATCCCACCCGTGGGATGGAGCCAACTACCAAAACACAAATTCTTAAGTTATTTACTCGCTTAAATCAAACCCGTTCGCTAAGTATATTGTTTGTGAGTCACGATTTGCTGGCTATTGCCAGTATGTCCCATTCCATGACCGTGCTTTACGCAGGGCAAACCGTAGAGTCGGGTAAAATGAAGCACATTAAGAAACGCCCGCTTCACCCGTACACCAAAGCATTGTTGGACAGCGCACCGAGCTTCAGGAAGGATTTGCCGCCGAAATCTCAACTTCCTACGCTGGGCGGCTCTATCCCTACGTTGCAGCATTTACCTATTGGGTGCAGGTTAGGGCCACGCTGTCCTCGTGCACAGCGTGCTTGTGTGTCTAGACCTGCAGTAAGGCATATTCACGACCACACCTATAACTGCCATTTCCCGCTGCATATGGAGAAGTTATGACAGATATCATGCAGGTAGATGGATTAACGTTTAGGCATAACGATAAGAAACGTTGGCTAAAAAAGCCTGAGATATTTGAATTAGGGCCTATCGACCTGACAGTGCAACGTGGCGAAACCATTGCGATTATTGGTGAAAACCGCGCAGGTAAGTCATTGTTAGCAAAATTACTAGTGGGCGCTATTCCTGCTGATGAAGGGGTTATTGAGCTTAATAGCCACAAATATTTGGCGAAATACAACCAACACAACAATCAACAAAAACGCACCCACGACATTCGTATGATATTGCAACACAGTAGTGAGTCGATGAACCCTTCTGTGCCCGTGGGAAAAGTGCTCGACGAACCCCTTCGTTTAAACACAGAGTTAACGGAAGCGGAACGTAAATCCCTTATTGAAGAAATGCTGACAAAAGTAGGCTTGCTACGAGAACATTATTATTTCTATCGTCATATGCTGTCTGACGGCCAACAACAGCGTGTATCCCTCGCCCGCGCCATTATATTAAAGCCGAAAGTACTGATTGCCGACGAACCGTTTGCAGCCCTAGATCCGTCTATACGCTCGCAAACGGTAAACCTTATTTTGAAGCTACAACAAGAAATGGGGTTGGCGTTTATTTTCATAAGCCACAATTTGGGAATAGTTCGACATATCGCCGATCGGGTTATTGTGATGGAAAATGGCAATATTGTGGAAGAGGGGAAAACCGAAACGATTTTTCGTTGGCCAGAACATACCATCACTAAGAAGCTGATCTTGGCCTATCAGTCGTTAATTACGAACAATACCATTAGTTAGCTAACGTTGGTTTTTGAAGGTGCTTGGAAATTGATTTGACGCTACGTCATTCAGCGACTCTGACGCCATTTCTTACAACGCCTTTTAACATTGCGCTTTATACCCAAACAAAAAATGCGGCCTAGGCCGCATTTTGTTATTTATATGAGTGAGTCTATATAACCTCGCACTGTCGCCAATTTAAGCAAATTAGCTTAAACATTAACCTACTAGCGCCAGCAAGATACCCGCAGCAACAGCTGAACCAAGTACACCTGCCACATTCGGCCCCATGGCATGCATCAATAAGAAGTTATGAGGGTTAGCTTCAAGTCCAACTTTATTCACAACCCTTGCAGCCATTGGCACTGCCGATACACCAGCAGCACCAATCAGTGGATTAATTTTACCACCACTCATTCGGCTCATTAGCTTAGCCATTAACACGCCTGTTGCAGTACCAATAGCAAACGCTACAGCGCCTAACCCAAGAATACCCAAGGTTTCAACGGTTAAAAATTTCTCGGCAGATAGCTTAGACCCTACCGCTAGCCCTAAGAAAATAGTAACGATGTTAATTAGCTCGTTTTGCGCTGTTTTGCTAAGCCTATCTACTACACCACACTCTTTTAATAAGTTACCAAAGCAAAACATACCCACTAGAGGCGTTGCTGATGGCAAAAATAGGATAGTTAGGAATAGTGTAGCCAGTGGGAAGATAATCTTCTCACGTTGCGATACAGGGCGTAATTGCGCCATTTCTATGGTGCGTTCTTCCTTGCTGGTCAGCGCTTTCATAATTGGAGGCTGAATAATAGGTACCAGCGCCATATATGAATAAGCTGCGACCGCAATAGCCCCTAATAAATCGGGCGCTAATCGAGAGGCCAAAAAGATAGCCGTTGGACCGTCAGCACCGCCAATGATAGCAATCGCACTGGCATCTTTGAGAGTAAACTCAAAGCCTGGGATCATATTAAGCGCAATAGCACCGAACAAGGTCGCAAAAATACCAAACTGCGCAGCCGCGCCTAGCAACAACATTCTAGGGTTTGCAATTAAGGCACTGAAGTCCGTCATTGCGCCCACACCCATAAAGATAAGCAGCGGGAAAACCCCGGTGTCTATACCGATAGCGTAAATGTAATGAAGCAATCCTCCCGCCTCTGAAAACCCAGCTAACGGGATATTGGTTAATAAGGCACCAAACCCAATAGGAATTAACAACAGCGGTTCAAATTTTTTCACAATCGCTAAGAACAGCAACAGGAAACCTACTGCCATCATGATTAACTGGCCTGACTCAAAATGTGCCAGTGCAGTGCTGTCCCACAGCACCATCAACTTATCCATGAATTACCCCAGCGCAATAAGTGGTTGAGCACTGGCTACGGCATCGCCTTCACCCACGAGTACTTCACTAACGGTACCGGAAATAGCAGAGCGAATTTCAGTTTCCATTTTCATGGCTTCTAAAATAATAACCACATCACCTTCGTTCACTACATCGCCAGCACGCACTAGTATTTTAAACACATTACCGGCTAACGGTGCGTTAATGCTTTGTGCACTTTCACTACTGCTAGCAGATGCCGGCTGAGGTGCGGCTGTCGATGGCTGACTTGGGGTTACACTAGATAATTCACCGGATGCTGCTACTTCAACATGGTATACCTTACCTTCAACTTTCACATCGTAGGCCGCCGGTGCGCCGCTAGCAGAAACCGGTGCCGCAGCAGTTGGTGCACTTGATGCAACATCAGATTCAGTGCCGGGTGCAGGTTCAAATGCGTCAGGATTACCGCGATTCTCTAAAAACTTAAGGCCAATTTGCGGGAACAAGGCATAGGTAAGTACATCGTCAATCTTAGTATCTGACAATGTAATGCTTTTCTCTGATGCTAACTTAGTGAGCTCGGTTTCAAGGCTGTCTAGTTCAGGTGCAATATTATCTGCCGGACGACAGGTAATGGGCTGGCCACCATCAAGCACACGCTCTTGTAATTCTTTGTTCACTGGCGCAGCTGTAGCGCCATATTCGCCTTTAAGGACACCTGCCGTTTCTTTGGTGATGCTCTTGTAACGTTCGCCGGTCAGTACGTTTAATACAGACTGCGTACCTACAATTTGCGAGGTTGGCGTAACCAAAGGAATAAAACCTAAGTCTTCACGTACGCGAGGAATTTCTTTTAATACTTCTTCAAACTTATCTTCAGCGCCTTGCTCTTTTAACTGGCTTTCCATGTTGGTTAACATGCCGCCAGGTACTTGAGCGAGCAAGATACGGGCATCAACCCCTTTCAAGCTACCTTCAAATTTACTGTATTTTTTGCGCACGCCACGAAAGTAGCTGGCGATTTCTTCAAGATCCGGCAATGACATGCCCGTATCTCGTTCTGTGCCCTCTACAATAGACACCATGGTTTCCGTTGCGGTATGACCGTAAGTCATACTCATTGAAGATATGGCTGTGTCGAGCATGTCGATGCCGGCATCGATGGCTTTTTGGTAAGTGGCCGTACTCAATCCTGTGGTGGCATGGCACTGCATAGCAATAGGCACACTGACGGTTTCTTTAAGCCCTTTAATAAGTGCTTCACAGTCGTAAGGCTTAAGCAGCCCTGCCATGTCTTTTACACAAATAGAATGAACGCCCATATCTTCAAGTTGCTTAGCCATATCGAGCCACAGTTGAAGATTGTGAACAGGACTTACCGTGTAAGAAATTGTACCTTGGGCATGAGCGCCACTGTCAACAGTCGCTTTAATCGCAGTTTTTAGATTACGCATGTCGTTCATGGCGTCGAAAATACGAAATACATCAACCCCATTCTCATGTGCACGCTCAACAAAACGTGTCACTACATCATCAGCGTAATGGCGATAGCCTAATAAGTTTTGACCTCGCAACAACATCTGTTGCTTCGTATTTGGCATTGCCGCTTTAAGCTGGCGAATGCGATCCCAAGGATCTTCCCCTAAATAGCGAATACAGGAATCAAATGTCGCCCCGCCCCAAGATTCAACAGACCAAAAACCTGCTTTATCAAGTTTTTCGGCAATAGGCAGCATATCTTCTATACGCATACGCGTAGCAAGTAGCGATTGATGGGCATCACGCAAGACTAGCTCGGTTAAGGCCAGTGGCTTAGACATGGTAACTCCTGAATGATTTGTTTAATTAATTTTTATTGGCTTGACGATGAGTATGAACAGCAGCGGTGATAGCAGCAACAACATTACCATCGACACCAGCTTGAACCGCTTTTCTACGAGGTGCAGCATACTGAGGTGCGGCTTCGCCCGGAAATACTTCACAAAACTTTGCAATTAGGTGAATTCCAACGATTAACAATGCCAGGAATGAAAAAACAAATACCATTCCTATTAGCATCAGTGAGCCGGCTTCAAGCAGCAAACTGCTAACTGATTCTGTTTCCATGGTGAACCCTTCAAAAATTTCGTTGTGAATAAGTATCATGCGAGGGTATAAAACACAACAAAAAAGCAAGTAAAATGCATATGCAATCACACTTTATGCTAATAAAAAGCAATAAAATAACTATTTATGCTAAGTGAATGGATATATTTTCACAAAATGTAATTAATGAACTCCTGTGGTTTTCGTGAAATGCATATCAAGTTGTTTAGTGAAATGTTTAGCGTGCATAGCAACAAGGTCTAACTGGAAGTCGTTTTTCTCTTGAGGAGTATAAGAAGATACATTAACCGAACGTCCTTCTTTATCAATCGCCATGAAGGAGATGAAGCAACGATTCGCGACAGTCATCTTACTTTCTGTTGCCTCACCGGAACTAACAGAAACATAGATATGCATACTAGAGGTACCTGTGTGCACTATAGAGGCGGTTAACTTTACCAATTGCCCCACTTTGATTGGTTTAATAAACCGAATGCCGTTGGCCGACACAGTAACGCAATATTCCTTCGACCACTGCGCCGCACAGGCATAGGCCGCTTGATCTATCCACTTCATCACCACACCACCATGAACATTACCACCAAAGTTCACATCGGTAGGCTCAGCGAGAAATTGAAATGTTATTGTTGCAAGTGACATTAGTACTACACCTTCGTAGGGAAACTGCTATTTATAAAGGTTAGTTCATAATTCGAACAGAGGTTAGCGTAAGGCAACGATAGGAGACTAAAGTGTATAGTGGGCTAGAAGTGAATTATGTAGAACTACAAAAGAATAGAAATTTAATAGGCGGAAATAAAAAAACCCACCAGATGGTGGGTTTTCTTATATGGCGCGTGTGGAAGGATTCGAACCTCCGACCGCCTGGTTCGTAGCCAGGTACTCTATCCAGCTGAGCTACACACGCGTAAACTTTTTTACTTTAGGGTATTACCCCCAAAGGTGACGCATTTGAAAGAAGTGGCGCGTGTGGAAGGATTCGAACCTCCGACCGCCTGGTTCGTAGCCAGGTACTCTATCCAGCTGAGCTACACACGCGCAGTAAAACTTTTGTTGACCGTCACACCATCAACGAACAATGGCGGAGAGGGAGGGATTCGAACCCTCGATACCAGTATTAGGTATGGTTCCTTAGCAGGGAACTGGTTTCAGCCACTCACCCACCTCTCCTTAAGTGGTGCCGCATTTTACGGATTCACCGGCCGGAGTCAAACCTTTTTTAGATAAAAATGTTTACTCGCTGTCATTTTGTACGATTCGTACAAAAAACCTGTATTTTGGTTAGGTTATAATCAAATTTTAGCGGATTAATTTAGGAATGCACGCCTTGGCGCAAAATGAACTTTTATATTAAATATCGAAAAATACCTAAATTTTTTTAAATTAATTTAAAAAAAATCCCTATAAACAAAAAAGGCCAGCATAAGCTGACCAATTTTTGTGCAGAGAGTGATTACTCAGCCGTTCCAGGTTGTCCACCTTTCTCAGCTTGAATTCTCATGTAAATCTCTTCACGGTGCACAGAAACTTCTTTTGGTGCATTCACACCAATTCGGACCTGATTCCCTTTAACACCCAGAACAGTGACAGTTACATCATCACCAACCATAAGTGTTTCACCAACTCGACGAGTCAAAATAAGCATTCGCTTGCTCCTGTTCCTTAATACTGAACATTTCCTTAATTACTCCGCCACTCATCGGCACGACCCGACGGTAGCAACAGTGATTCCATGTTTCTGTGTCACTTCAAAAACTCACTGCAAGTTTCAGATTTGATTATAGCTTATCTTCTAACCAAGCGTTAACTGATTCTAACGCTGTGCTTAGATGCTCTGGCTTATCGCCACCCGCTTGAGCCATATCAGGGCGACCTCCCCCTTTTCCGCCAACCTGCGCGGCAATAAAGTTAACCAACTCGCCTGCTTTCACTTTACCGGTAAGGTTTTTCGTCACCCCAGTGATAAGATTGACCTTATCTTCACTTGCCACACCTAATACTACGATGCCTTCGCCAATTCGGTTTTTAATATCATCCATCATTGAACGCAGTGATTTCGCTTCAACACCTTCTAACTTAGCAATAAGTACTTTTACGCCATTTATTTCAATAGCGTTACTAAGCATATCAGCACCTTGCTGACTCGCCAGTTTTTGTGTGGCAGAAGTGAGAGATTTCTCTAGTTCTTTAGTATGAGTTTGTACTGCGACTACCCGTTCAACCAAGTTTTGCGTATCGGTTTTTAACAAACTAGACAGCTCTGCTAGCGTAGCTTGCTGGTCTTGAACATAATGCAGCGCCTGCTCACCAGTAATGGCTTCTATACGACGCACACCTGATGCTATGCCCGCTTCGCTGGTAATTTTGAATAAACCAATATCGCCAGTACGATTAACATGCGTTCCACCACATAGTTCTACAGAGAAAGGTCCCATAGTGACTACACGTACTTTCTCGTCGTACTTTTCACCGAACAACGCCATTGCCCCTGATGCTTTGGCTTCATCTAAATCCATCAGTTGGGTTTTCAACGCATGGTTTGCACGAATTTCTTCGTTAACTCTGCGCTCAACCTGAATAAGCTGAGCGGGTGTTACTGCTTCAAAGTGAGAGAAGTCGAAACGCATACGCTGCGCTTCTACTAATGAACCTTTCTGGGTAACGTGCTCACCTAACGTCTCGCGAAGTGCTGCGTGAAGTAAGTGTGTAGCACTGTGATTCTTCTTCACAGCATCACGGTTTGAGTTATCAATCGCAGAAGTAACTCGCTCACCTTTTGTAATGGTGCCCTTTACCTTACCTTTATGCGCAAAAGCATTACCCATTTTTTGAGTATCGCTAACGATAAACTCGCCATTCGCGACACGAAGTACCCCTTTATCACCAGACTGACCACCACTTTCTGCGTAAAAAGGCGTTTGATCTAAAACCACAACCCCTTCTTGACCGTCTTCTAAACGCTCACAAAACGCATTATCGGCAATAAGCTCTACAATATTTGCTTCGCCTGCAACATCACTGTAACCGGTGAAGGATGTCGCATGGTCTATAGTCAGCGTATTGTTATAATCGGCACCAAAGTTACTGGCTTGTTGCGCACGGGCGCGCTGTGCCTGCATAGCACTTTCAAACCCTTCCACGTCAATTTTAAGGTCGTGTTCGCGGGCAACATCGTTAGTTAAGTCTGTGGGGAAACCGTAAGTGTCATAAAGCTTAAACACCACATCACCTGGAATAGTGTCACCTTCGAGGGTTTCTAGCGTATCGTTTAGCATTGCCATTCCACGGGCTAAGGTTTTGCTGAACTGCTCTTCCTCTACTCGTAATACCTTTTCAACTACCGGTAATTGGTCTACAAGCTCTGGGTAAGCTTCACCCATTTCTTTGCTTAGTGCTGAAGCCAATTTGTAGAAGAAAATATCGCTGGCACCTAGCTGGTAACCATGACGTACAGCACGGCGAATGATACGGCGAAGTACATAGCCTCGGCCTTCATTAGAAGGCATTACGCCATCACAAATCAGGAAGCTACAAGAACGAATGTGATCGGCAATAACCCGTAAAGATTTATTCTCTAAATCTTCGCTGCCTACAATTGTGGCCGCCGCTTGAATCAGGTTTTGGAATAGGTCAATTTCGTAGTTGCTGTGCACATTTTGCAAAATAGCTGAAATACGCTCAAGCCCCATACCGGTATCGATAGACGGCTTAGGCAATGGCTCCATCGTGCCATCAGCTTGCTTGTTGTATTGCATGAATACCAGGTTCCAGATTTCGATAAAACGATCGCCATCTTCTTCTGGAGTTCCTGGAGGCCCGCCCCAAATATGCGCGCCATGGTCGTAAAATATTTCTGAACACGGACCGCATGGCCCTGTGTCACCCATAGACCAGAAGTTATCTGATGTACTGATGCGGATTATCTTTTCTTTAGGAACACCAATGTGGTTTTCCCAAATATCAAAGGCTTCTTCGTCTTCTGAATAAACGGTAACCAGAAGCTTTTCTTTTGGAAGGCCGATTTCTTTTGTTAAGAAATTCCATGCAAACTCAATGGCTTCTTTTTTGAAATAATCACCAAAACTGAAGTTACCTAGCATTTCAAAGAAAGTATGGTGACGGGCGGTATAACCAACGTTTTCTAAATCATTATGCTTACCACCAGCACGAACACAGCGCTGAGAAGAAACCGCACGCGTGTAGCTGCGTTTTTCCGCTCCTAAAAACGTATCTTTAAACTGGTTCATTCCCGCGTTAGTAAAAAGAAGCGTTGGATCATCTGCTGGAACGAGAGACGAGCTAGCCACAGGCTGGTGACCATGACTCTGGAAATAATCTTTAAACTTTTGGCGTAAGTCAGCAGTTGATAATGTCATTGAAAACCTAACTTCCTTAATACATTGAATGAGAATGTGCGGGATTGATGCCACTAGCCGATTAATCCTTAGATTAACCTTTCTAATAAGCGCCTAGCTGTTTATGCATTTCATGCCCTCGCACGGATGTGCGCAACAATACCATGGTTAGCGCTTTTTTGTTAAGCCCATAGCCTGCTCTACTAGTATAAATAAGCCCTTTTATACCCGTTATAAAGGGCATAAATGAATTTTATGCGATTTTTATTCACCTTTGACGGCATATTCAATGTGTTCGCTGTAAAAACCTCGATATTGAAGAAACTGCTTTTGCTTCATCAATAGCTTAAAATCGGTTTCTTTGAAGGGGCCAAATTTTTTGTCTTTAACCCATTTCGCTTTTTCAAACCAGTCAGGTTCTATTTCATCAAGGGCCTGTTCAGCGGCAAGTTCATCCACCCCGTATTGCTGCAAATCGAGTTTAATTTTTCGAGGGCCAGAGCCTTTCATGTACAAAGCACGGGCGCGACTTTCAGCGAACCGCTCGTCACTTTGAATATCCGCCTCCCGAAAGGCTTCCAGTACAGGCATAAACGCCTCACTCTCGATGCCTTTTTGTGAAAGCTTGCGGCAAATCTCTGAAAAGCTATGCTCTCGTCGTGCAAGCATGCGGGTAATCGCGTCGGTAATGAATTTTCTGTCAAATTCTGACATTTTATTAATCGAAACCTTCTTAAAATACTTTTCAATCTCGTTATATTACTATTAATGGTAATCTTTAGCGTCGTTGAACGAAAGTGAATAAAGTAAACGTAAGCATGGAATATAAGGTAAAAGTTGTTAGTGCGGTGTCGGATGTTCCCCAAGCTACATGGGATGCGCTTGCAGAAGGCGAAGGCCCATTTTTACGTTACGACTTTTTAAATGCGCTAGAACAAAGTGCGTGCTGCGATGAAGCGTCAGGCTGGTTCCCGCAACATCTTGTCATTGAACAAGCGCAAACGACTGACCAGGCGGCTATTAACAAGGATGCGTGCCCTTCGTCTGTTGAAAGCACGGTAATAGCCATTATACCCGGCTATTTAAAGACACACAGTTACGGCGAGTACGTGTTTGATCATTCATGGGCAAATGCCTACCACCAGCACGGTATTCCTTATTACCCTAAATGGGTTGCTGCTATTCCTTTTACGCCAGTCTCTGGTTCGCGAATACTAACGCATGAAAAGGCGCCCTTTAGTGACGCGCTTTTAGCCCTTATTTCTCAAGCCGTGCAGTCCATGGGCGAAGAAGCCGTCTCTTCCTGTCATTGGCTATTTACTAATAGCCTCACTCAAGCGTTACTCGCTAATCATTCAGGCTTGCTCACCCGCTACGCCGTTCAATTTCAATGGCACAATTACCAATATACCAATTTCGACAGTTTTTTGAATGCGCTAACATCACGCAAGCGCCGAGACATGAAAAAAACACAGCGAAAGCTTGTTGAACAAGGCATTCGCTACCATCATTTAACCGGCAGTGAAATAACCGATGAGGTCATCGACTTTTTCTTGCAGTGTTATCAAGCAACGTATTTAAAGCGCAGCGGGCATACAGGCTACTTAAACGAGACGTTTTTTCGGCAGTTGCGTAACACCATGGCCAAGAACATGCTTATTGTCACGGCTTACAAACATGACTCTCCTATCGCCAGCGCTTTGTTCTTTTTTGATGATACAGGCTTATATGGCAGATATTGGGGCGCGTTAGAGGAAGTCAGCGGCTTACATTTTGCGTGCTGTTATTTTGAGGGTATTGCTTTTGCGATTGAAAAAAAGCTTCCACTTTTTAACCCTGGCACCCAAGGCGAACATAAAATTCTTCGTGGTTTTGAACCTATTTACTGCCAATCGCAACATGAACTATTTTCGGCCCCCTTTCATGATGCTGTAGCGTCATTTTTACAACAAGAATCAGAACATATTGTGGCGTATTTCAATCAGGCCCAAGATGTTTTACCTTTTAATAACGATATAACACCTACCCTTAAAACGACAAACACCCCTAATCCTTTATTAGCGGTGAATAATCATAATGAGAAAACGATATGAAACAAAAACTACTCGCGCTAGCCATAGCAGCATCGCTGGGCTTAGCAGGCTGTGGTCAGCCAGAACAAAATAAACAACAAGCAGCTGACAAGACGGCGATGGAAGAAGAAATGGGTCAGGCTGAACTCGGTTCATTTGGCGTAGATTTATCTGCCCGAAACGAGGCGGTTAAACCTGGCGATGACTTCTTCATGTACGCTGGCGGTACCTGGTACGACAATTACGAGCTTCCTGCAGATAAAACCCGATTTGGTGCTTTTACTGCCCTAGCCGAGCGCAGTGAAGAGCAGGTTAAAAATATTATTGACGGGTTAATGGAAAAAGAAAACTTGAACGCTGATGAGCAGCTTGTTCATGATTTCTTCGTCTCCTATATGGATGTAGAAACCCTTAATGAAAAAGGCCTTACACCTATTTCTGATGTGTTGTCGTCTATTGATGCTATTGCTTCAACCAAAGATTTGACCGAAGTATTTGGTAAAAGTTGGCTCACCGGTGCTAGCTCTCCTATTGATACTGGCATGTGGTACAACCGTTTAGATCCTAATGAGTACCAGCTTAGCGTTGGTGTTGGTGGCCTTAGCTTACCCGATCGCGATTACTACATTAGCGATCACGAAAGGTTCGTAAAAATTCGTGAAGCTTACCTTGCGCACATTGAACAGATGTTAAACTTTGCAGGCGTTGAAAATGCCGCAGAGGAAGCAGCCACTATTCTTCAACTTGAAACCGAAATAGCAAACATCCAGTGGCCGCGTGAAAAACGCCGCGACCGCGACCTTACATTGAATCAAATTGAACGCAGCAAACTTACCGATGCTTATCCTCAATTTGATTGGGACACTTTTCTAGCACAAACCGGCTTTCAAGCCCCTGAACTTAATATCACCCAACCTGAGCCTATCAAAGATGTCATTGATATTATCAATGAGACCAGCCTTGATGACTGGAAGGCTTACCTGACGTACCACACCATTAAAAACAACGCTGGCTTACTATCGGAAGATATTTATTTAGCCAACTTTGATTTCTATGGTACTACGTTAAGTGGTCAGCAAGAGCCTCGCCCTCGCTGGAAACGTGCAGTAAGCCAGATGTCGAGCACGGAATCTCTAGGGTTTGCTATAGGTAAGATATACGTTACTGAGTACTTCCCAGAAAGCTCGAAAGCGCAAATGGCCGAGCTGGTTGAGAATTTACGTACCGCGCTAGGTGAGCGTATCGATAACCTAGACTGGATGGGAGAGGAAACCAAAGTAAATGCGAAAGAAAAGCTTATGGCGTTTCGCCCTAAAATTGGCTACCCAGACAAATGGCAATCTTTCGATGGACTAACCATTAACAGTGATGATTTGGTGGGGAACGTACGTCACCTAAGAGAATTCTTTAAAGCTGAAGATATCGAAAAAGAACTAGATAAAACCGACCGTGAGCGCTGGGGCATGACCCCGCAACGGGTTAACGCGTATTACAACAGTTCGTTTAATGAAATTGTTTTCCCTGCCGCTATTCTTCAGCCGCCGTTTTTCGATCCTAACGCAGATGCCGCGGTAAACTATGGCGCAATCGGCGCAGTTATTGGTCATGAAATGGGACATGGCTTTGACGATCAGGGCTCTAAGTCTGATGCTAATGGTATTCAGCGCAACTGGTGGACTGACTCAGACCGCGCTGCATTTGAGAAAAAAGCAGATATGTTAGCCGAGCAATACAACCAATATGAGCCGATTGAAGGTAACTTCGTTAATGGCCGTAATAGCTTAGGCGAGAATATTGGTGATGTAGGTGGTTTGTCGATGGCTTATCATGCTTACAAACTAAGCTTAAATGGTGAGGAAGCGCCGGTTATTGATGGCCTAACTGGCGATCAACGTTTCTTCCTTGCATGGGCGCAAGTCTGGCGTGAAAAGCGTACCGAGGAAAGCATGTTAAACCAGCTACGTGGTGGAACGCATGCTCCGGGTCGTTACCGTGCACAAGCCCCACGCAACCACGACGCCTGGTATGAAGCGTTTAACGTGCAACCTGGCGATGACTTGTATCTTCCGCCAGAAGAGCGTGTTCGTATTTGGTAATGTAAGTGGATACCCATGCGGACGCTTTGTCCGTGTGGGCTTCTTTGATGACTGTATTTTTAAATGCCGCTTTCATGATTGAAGGCTTTTAACGTCAACTTCCCGGCGACTTACATGCCGATTTTACTGGTAATAAGACACCGTTTTATTGATATTGTGATAGCACCAATCGTACATAACGCTTAACTGCGTTGCTTGCCTTAGTCACATTTTCCTTAGTATTTTGCCTTTCACCTTCAAGGGCATTACGTAACCAAAAACCATCAATCATGGCTGCGGTAGACAACGCTGCCTCTTTCGCATGCTCTCTAGGGATAAGGTTTGTAAAACTATAAGTTAGGTTGCTTTCTAGTCGTTTGTGGTTAATTCGCTGAAGTCTATGTAAGCCCTCACTATGTAACGACAAAGCCCAAAAGTTTAGCCATGTATTCGTTGCCGACGACTCTTGCTGTTCAACCGAGAAGTTGCTTTCTATAATGGTGTCAATACGCTCTAAATGACTACTAAAACTCCCTTGGAGTTTGAGCTTTTCGAGCAGGTATCGCATAGCGGCTTCAATTAACCCCTGCTTACCGCCGAAATAATGACTAATAATACCGCTTGAAAGACCCGCTTGTTTACTAATTAAACTAATTGTGGCGCTGTGAAACCCGTACTCAGCTATGACCACCAAGGTGGCATCAATTAGCTGCTTCTTTCGAATGGGCTCCATTCCTACTTTTGGCATGTAACTGCTCCATACCGTATGAGCCGCTGCAACGCACTCGAAATGTACGTTACAGCAACCCGTCTTACAGTGAATTAAAACGTTAAACGCGCATTAATGGCAACCGCGCGTGGCGCACCTATCCAAAATGCATTAGGGGCAATGGTAGACGCATAATCTTCATCTAGCACGTTGTTTACGGTTAAGCGAACTTCAAGTTCTTCCATGCCTTGACCTATATTGCTAATGTAACCACCAATATAAAGGTCGCTAACTAAATAGTCATCTACTTCAGCGGTATTGTAAATATCGATGAAACGAGAGTCGACATACTTTGTCGATATACCTGCGAAATAATTGTTTTTACTCCAATCTAGGCTAATAACTGCCATGGTATCTGGCGTACCAATAACCGTATTTCCTTTTACAGCTACCAGTGAAGACTCAGCGTTAGTAGTATCGGCAATAGCGGCTTGTGCGCTAGCCAGTGAGTCATACTGCGTACCCGTGCCACCAATGGTTTCAATGTATTCCGACTCGCTTAACGTTAGTGACGTAAATACAGTAAGGTTATCGGTAATCGCAAAGTCTGCAGACATTTCAAAACCGCTAGACTCAATACCACCCACATTTCTATATCCACCTGCCGCGGCTTCTAAGAAGTCGATACCGCTAGCAGTTTCATTGCTGGTGAATTGAATGCGGTTATTGAACTCGATGGTGTAATAAGTAATATTGGCATTGAATTTAGCACTTGAATAACGAAGACCCACATCAATGTTCTCTGCGGTCTCTGGTTCAATGAAGCGTAAATCCGTGTCGTCGCGCTCAAGTTGTGCATCTTTAATTGAAGCGAAGTTTTCACCGTAACCAGCGAAGAGCTCCAACCCATCTACTGCGATAGGCGCTACAAAACCGGCAGAAAATAGCGTGTCAGAATCTGAATTAACCTCTAAGTTGTTAGCGCTGTCGAAATTATCGTTCTTCGCAATATCAACGTTGAAACGCTTAGCGCCTAGACGTACTTTCGCTACCCCAAAATCAATTTCGTCTTCTACATAATACATTAGGGTATCAACGGGGAAACTGCGGTCATACTGTACCCAGTAAGGCGAGTTATTAAAATCGTACCCAATCGCTGAGTCGGTAATTTTGTGCCAGTCTCGGTACTCATCACGCTCATAATCTTCCCACCACAAACCAAAGCGAAGCGTGTTATCGAATTCGCCTAACTTGGCGTACCAGATACCATCTGCATTAAAACCGATGCGTTCTTTGTTGTAGTGGGTGTGTCGGTATGAACCAACTGGAATTGCACCTTGTTCATGACAGCTTGGATCGTACTCTGCACCCGCGCCACCATAAGGAAAAGTAATTGAGCTTTCGCAGCCAGCAATAGGAGAAAGCTGCATGCCATCGCGGTCGACAAAATAAATATTGCCCAGTGCGCTCCCACCGTAAACCGTATTCCCATTAACCAACTCTGAATGACCTTCAGTGCCGTCATCTTTTACGTCTACAAGGTAAGGCGGTACCCAATCACCACGCCCTTCGTTCTCATGATAATAGGCACTAGTAGAAATATCGACCGCGCCAACAGAGAACTCAGCTTTTAAATAGGCCAATAGGTTTTCCCGTAGCGTAGACCAGCCTCGACGATAAGATTGATCTTGATAAGGAATACCCGTCCACTCACTGGTAAGCTGATCCCAGTCTGGGTTTTGCGCATATTGCTCTAGGCTATAGATACGCTGGTAGTTTTCTTCGTGGGTATCGTCGTACGAGACGTAACCAGTTAACGCAACGTTTTCCACCATAGAGGTAACTTTCAACGCTAGATGGTCACGGGTGTTTTCAGCTACCTGATCCATGAAATCACTGCTTTCTTGCGTAGAAAGACTTATCCATGCATACGTATCTTTTAAGATCTCGCCGGTGTCATAACGCACATAGTATTTAGACGCATCGAACTCACCCGCCGTAACACTTGCAACAAAGCCTTCTTCCTCACTAGGATTGATAGTAGTGAAGTTTAAAGTGCCACCCAGCGCTTCATGAGAGCGAGAAGCAATATCGGACGTGCCTTGCGATACCTCAATGGTTTGTAAGTTTTCGGTATCGATATAGCGGTTTGCTTTAGCACCGCCACCATAGTTAGAGTTGCCGTTGGCAATACCATCTACTGTCATACCGATTTGCTGTTCGTTCAAGTTAACTTGAAAGCCGCGAATAACAATAGAAGTAGACCAATCATCGGCCCCAAAGGTATCCCCTTCGTTAATTAGTACACCCGGTAAGTTATCTACAACAGCAAGCACACTGCTTAAATTAGCTTGTTGCTTTTGCATGTCGTCAGAAGCGGCGTTATTAGCGTATGACACGCTTCGGCCAACAACCGTAATTTCCTCTATTTCATTAGATTTATCTTCGGCTATCGCTTCGGCGTGGCTATTCGATGTGCCTGATAATCCGGCAAGTACACTAAGTGCAATGAGATGGTAACGCGTCATGTGTAATGTTCCCTTTTTAATCGTTTGAGTGTGTTTTACCCAACCACCTTAAAAAGCAGATGTGACAGTTACGTTAAGTTAAATTGAACATTCAATTAATAAAAAGTGACAGGAAATGAAAAAAGCGAAAAAAAAAGCCCTTCATGAGAAGGGCTTTCATTAAATAATCTTATTTAACAGTAAGTTAAGATTGCGATACAGCCTTAAAATTAACTTCTTGGTTAGGTGTTTCCGTCACTTTTTTTTTCGCATAAAGCAATGCATCATGCAGGTTGTCATAAATAACGATGCCTGGATGATTAACACAGATACTCTCTAACACTTCGTTCACAGCGGCATTAGCACCGCAGATCACTAACTGTCTACCAGCCGCTATAGCATCCACAGTCACTGTTTCTACCGCCATTGCTGCAGAGACATCCACAGTAGGCACACGGGTGAAATCTAAGATCATCACCTTCGATCCCGCTTTCACGTTATCTCTTACATGGTGACCTACATCAGCAGCAGCACCAAAGCTTAACGGGCCACCGAAGCTGAAAATAGAGACCTTGCCTTTAAGCGACTCAAGTAATGCATTTTCTTCTGGATCGTTAAGCGACTCTGGAATTTTGCGAAGCTCTTCTAATTGCAAGTGAGCAACTTGGCGCACATAAGCAAGGGCTGCGAATACCACGCCCACACCCACAGCAGTGATAAGGTCAACAAACACAGTGAGTGCAAGTACCAATATCATCAGACCGAAGTCCCAACGAGGCCCCTTATGAGCACGCTTTAAGTAGCTCCAATCGATAATATCTAAGCCCACTTTAACCAAAATACCAGCAAGTACAGCATGAGGAATTTGCGCCGCGAGCGGGCTAAGACCCAACACTATCGCAAGTAAAACCAATGCGTGAACCATACCCGAAATACGGTCTTTACCACCGCTACGAATATTCACAACCGTTCGCATGGTTGCACCGGCACCCGCAATACCACCAATTAAACCCGCTACGGTGTTACCAATACCCTGACCGATTAGCTCTCTATTGCTGTCATGACGAGTACGGGTCATGTTGTCTGCTACCAATGACGTCAACAAACTGTCGATAGCGCCAAGAACTGCAAGAATAAACGCAGCTTCTAAAATTAGTAATGCTGTACCTTGCTCGAATACTGGCATTTGGATGCTTGGTAAGCCCGTAGGAATTTGACCTAAGATAGGTACAGATAACGCCAAGCTTACAAGAGTACCAATGATCAGTGCTGCTAGCGCACCCGGTACATATTTACCTAATGACGCAGGCCATTTGTAGGCAATAATTAATGTACCAATACCTAAGCCTAGCGTTGCAAAATTAATATCTGCAAGTGCTGTGGGTAGATAGCTTAATGCGCCAATAGTGCCACCTGGAGGCTCATGCCCCAACAAGCGGCCTAATTGTAGAATGATAATAATGGCACCAATACCCGACATAAAGCCTGAAATAACAGGGTATGGAACTAGGCGGATATATTCCCCAACTTTTAAGAAGCCGAAGATAATTTGAAAAATACCGGCGAGTATAACTGCGGTAAAGATCAAGCTTGCATCGCCTGAGAGGCTGGCAAACAAACCTGCTAATACAACAACCATAGGCCCTGTAGGCCCAGAGATTTGTGAGGGTGTGCCACCAAACAACGCGGCGAAGAAACCCACCGCAATAGCACCATAAAGGCCGGCCATCGGACCAAGTCCTGAGGCTACCCCTAGCGCTAAGGCTAGCGGCAAGGCAACAATACCGGCGGTTAAACCACCGGTGATGTCACCACGTAAATTACTTACATTTAACTTAAACATGGAATGTTTCCTAAATTCTTATCGCGCAAAAGTGCTTATCGCTTAAGCTGCGCTTCTGCGTGAGATTGATCCATTACCTCAAACTCACCAGACTCGCTGTTGTAGCACAACACTTCGCCACTACCTATATTATAAACCCAACCATGAAGCGTAACGTGTTTGTTCGCAATTTTTGCGGCAACAGCAGGGTGTGTACGTAAATGCTGAATTTGCTGTACCACGTTTTCTTTCGTTACATCTTCTAGGTGATCGTGGGTTAGTTCAGAACAACCACTACGCTCTTTAACAACTTCAGTTGCAGCGCGACAATGGCCCAGCCACTCTTTAACGTGCGGCAATGAAGAAAGCCCTTCTGGCTTTAATGCGCCTTTCATTGCGCCACAATCTGTATGTCCACAAACAACGATATGCGTAACGCCTAGTGCTGCAACAGCAAATTCGATTGAGGCAGTCATACCGCCCGTTTGGTTGCTATGCGGCGGCACGATGTTGCCCGCGTTACGACAGATAAACAATTCACCCGGCTCGGTTTGCGTTACCAAGTTTGGATCTATACGAGAGTCTGAACACGTGATGAAAAGCACTTCTGGGTTCTGACCGTTCGCCAGTTTTTGGAAAGCTGCTTTTTTTCCTGGATAAACTTCTTTCTGGAATTTAGCTACACCTGAAATTACGTGATCCATAAATATCTCCATTGAATAATTATTTTTTTACTGTCTGCACCAGTGTCACCTGATAGATTAATAGTTTAATACACTAGTTCGTGATAGCCTACACCTATCAAGCGTGAGAATTAAAAAAATTAAGGCGACGTAATAACCATGTTACTGAACGGTAAAACTCCATCTATTAACCAAATTCGTTATTTTGTTGCAGTAGCTAAATACTTAAGCTTTCGTCAAGCAGCCACAAGCCTAGGTATTAGTCAGCCTACTTTAACGAGTCAAATTAATGCCCTTGAAAACAGTTTAGATTTAGTCTTATTTGAACGTTCAAGAACTGGCACCTTATTATCGCCTCAAGGCAAAGCGCTACTCGAAGCGGCGGAAGAAGTACTTCAAGCGAATCAC
This sequence comes from uncultured Alteromonas sp., assembly GCF_963976965.1. Classification (NCBI taxonomy): domain Bacteria; kingdom Pseudomonadati; phylum Pseudomonadota; class Gammaproteobacteria; order Alteromonadales; family Alteromonadaceae; genus Alteromonas; species uncultured Alteromonas sp. The sequence continues at coordinate 140,582 of NZ_CAXBMP010000002.1, forward strand.
CGTTTCAATGAAATAGCACGGGATCTGGCTGAAGGTGAAGTGGTTACTTTCCGCCTTGGTATCCCCCCTACGCTTGGTCCTTACTTGTTGCCCCATATTTTACCCGAATTGCATCAGCGCAAGCCAGGGCTTCGATTCTACGTGCGAGAAGCTGCACCACAGGCACTACAACATGGATTGCTGCACGGTGAATACGACTTAATTATCTCACCACTTTCCAGTGAATATTCGCAGCTTATAACTGAGCCTCTGTTTAACGAACCGCTTAAATTCGTTGTGCCTTCTGATCATAAGCTTGCCGGAAATGCCTTTGTTCGCCCTGAGCAAATTGCTGGAGAAAAAGTACTCACGCTAGAAGATAGACACCACTTTCATCATCAAGTGCAACATATTTGCGATGAAATTGGCGCAGACCTGCAACGAGACTATGAAGGAACAAGCCTAGATACACTGCGACAAATGGTAGTCATGGGTATGGGCGTTGCATTTTTGCCGGGGCTATATATACATTCAGAGTTGCATCACCCTGAAGCACTTCACGTTTGTGAAATAGAGGGTATGCCTATTGAAAGGCAGCACTCCTTGGCATGGAGAAATACCGCCCCGGGGCGCAAGACCTTTAGAGAAATTACCTCTGTGATAAGAGATATTATAGGTAATCGACTTTCCACTGCGGTGGAAGTTATTAACGATTAATCACTTGTCTAGATATTATCGCGAGCTACCCCATGTTCATGACACGATTGATAAAAAAAATGGTATATTTGCGTTAATACATGAACAAAATTCATAAATTATGATTGAACGTCAGCACCTTAAAATAATTAGCGCTATTCATAAACACGGCACCATGACGGAAGCTGCCAAGTCGTTGTTCGTTACTCAGTCAGCGCTTAGTCATTCGATGAAAAAGCTTGAAGCAAGCTTTTCGTTGCCACTGTGGCAAAAGGAAGGGCGAAGGTTAGTGTTAACCCAAGCTGGCAAAAGCCTGGTTGGGCTTTCTCAGCGAGTGCTTCCTCAATTCGAGCATACCGAAGCACAGCTTCGCCGTATGGCGGAAGGCAAGCAAGGTATATTGCGTATTGGAATGGAATGTCACCCTTGCTTCGAATGGTTGTTAAAAGTGGTTGCACCGTTTTTAAAGGCCTTCCCCGATGTAGACGTTGACGTAAGACGGGCCTTTTCATTCGGTGGCTTACAAGCCTTACATGGCTACGACATCGATTTATTACTCACGCCCGACCCATTACATTTAGATACAATAAGTTACACCGGCGTATTAGATTACGAACAAGTATTGGTGATGCATAATGAGCACCCTTTGGCTGAATGCGCCTATATCACACCTGCGCAATTAGCCAATGAAGTGGTGATCACTTATCCGGTAGAAACCAATAGACTGGATATTTTTTCAGGTTTCCTTACCCCTGCTGGGGCAAGCGTGAAACAACACAGAACCATTGAAACCACAGAAATTATTTTGCAAATGGTGGCAGCGGGGCGCGGTGTTACCGCACTACCTAAATGGTTGGTTGATGAAGCGAAAGAATCTGCGGTGTTAACGTATAAGCCCTTAGGTGAAAAGGGCTTACAGAAAACCTTATATTTGGGTCACCGAAAAGAGGTTGACCCAATTGGGTTTGTTGACGAATTTATCTCGTTAGCCAAAGCAACCGTGCGGCCTCAATAAGTACTTATAGGTACTTAAATTTTAAACTGCCCTACCAAATCATTTAACTCAGTTGATACACCGCTAAGCTGGGTTGCTTCAACCGCCAGTTCTTCTGCGTGTTGGCTTGTACGATCGCTTAAACCTGTAATTGCCACCAAAGATTTATGAATATCTTGGGCGACTTCAGTTTGTTGCTCAGTAGCATGGGCAATATGCGTGCTTTGTTCATGCACGGTGCCTATCGCTTGATTGATTTGCTCCAACGAAGTCACCACTTTAGCGGTTTTTTCAACGCCACTTTGAGAAAGGCCCTTGCCTGTTTGCATAACTGAATCAGTTTGCTCTGCCATATGCTGCAAACGCTCTACCATTTTACGGATATCCGTGGTGGACTCTTGCGTACGACTGGCAAGAGAGCGGACTTCATCTGCAACGACAGCAAATCCTCGGCCTTGCTCACCAGCTCGAGCAGCTTCTATGGCAGCATTTAGTGCAAGTAGATTAGTTTGATCAGCAATACTGTTAATAACATCGATTACCGCGCCAATGTTATCCGATTCCTGACTTAACCCACTCACCACTTCCACCCCTTGGTCGATGGCTTCGGCTAAAGAAGTGATTTCAGCCATGGCGTCTTTTGCTTGTTGACTACCTTGAGTAACAATAGCTTCTGCTCGGTTAGCCGCTTCACTAGAGTGCGCCGCATTTGTTGATATTTCCACGACTGTGGCGGCCATTTGAGTAACCGCAGAAGATACATTATCAACTTGGCTTCGCTCTTGATGAATTTCTGCACTGGTACTTTGGGATACGTCTCGTAAATGATCAGCTGCATCGGAAACAGCCTTAGTGTTTAATGCCGTTTCCGTTAACAAACCTCGGAGCTTGTCGGTAAAACGGTTAAATTCTACCGCCAATGCTCCAATTTCATCTTTACTAGTAATGTCTAATCGTTTTGTTAAATCACCGTCGCCACTAGCGATATCCGCCATTGCAACACGCATTTTGGTTAACGGCTGAGTGATTTTTGCACTGGCTACATAAGTGATAAGTGCAATAAGGCAAATAATCGCTAGTGCCACAATAACTGCGGTAGAAATAGCGTTATTAATTGGTGCCGCTATAATACTCGCGGGGATCAAAATACCTAACGACCAATCCATCGTAGGGTTATCAAGCTTAGCGTGCCTGAATATCGCCACGTATTCTTCACCTTGCCATATTACTGACACTTGCCCTGATGATGTCGACGCTATCTTTCTCGACAAGGCACTAAAACCCTTAGTATCACTAAATACTGAATCAAATGACGTTAACGACGAGCTCAGCGGGAGCGGTGTGGTTTGCTTTGGAAAGTAAACAATGTTTTGGTTCTCATCCAGTAGGAACGCAGTACCTTGACCTTCAAACCGAATATTGTCGATAACCGACCCTATGGTACTGATAAGAATATCAATGCCACCTACGCCTATCAGCCTACCGTTTTGATAAACAGGTGATTGTACTACCGCTGACACACTGCCATCCTGCGAATCTACCGCGGGAGGGGTAACGTAAAGCTCTCCCTTGCTTACCGCCGTTTGGAACCAGGGTCGTTTAGATGCAAAGTAGCCTTTATTCACATCTCCAGCATCAGGGCCGCTTTCATCAACCCCAACACGCCCTTGCTCAAAAAAGTACTCACTGGTAGCGGCAGATGCAAAAAAAGCCGACTTAATATTAGTGTCTTGGCTACTTATATTGTCAAAAACAGTGTAGACAGTGGCGGCGTCAGACAGTTGGGCTTCACTGGCACCACGACGGGTGTGTTGTATAAAGAAATCTTTAAGAAAAGGGTTACTTAAAAAGGTTTTGGCTACACCACCATAGAGGGAAAAAAAAGCTTCCACTGAATCGGCTTCGTTAGCCACTAGTGCTGCAACTTCTTGTTCTACTTGGTGCCTCGTACTATCACCAACTATATTCACCAAAAAGAACGCGGTGATAAGCAACATAACTGCAATGCTTCCCCCCACGATCAACATAAACTTCTTCTGAAGGGACAATGAACTCATGATTACTACTCTATTTGTTTTTTTATTTTAGTCGCGCGCAATAGATAATGAACATCTGGCGCTTAATATCGTCCACTCTCTTAAAATAGTAAAAGGCGCTCCCTTCCACTTTACTCATAATAATCAGTGCATTATTACTTTCCAATACAAGCGAGTCGATTTCAACTCATATTTAACGCAAAAAGCCAATTCAACTAAAGTTTAAAAAACAGATTAGATATTTTTGTTTATTTTGCACACAAGTTAGCTTTAAGTGGTTAAATTTACTGCAATCAATGAAGGGAAGTCGATACAAAAAGCTGTAAGCTGTAAGCTGTGATGTCAGTAAGAAATGCTACAGTGAATAAAACACTGATAGAGAATAAAGCCAACAGAGAATGAGATGCTGAAAACTGATTAGAGTAATAACAGAAGATAGGTCTTCGAAAATTTCCAAAATTTTTAAACTATTTCGAAACGACTTCAAGACTCTTTTAAAAATACAAGATGAACAATACAGCCACGACCAAATACATCATGGCTGTATGCGGAAAAACATAAGGGTTACGGCTTATGCCACCCCAATAACAAGTTATTGGCCGGCATCTTATGTATTTCACGCAGCACTAAGTCATTACTCCATGCTGTCAGCTCGCTGATATCACGATAGCCACCATATCCACGTTCGATAAGTGATTCATGAAATACTCTGTTACTTTCAGAAGAGAATTCGCCGCCAATAGTAAAGGGGCCATATTGACAAAAAACACCACCCGAAGGTAAGTATTCACTTACTGATTTCATCAACAGTTCAGCTTCATGACGCTGCATAATGTGGGCGGTATTAGCACTGTAGATACCTTGAATGGGTAGCGATGGAAAGCTGTCTTTACCTATAGTTAACGCCACGGGCTTTGTGACATTGGGTAACGAAGCTTCTTCTAACCAGGCTATAATACCTTCATGATAGTCAGGTTGGTCGCTACAATACCATTGCAAATGCGGCAAGTTTTCAGCGAAATATACCGCGTGCTGACCTGTCCCACTGCCAACTTCTAATACGCCTTTACAATTAGCAAACGTGCGATTAAGCACAGCTAAGATTGGCGCTTTATTGTTTTCGCACGCTTGGCTAAACGGCTTTGAGAACGACTCAGTCATGTAAATTAGGCCCCAACCATTTCTCAGCTTCTTCCAGTATCCAACCTTTGCGCGTGGCATAGTCTTCCACTTGGTCTTTTTGTATTTTAGCCACGGCAAAGTATTTACTTTGAGGGTGGGAGAAATACCAACCCGACACCGCCGCACCTGGCCACATGGCGTAGCTTTCGGTTAGTTTCATGCCGGTGTGTTGTTCCGCCGATAATAAATCCCAGATAAGCTGCTTCTCGGTATGCTCTGGGCACGCGGCATAACCTGGCGCAGGGCGAATACCTTGGTACTTTTCACGAATAAGGTCGTCATTGGTTAAGTTTTCACTCTCGGCATAGCCCCAATACACTTTACGCACTTGTTCGTGAAGGTATTCGGCAAATGCTTCGGCTAACCTATCGGCCACGGCTTTCACCATAATACCGTTGTAGTCATCACCAGCTTTAATGAAGCTATCGGCTAGCTCATCTTCACCTATTCCGCCTGTCACTGCGAAAGCACCGATATAATCATTAATACCTGATGATTTCTCTGCAACATAATCGGCTAAGCAGTAGTTAGCAAATTTATCTTTTAAGGTTTGTTGACGAAGATGATGCGCTACACCTTGCACTTCTGAGCGCGACTCATCGGTATACACTTCAATATCATCATCTACGCGGTTGGCAGGAAATAAGCCAATAACCCCTTTAGCGGCTAATGAGTTGTTAGCAATAATGTTATCTAGCATCTCATTAGCATCGGCGAATAAGGATCTTGCTTCTTCCCCAACGACTTCATCTTCTAAAATTCGTGGGTATTTACCAGCCAAAGACCAGGTTAGGAAGAAGGGCGTCCAGTCGATATACGGACGCAGCGTAGCAATATCTACATCCACTGGCGTTACGCCTAATTTTTTAGGGGTTACCGGTGCTTCTGTAAAATCTGGCGTGAAGGCATTAGCTCGCGCTTGCGCTAAGGTCACAGGCTTACTTCGAGGCTTCTTACGAGCATGCTGATCGCGTACTTTGTCGTATTCTTTTGCCAGTTCTTCGGCGTAAATATCTCGAGAGCCACGATTAAGTAGTTTTTGACACACGCCAACAGCGCGACTCGCATTGGGTACGTAAACCACAGGCGCATGATAGTTTTGCTCTATCTTCACCGCAGTGTGTGCTTTGGAAGTAGTTGCGCCGCCAATTAATAACGGTAAGTCGAAGCCTTGACGCTCCATCTCTTTTGCCACATGCACCATTTCATCAAGTGAAGGGGTAATAAGGCCAGAAAGGCCAATCATATCTACGTTTTCATCTTTTGCCACTTGCAAGATAGTGGCAGCGGGCACCATCACCCCAAGATCAATCACTTCAAAGTTATTACATTGAAGTACAACGCCTACAATGTTTTTACCAATGTCGTGAACGTCGCCTTTCACGGTAGCAAGCAATATTTTGCCATTGCTCTTAGTACCATCGGATTTTTCGGCTTCAATGTAAGGCTGTAAATGAGCCACGGCTTTTTTCATTACCCGCGCCGATTTTACAACTTGAGGCAAGAACATTTTGCCTTCACCAAACAAGTCGCCAACAATGTTCATGCCGTCCATCAACGGCCCTTCAATTACGTGTAGCGGGCGCTCGGCTTGAAGGCGGGCTTCTTCAGTATCATCAATGATGTAATCGGTAATGCCTTTTACAAGCGCATGGGCCAAACGTTTATTCACGTCTTGCTCTCGCCAGCTTAAATCTTCTTTTGCCGCTGCTTTACCGTCGCCTTGATAGTTAGGGGCAATATCAAGCAAACGCTCCGTAGAGTCACTACGGCGGTTAAGAATGACATCTTCTACCGCTTCGCGAAGCTCCTTTGGTATTTCATCATAAACTTCAAGCTGCCCCGCATTCACAATAGCCATATCCATACCAGCACGAATGGCGTGATACAAAAACACCGAGTGCATCGCTTCGCGAACAGGGTTGTTACCTCTAAACGAGAACGATATATTAGAAAGCCCCCCCGAGATATGCGCATAAGGGCAAAGCTCACGAATTTTTCGGGTTGCTTCTATGAAGTCTACGGCGTAGTTATCGTGCTCTTCTATACCCGTTGCTACCGCAAAGATATTCGGGTCAAAGATAATGTCTTCTGGCGGAAAGCCGATAGACTCTGTCAGTAATTTATAACTGCGCTGACAAATCTCTACTTTTCGAGCTTGCGTATCGGCTTGGCCTTTTTCGTCAAAAGCCATGACTACCGTGGCAGCACCATAACGTTTGATTTTTTGTGCTTGGGCAAGAAAGCTTTCTTCGCCTTCTTTAAGGCTGATTGAGTTTACAATCGCCTTGCCTTGCACACATTTTAGCCCCGCTTCAATCACTTCCCATTTTGATGAGTCAATCATAATAGGAACCCGACTGATATCGGGCTCGGACGCAATCAGGTTTAAAAAGGTAACCATGGCCTGCTTGGAATCAAGCATGGCCTCGTCCATATTGATATCGATAATTTGCGCGCCGCTTTCCACTTGCTGGCGGGCAACATCAAGAGCCGTTTCATAATCGCCTTCAAGAATAAGACGCTTGAAACGTGCTGAACCGGTAACGTTAGTACGTTCACCAATATTAATAAATGTAGAAAATTGTGCGCTCACGCTGCCTCCTAATGTACAAACGGCTCAAGGCCAGACAAACGCATTTTGGGTTCGAACTTAGGCACTTTTCTTGGTGCTATGCTGCTTACCGCCTCGGCAATAGCACGAATATGTTCTGGCGTACTGCCACAGCAGCCGCCCACAATATTCACTAAACCTGATGCTGCCCATTCTTTGATATGCTCGGCCATTTCAGGCGCTTCTAAATCATATTCGCCAAACTCGTTGGGTAAACCCGCATTGGGGTGAGCAGAGACAAGGCACTCGCTAATAGTTGAGACTTCTTCAACATATTGGCGTAACAAGTCAGGCCCCAAAGCGCAATTTAAGCCAAACGAAAACGGGCTAATGTGGCGCATTGAATAATAAAAGGCTTCAGAGGTTTGCCCCGAAAGCGTTCTGCCTGAGGCATCGGTAATGGTGCCTGAAATCATCACTGGCAAATACTTACCTAGTTTTTCGAACACGGTTTCCACGGCGAAAGCTGCCGCTTTAGCATTTAGCGTATCGAAAATGGTTTCAAGCATAATCAAATCTACGCCGCCTTCGATTAGCGCTTCGGTAGACTCTGTATAGGCTTCTACTAAGGCGTCGAAAGTCACGTTGCGCTTACCTGGGTCGTTAACATCAGGAGAGATAGACGCAGTACGATTCGTTGGGCCTAATACACCAGCGACAAATCTGGGTTTATCAGGGGTTTTCGCTGTGAACTCATCAGCGGCTTTTCTGGCTAATTTAGCGGCAGCAATATTGATGTCTCTAGACTGCGCTTCCATGTCGTAATCGGCCATGGCTATTGTGGTAGCATTAAACGTATTGGTCTCAACGATATCGGCGCCAGCTTCAAAGTAATCACAATGAATTTGATAAATAATATCCGGCTGTGTAATGGCTAAAAGGTCGTTGTTGCCTTTCACATCACAGTGCCAATCGGCAAACTGGGTACCACGGTAATCTTCTTCTTCCAGCTTATGCTGCTGGATCATGGTTCCCATCGCACCATCTAATACAAGAATACGTTGTTGTGCAGCGCGTAGCAGTGTTGCTTGGGCGCTAGAAACTGGATGTTGACTCACGCGTTACCTCTTTGGCTGTGATTTTTCAGCTAACTGATTTAAGTCATATGGCGTTGTTTGGTAAACATAGTAGTTTAACCAGTTCGTAAAAAACAGACTCCCGTGGGAGCGCCATCTGACGATAGGTGGCTTGGTCGGATCGTTATCCGTAAAATAGTTTTTGGGTATAGACGGTGTCTGCCCTGCCTTTACGTCTCTAAAATATTCATCGCCAAGGGTATCAGCATCGTATTCTGGATGCCCCGTAACAAACACCATGCGCTTATCTTCTGAGGCGACAATATAAGCGCCTACTTCTTCAGACTCTGCCACCACATGCAGTCCATCTACACTATTGTAATTCGCGGTATCGATATGACCATAGCGAGAATGAGGCGCATAGAATACCGGGTCGAAGCCACGCAATAATTCATTATGGGGGTCGTTTACTTTGTGCTCGAACACGCCTGAAAATTTTTCTTTGCGCAGCGTGCGGGTAAAGTTATAAAAATGGTACATAGCAGCATGTGCAGCCCAGCATAAATATAGCGTGGAGTTAACGTGACGCTGTGCCCATTCTAAAATGGTAGTCATGGTATCCCAGTACTTTACGTCTTCGTATTTCAACAATGCTAGAGGAGCACCAGTCACGATAAGCCCATCGTACTTTTTGTCTGCCACTTGTGAAAAGTCGTGATAGAAAGCATCCATGTGAGACTGAGGGGTATTTTTGGGTGCCTGACTATCGATGCGAATAAAATCTACATCAATTTGAAGTGGCGTGTTGGAAAGTAATCTCAACAGCTGTACTTCAGTCTCAATTTTATTAGGCATCAAGTTTAAGATACCCACTTTAAGAGGACGTATATCCTGATTCGCCGCCCTATTGCTCTCCATGGTGAAGATGTTTTCGCCCAACAACACATTCTGCGCAGGCAGTTGTTCTGGTATACGAATTGGCATAGAAGGCTCCAGTCATAAGTTACTATGACTGTATTGTGGCAATTACCACACAGATGTCAACATCTTTACGTCTAGACGTCTAAACGGACGTTTAATTACATTACCCAGAAGGGGATTGTTTGTGTACCATAAATAACATTTCTGCTTCGGCACGAGGAATATCACAAGCCTCCATCACTTCCTCGATACTAGCGCCTTGCTTTACTAACTCGGCCGCTCGCTGATAAAGCCTTAGGGAGGGATCCTGGAGTTTTAGTTCACGAATCTGATTTTCGAAGTCATCTTGTTTAGTTTGAAGGGCTTGTAGATGGCGAGTGACCACTAAGCTTCTGGTTTGTGCTTCATTTTGTTGATGACCAAAATCTCGAATTTGGGTATCCATGTCATCGGTTCTACGCGTTACCAGGTCTTGCAGTTCGCTTAATGCCGCATGTGTTTTTCGCTCTTTAAACGTCAGCCATATTGCAAAAACACCAAGTGCTATCACAAGCGCAAGCAATATAAGTTCGTTGATTGTTGGAGCAATAAACTGCAGATCCATATGCGAAGAAGCCTTAATTCGTACCTATGTAAACCGGAAATAAAAAAGGCAGATAACTTAGTTACCTGCCCTTTAGACGTGTAGGTTGACTAAATTGAACTTAGTTCATCCCACTCTTCGTCACTTAAAAGCTTGTTTAAATCCACGAGAATAAGAAGCTCACCGTCTCGGTTGCTTACACCTTGGATAAACTTAGCACTTTCTTCAGTACCCACGTTTGGCGCACTGTCAATTTCAGACGAGCGAAGGTAAACCACCTCAGCCACGCTATCAACAAGTATACCCACGACTTGTTCATCAGACTCGATGATCACAATACGGGTATTGTCCGTTATTTCTGTTGGTGGTAATCCAAAACGTGCACGTGTATCTATGACCGTAACAACATTACCACGTAGGTTAATGATACCTAGTACGTAGTCAGGTGCGCCGGGTACAGGTGCAATTTCAGTGTAACGCAATACCTCTTGTACTTGCATTACGTTAATACCGTATGTTTCCTCACCTAAGCGGTATGTCACCCATTGAAGGACTTCATCGTTACTATCGGTGGTATTACTGTTCGTTCTTTCGTCGCTCATGAACCTGGCTCCCAATACTCGGTGTCTGGTCGTTACTGCCTAAGCCTTTGTTAAGCATAGATATTAATTCGTTAACGTCAATTAACGCGCACATTTTCTCTTTAACCATCCCCGCTAACCAGGGACGCTTACCGGTAGACTCACGCCATTTGACGTCAGCTTTTGCCAAGGTGACCGTGTTAACCAGTTTCTCACTGGCCAATCCCCACGAACTATCCCCTAACATAATAAGATATCGGTAGTTCAATGACTCTGCGAGACTCTCATCATACTTTTCTGGCATGACCCATCTTGCAGAATCTACAACGCTAAGCTTCTCTTCGCGATGTATCATTACCCCCATGAACCAATCCGGCTTCCCAAATAGAGGGCCTATCTTTTCAATCTGATGTATACCACCTAGGGTGGTTAATGGCACTGCTAATGTTAACCCTGCCACTTCAAAAAATAATGCCTGAAAATTATTTTCGAGGCTGTCGACCAACAATGCTTTTTCTAAAGGTTGCTCCTCTTCTGAAGAGGCATCGACTGATTCAGCAGTCTCATTATCTATTTCATTGTAGTCGCTTTTTTCGTATTGCGTAGTTTCTTCGACATCTTTGCCTGTGCTAGATGACACTGCTTCAATAATGGCTTCTTCAACCACTACTTGTTCAGTGGTAGGTGCTTCATCAAATGTGGCTTCTTCGGCTAACGTTTGCACCGCTTGCTCAAGCAATTTTGCCGTTCGCGCAGTCACGTCTGCCGGATCATCTGGCTCTTTTAATAGGCTATCGAGATAAGCCTCTACAACGTCTTCCCGTGCAAAAGGTCCTTGATTGCTCATCTAACTTTACTTCTCCAAAACCTCAAGTAACTTGCTATAAGCCGTTACCCCTCGGGTTTTCGGGTATGCTGCGGAAATTGGCAACTGTACTAAACTCGCATCTCTAAAATGCGTATCTACGGGAATTACACCTTGCCAAACCCGCTCTCCATAATCGCTCATTAAACGCTTTCTAGATTCAAGCGCCGCGTTAGTGCGTTTGTCGAACATAGTAGGAATAATCACAGTGTCAAAAGACTTTTGAAGAGAGCGCCCCATTATTTCCATAGTGCGTATCATTCTGTCTAAGCCTTTCAGCGCCAAATACTCTGTTTGTGTCGGCACTATCACTTTATTGCATGCTGCCAATGCGTTGACCATAAGTACACCAAGTACTGGCGGACAATCAATAATGACCACATCAAATTCTTTCTCTACTTTGGCCAGCGCTTTTTTTAGCACTAAGCCCATTCCTTGCTCGCTACCCATTGTTCTGTCTAATGTGGCTAGCGCCATGGTAGCGGGCAAAACGTACAAATTATCTAGCTTAGTTGGACACAAACAGTCCATGACCATATCGGCAGTAATTTCAGAAGACTTAATAAAAATGTCGTAGACAGATTGACTGAGTAACTCTGCGTCTATGCCAAAATAGTAACTCAATGAGGCGTGGGGATCGGTGTCGACCATCAATACCCGCTTCCCGCGTTGAGCTAACAAACCACCTAAGGTTACTGTTGTTGTTGTTTTACCAACTCCGCCTTTCTGGTTTGCAACTGTCCACACCTTCATCGTTTTAATTCCCAGCTTATATTTACTTGGGTTGTCATTCACTCACAGGCAATACTATCGCTGCGCTTAGGCTATGTCATTTCGGTTAAGATACAGCTGCTCATATCATCTATATCAATACTGTTAACCGATATGTTTGCAACAGCTACCGCTTGAGGCATGCCATAAACAACACATGAATCCTGATCTTGCGCCCAAATAGTGGCACCGTTGTCTTTCATCAACCGGCAACCTTCTCGCCCATCTGCACCCATACCAGTTAATATAATACCCAATAAATCGCCACCATAAGCTTTGGCCAGCGAACCGAAGGTTAAATCAACACTCGGCTTATAGTTTATTTTATCAGACGGGTTAGCGTCGGTAATTACTACTTTCTTATGAGAGCCTGAACTCTCTATCAACATTTGTTTACCGCCGGGCGCTAAATAAGCGCAACCTGGTTTCAATATGTCACCATGTTCAGCTTCTTTAACCGCAATATCGCAATGTGAATTAAGTCGCTGTGCGAATGCGTTAGTAAAAGTGCCTGGCATATGTTGCACCAACACAATTGGATAAGGAAAGTCTGATGGCAGTGCTACCAGTATCTTCTGCAATGCCACTGGTCCACCCGTAGATGCTCCAATTGCTAAACACTTATACCTTTTACCAGAAGCCTTAATCGAGGAAACGGTGGGCTGCCTCGTGGCATCTTTCCTTCCGCTAAGTAGATTAGAACTCTTGAAAAACGCTGGTTTCGGCGCGTTATCAGGAAACTTCCTACTTTCAATACGCTTTAATACAGGGCGTTTTATACCGACACCACGCCGTGCAATCAATCTTACTTTTGTACACAGCAGTCGTGCTGCGTCTTTACGGTCTTGGGCGATATCTTCGAATTTCTTTGGTAGAAAATCTAATGCTCCGGCTTCTAACGCATCTAGGGTCGCTTGTGCACCATGGTGCGTAAGCGACGAAAACATCAAAATAGGCACGGGCCGTTTTTCCATAATGGCTTTTACCGCTGAAATGCCATCCATTATCGGCATTTCCACATCCATTGTGACTACATCAGGTAGCAGTGTATCTATTTTATCTAGTGCATCTTGCCCGTTACGAGCTTCACCAATAACTTCAAGCTCTCTGTCATCGTCGAGAATCTCGCGAACTCGACGACGATAAAAAGTAGAATCGTCCACGACCAGGACTTTAAAGACCATGGATGTTAATTTCCTATTTGTTACGCCGTTTTACTTTAAGGGCTTTTTAGCATAACGCTTCAGTAAGCTAGGAACATCTAAGATGAGTGCAATTCCACCGTCGGATGTGATAGTTGCTCCCGCCATACCTGGCGTTCCTTGTAATAAGGCATCTAATGGTTTTATCACCACTTCTTCTTGGCCTATTAGCGCATCAACAACAAATCCAACTTGCTGGGTGCCTATTTGAACCACGACGACGTGACCTTTTTCTTTGCTTATATTTTTAGGTCCGCGGATCAACCATTCTCCGAGGAAGAACAGTGGTATCGCTTTAGAACGAACTATCATGGTTAATTGGCCATCAACCGTATTGGTTTTCTTGATGTCCATATTGATAATTTCGTTGACCGCACCTAACGGTAACGCGAACGTTTGTTTCCCAACCACAATCATTAGGGTCGGTAATATTGCAAGCGTGAGTGGGACTTTAATATCGAGTCGAGTACCTTTCCCAAGCTGGGAATCAATATTAATAGTACCGTTAAGCTGGTTAATTTTTGTTTTAACCACATCCATGCCTACACCACGGCCCGAGATATCACTAATCTCAGTTTTCGTTGAGAAACCAGGTGCAAAAATAAGATTGAACGCTTCAACATCAGACATACGCGCAGCCGCATCGGCGTCTAAAACACCTCGGCTTATAGCAATCTCTTTCAGTTTTTCAGCATCCATCCCCTTACCATCATCTTCAATGGTAAGTAAGATATGGTCACCTTCCTGAGAAGCCGATAATCTCACGGTCCCCATTCGGGTTTTACCTGTAGCAGCACGGTCATCAGGCATTTCAATACCATGATCCACTGAGTTTCTTACTAAGTGAACTAAGGGATCAGCCAATGCTTCTACCAAGTTTTTATCTAAATCTGTCTCTTCACCTTCCAATTCCAAGGTAATTTCTTTTTTCAAACTACGTGCTAAGTCTCGAACAACGCGAGGGAAGCGGCCAAACACTTTCTTAATTGGCTGCATACGGGTTTTCATAACCGCACCCTGCAAATCACCCGTCACCACATCTAGGTTAGCAATTGCCTTCGACATACTTTCGTCGGCATTGGTTATTCCTAAACTCAGCAAACGATTTCGTACTAATACTAACTCGCCAACCATATTCATAATTTGGTCTAGGCGCTTGGTATCAACACGAACTGTAGTTTCTGCTTGAGGAGGTGCTGGGGTTGCTTTTTTGTCGTCTTTCTTAGCCGCTGGTTTAGCGGGCTCTGACGCTTTTTTAGCTGCTGGACTAGGCGCTGGCGCTTTTGCGGCAGGCGTTGATTTAGCCGGCGTACTAGCGGCAGATTGCTCTGCCTTGGCTTTCTGAATTGCTTCTGTCGCCTTTTTATCTACGGGCGGCGTATTTGCTGCTGGTTCAGCACCTTGCGCTGTAGGGCCTTGTCCTGAACCATGTAATTGGTCAAGCAATGCTTCAAATTCATCGTCGGTAATTTCTTCACCGCTAGGCGCTGCCGCTTTCGACGCAGCTACAGGCGCTGGTTCTTCTTCTTTGAATTTACCTTTACCGTGCAATTCGTCTAGCAGTGCTTCAAATTCATCGTCGGTAATATCATCACCTGAACCACCAACCGCGGGGGCTGCCGCTTTTGGTTCTGCTTTCGCAGATTTACCTGGGGCATTTGAACCATGAAGTTCATCCAGCAAGGCTTCAAATTCATCTTCAGAAATCTCGTCGATGCCGCCATCGCTACTTGCGGCAGGCGCTTCAGGTACAGGCGCTTCTTCTAACGCGAATTCTTCTTCGGCAGCGGGGACTTCAGCCGCTTCACTACTGTCACCAAAGATGTTTTCGTCTGGGGTTTCTGGGGTGCTTAACTTATGCAGCAAATCAACTAACTTTGCGTCTGCAGGAATTAGTGGTTCTTGCGCTTTAACACGCTCAAACATATCGACTACTACATCGGTGGCCTGAAGAATGGTATCCATTAATTCAGGCGTAAGAGTACGTTGTCCGTTTCGCATTACATCGAAAACGTTTTCTGCACCATGGCAAATTTCAACTAATTCGGTAAGCGACAAAAAGCCGGCGCCACCTTTTACGGTATGGTAACCACGGAAGATAGCATTCAGTAAATCTGCATCTTCAGGATTATTTTCCAGATCAACGAGCTGTTCTTGTAATTGTTCAAGGATCTCCCCAGCTTCAACTAGAAAGTCCTGTAATATATCCTCGTCAACATCAAACGCCATGCGCCCGCTCCCCTAAAAACCTAAGCTAGACAAAAGATCATCTACGTCATCTTGGCCAGATACCACATCATCGCGTTGGTCTGCATCAATAATTGGACCTTCGGCTTCGACACTATCGATCTTGTTAACTTTTTCGACTTTCGCTTCCAATGGCTTGTCTTGCTCCGCCTGTTCGGGTTCACCGAACATCGTCAGCATATTAACTAAGCTATCTTCCACTTCTTTTACGAGTTCAATCACTCTGCGAATAACTTGACCGGTAAGATCTTGATAACCTTGTGCCATTAACACTTCGGTAAGCAATGATGTAAGCTTAGCTGATTGTTTCGATCCGTCTTTTAGCAATTCGTCTAAATCTGCACATAAAACTTTGAATTCGCCCAACTCAAGTTGACGATTCATCAGTTTCTTCCATTCCGGCATAATTTTTTCGATACGGGTAGAGAGCACTTCAGCAATTGGCATACTCTCTTCAACTGCGTCCATGGTGGTATTGGCAGCTTTTTCCGTTTCTTCGATAACGTACATCAGTCGCGTTTGCGCATCAGGAATGTCATCAACGGTTAAATTTTTAATACGTTCATCGATTTGGAAGTTATTCAACGAGTCATGAAGTTGACGCGTTAATTTACCCACTTCAGCAAAGAGCTCAATGGACTCTTTCATCGAAACAGCTTCTAAGACAGCGTTCGCTGATGCGTTATCGCCCTCTTCAAGATACGCTACCAATTTTTTGGCTTCTTCGAGCGTTATGGAGACACTTTCATTTGTCGACATCCAGTAAACCTCATTTCTCTGGTGAGCGTCTGGATCAACCTAAACGTTCGAAGATTTTATCTAATTTTTCTTTCAACGTAGCGGCAGTGAAAGGTTTAACAACATAACCATTCACACCAGCTTGCGCTGCGGCAACGATTTGTTCTTTCTTCGCTTCTGCTGTCACCATAAGAACCGGTAGGTGTTTCAACTTATCGTCGGCACGTATAGCGCGTAATAAGTCGATACCTTGCATACCTGGCATATTCCAATCTGTTACAACAAAGTCAAAATCACCTTGTTGTAGCATAGGCAGCGCGGTGTTACCGTCGTCCGCTTCCTGGATATTGGCAAAACCCAAATCTTTTAGCAGGTTCTTTATGATACGTCTCATGGTAGAAAAATCGTCAACCACGAGAATTTTCATACTTTTATCCAAAATAGCCTCCAATGAGGGGTTAATTGTTATTAATTTCTATTCTTCGTCAACTTGCCACGATTTCATTCGTGATTTGAGTTTTAACATGGCCTGACTATGAATTTGACTTACTCGCGATTCACTAACATCAAGAACTTCGCCTATTTCTCTAAGATTCAGTTCTTCATCATAGTATAAAGAAAGTACAATCGCTTCCCGTTCGGGTAATGTAGTAATAGCATGTGCTAGCGCTTTTTGGAAAGCCCCTTGCATCAAATCTTCTAACGGTGCGTCGCTGCCTCGGTTTTTTTCTGTAGAAATGACATCTTCAGAAACCCCAAGGTCTTCAATCCCCACCAATTTTCCGGCATTCACTTCGTTCAGCATTTGATGATAATCTTGCATGCTAACATTCATTTTAGCTGCAATATCTACATCTCGCGCGTCTCGGCCTGTTTCACCTTCAACTTGAGAGATGGCTTCTGTGATTGCCCTACCGTTTTTATGAACGGAACGAGGAGTCCAATCACCTTTTCTTATTTCATCAAGCATGGCGCCACGAATACGAATACCTGCAAAGGTTTCGAAACTTGCCCCTTTGGAACCGTCAAAGTTTCGTGCAGCTTCTAGCAGTCCAATCATACCTGACTGGATTAAATCATCGACAAGAACACTGGCTGGTAGTCTCGCCATTAAGTGGTGTGCTATCCGCTTCACTAGCGAAGCGTGACGCTCAACTAATTGTGACTTGTCTGTTTGCTGTTGATAAGCGGCTGCTTTGCTATTCAACGCTGACTTCCTACTGCTTTATCTGCTATTAGTTGCTCAATAAAAAATTCTAAATGGCCACCCGGTTGCGCAGGTATAGGCCATGATCCTGCTTTGGCTGCTAGCTGGCTAATCGCCACTGCTGCCGGAGAACTTGGATAAGCATCTACAATTGACGTTTGCTTACGTACTGCTCGGCGTATGTTCTCGTCAAAAGGAACTATTGCTACCAATTCTAGCGCAACATCTAAGAATCGCCCTGTTACTTTAGATAATTTGCTGAAAAGTTCCTGACCTTCTCTAACATCGCGGACCATGTTAGCGACCACTTTAAAGCGAAAGACACCGTGTTCTCGGTTAAGAATTTTAATTAATGCATAGGCATCGGTAAGTGAAGTGGGCTCATCACACACTACCACCATAATATCTTGGGAGGCTTTGGAGAAGCTTAGCACCATATCGGAAATACCCGCTGCGGTATCCACAATAAGCACATCAATGGGCGTGCGCAACTCGCTGAATGCTCTTATGAGTCCTGCATGCTGCGTTGGTGATAGCTCTGCCATTGATTGAGAACCTGATGTGGCTGGTGCTATTTTTATACCGTGAGGACCCGTAACGAGAACATCGTCCAAGGTACACTCACCAGATAATACGTGGGAGAGGTTTTTCTCTACTCGCAATCCTAGCATTACATCCACATTGGCCAGACCTAAGTCTGCATCCAATACCATTACCCGCTTTCCCTGCTTTGCCATAGCAATAGCTGTGTTTAGCGTAATATTTGTTTTACCAACGCCACCTTTACCTCCGGTGACGGCGATAACTTTGATTAATCGTGATTGCTTCATTTTTCGTAAGCTACTCGCTTGATCATCAATCATACTGCTCGTGCTGTTTTAACCACATTGTTACTAGTAGTATGATTCAAACCGTACTTTTTATAAAGCTTTGCAGCAGCAGATACTAAAGATTTTGCTTCTGCAATCTTAATGTCTTCAGGAACTTTCTGTCCATCTGTTACATAACTGACAGGTAACTGGTACTCCACCGCTGCGCTAAGCACTTCGCCTAGAGAGTAGCACTCATCAAGCTTTGTAAAGATACAACCGCTAAGTTCCACCCCTTCGTACGCATCTATAATACGTTGTAATGCAGCATATTGGGTATTCGCTTGCGCTACTAGGTATTTTTTCACTGGCTGCATTTGACCGTTATCAAATTGATTTATCTGTTTAATTAATCGACTATCTCGTTGACTAAAGCCTGCCGTATCAATTAACACTAGTCTCTTATGGCGTAATTGAAACAATAAATCTGATAATTCTTCACTACTTTGTGCTTTACGCACTGTGCAGCCAATAATTTTTCCATATGTGGCTAATTGCTCAAACGCTGCAATACGATAGGTATCAATCGTAATCATGGCAACGGAGTCGGCGCCGTATTTCTGTGCGTAACGAGCAGCTAATTTAGCAACTGTAGTGGTTTTACCTGTTCCGGTAGGACCCACTAACGCTACTGCGCCCTTTTGCGTAAGTATATCGTTACCTGTCACATTAATGCGATTAGCCAATAGGTTTAAAAGATATACCCAAGCGTCACGCTCGTTGTAATGCGACGGCGTATAACTAATCAGTTGCTCTGCCAATGATTGGCTTAACCCCATGTCGGTTAAACGCTGAATTAAATAATGATGTACAGGCTGCTGACGACGACTTTTTGCTTCCATCAAATCAGCAACTTGGTATTGAAGCACATTTCGTAGTGACGCCAACTCTTCTTTAATTTGAGATAATTCGTCAGACTGAGGAGCACTGCTGTTATCAATGCTTTCATTAAGACTTGACGCTTGATGGCTTGGGAATTCTGAGGCGACTTGACTGGCTTCTACATCGTCGATAAAGGCTTCTGAAAAGTCTAAGTGTGATGCAATTTTATTGGCATGCTGAGCGTTAGCACTAGGTGCTGAAGCTGGGCTTTGAATACTGCCACCATGTTGTTTTTCCAACAGCGCTTTTAAGCTATCTGGGCCATCATCACCGATGATTTCGCTAAGACTTGGAACAGCCGCTTTCGCTCGCCCTGCTGCACTAGGCGCTGGCTTTTTAATCGACAGTTTGGCTTCCGGTTCTTTATCGTAAGCGGCGACCAATTCGATACCGTCAGCAAGCTTTCGGTTTGACATGATAACGGCATCGCTGCCCAATTCCGCTTTAACTTGGCTTAAAGCTTCTCGCATATCTTTGCCAAAGAAACGTCTGATTTTCATTGAAAACTCTCCAATCACCCAGTGTCAGATTATTGACCGACCGAACTGACTATTTTTATCTGCTTATCGTCGGGTACTTCCTGATAGGAAAGTACATGTAAACCCGCGACCGAATACTTTAAGAAGCGAGATAGTACGGGGCGCAACATACCGGAAGTGAGAAGTACTGCAGGCTCACCTTCTAATTCTTGTTGCTGACTAGCTTGCTGCAATGATTTTTGCAGCTTATCGGCCAGTCCTGGTTCTATACCAGCGCCATCTTCGCCACCTGCTTGTAATGACTGGTGCAACATCTGTTCCAACTCTGGCGCCAAGGTTATGACGGGTATCTCTTTCGCACCTTGGGTAATTTCTTGGGTGATTAGGCGTTTAAGCGCAATACGTACCGCAGACACTAGTACATCTGGGTCTTGGCTACGCGGGCCGTATTCGCTCAAGGTTTGTACAATGGTACGCATGTCACGAATAGGCACTCCTTCAAACAGCAAGGTTTGCAGCACTTTAACAATGGTGCTTAACGGCAGAATATCAGGCACTAACCCTTCAACTAGTTTAGGATGCTGCTTAGCTAGCATATCTAGAAGCTGCTGCGCTTCTTCATGTCCAAGTAGTTGGTAGGCGTTGTTAGTCAGCAATTGACTTAAATGAGTAGCAACCACAGTAGCAGCATCAACCACGGTATAACCCAGTGTTTGCGCATGCTCACGCTTATTCGGTTTTATCCATACCGCATCTAAGCCAAAGGCAGGGTCTTTGGTTGCACGGCCTTCCAGCTTGCCAAATACTTGACCCGGATTAATCGCAAGTTCTTCATCGTGACTTATTTGCGCATCGCCAATAGTTACGCCCAACATCGCAATGGTGTATAAATTAGGTTCTAAATCTAAATTATCGCGAATGTGCACCGGTGGAATAAGAAAGCCTAACTCTTGAGATAACTTCTTACGCACCCCTTTGATACGAGTGAGCAGTTCTCCGCCCTGAGACTTATCTACTAAGGGGATTAATCGGTACCCGACTTCTAAACCGATGGTATCTACGTGCTGCACATCATCCCACCCAAGCTCTTTTATTTCGGGCGCAACAGTGTCATCT
Source organism: uncultured Alteromonas sp. (assembly GCF_963976965.1). Lineage (NCBI taxonomy): Bacteria > Pseudomonadati > Pseudomonadota > Gammaproteobacteria > Alteromonadales > Alteromonadaceae > Alteromonas > uncultured Alteromonas sp. The sequence continues at coordinate 161,560 of NZ_CAXBMP010000002.1, forward strand.
TTCACGATATTCGCTGGGGTTTTAGGTTTTTCTGCCTCGCGTTTAGCCGCAACACCCTGCCAATAAGCGTAACCAGCGATAAGCACTGAAAACCCAATAAAGGCCAAATGAGGCATACCAGGAATAATCCCCATGACAAATAAAACACCAGAGGCAATATAAAGGGCTTGGCTGTTACCTAATTGACTACGTATTTCTTTGCCCATTTCTTGGGTTTCGTTTTCACGAGTAACAATAATAGCGGTAGCCACAGACAGTAACAGTGAGGGTATTTGCGCCACCAAACCGTCACCAATGGTTAAAATGGTGTATACCTCGATGGCGTTACCAAAACTTAATCCGTGTTGAATCATGCCAATAAAAAGGCCACCCACAATATTGATAAGCATGATAAAGAGTCCGGCGACCGCATCACCTTTCACAAATTTTGACGCACCGTCCATTGAGCCATAAAAGTCTGCTTCGGCGGTTATTTCTTCTCGGCGAGCACGCGCCTGATCTTGGTCGATATAACCCGCATTCAAATCGGCATCAATAGCCATTTGCTTACCTGGCATGGCATCAAGCGTAAAGCGGGCACTTACTTCTGAAATACGCCCAGCACCGGCGGTGACTACTTTAAAGTTGATAATAAGCAAGATAGCAAAGACCACCACACCCACTGCATAGTTGCCGCCAATAACCACCGCACCAAATGCTTCGATAACCTTACCAGCCGCATCGCCCCCCTCATGCCCATAAAGCAATACCACACGGGTAGAGGCCACGTTTAGCGCTAAGCGCAAAACAGTAGCGATAAGTAATACTAGGGGAAAAATACCGAAATCAACTGGCTTTTGCGTTAATACTGCCACCAAAATAATGACTAAAGACAGGGCTATATTAAAGCTGAACAATACGTCGAGCAGAAATGGCGGCATGGGAAGAATAACCATGCCCATAATGGCAAGAAGAACAATGGGAGCGCCTAAGCCACTGGTAATGTTCTGCAGCTGACTTTTATCGAATCGCTGAAGGTAACCGGATAACTGCATTACAGGGAGTCTCTCTATCGGAAAATTGACGCTTAACGCTATCTTTCAATGAGTATTACAACTACCGTGCCAGCTTTATACAAAACCGATTAAACGTAAGTAGGAGGGGCGCAATTTACAGAATTACAATTAAGAGGGGCTCACTTTGAGCCCTGGCCTTAGCGATATCTTAGCCGTAATTTAGCGCTAATTTAGGCCAAAAGCAGCGCTCTAACGGCGTAGCTCTGGTGGTATGGGTAAATCACGTTTAAGCGGTTTGGGTCGTTTCCCTTTACCCGCTCTGTGTGCTTTTAACTGATAAACGTGGGCTAATACTTGCGCTACCGCCATAAACAAGGCATTAGGCACTTCACCGTCAATCTCAGTTGAGTAGTAAACGGCTCGGGCTAACATGGGCGATGGAATAAGCGGTACATCGTTAGCAGTGGCTATTTTACGAATATGCATGGCTAATTCATCGGTGCCTTTTGCCACAACGACTGGGGCACGATTACCACTGTCATCATATTTTATTGCTACAGAGTAATGAGTTGGGTTGGTTACCACCACATCGGCCTGAGGAACTTCTTGCATCATTCGTTTAGTGGCAGCTTGATACTGCAAGCGACGGATGCGCCCTTTTACCAAAGGATCACCTTCAGAGTTTTTACGCTCGTCTTTCACCTCTTGCTTAGTCATCTTAATTTCTTTGTTGTGCTTATAAATTTGATAAGGCACATCAATAAGCGCAATAGGTATCATGCCGCAAACCAACATGATAAAAGCCCATTTCAGCATATCTAACGCGTGAAAAATATTACCCGGGTACAGATCTAAATCAAGGTGCAGCGCTTCGTCTTCAAAAAACAGCAGTGCACCTAATGCCATCCCAACGATGACAACCACTTTGGCGATAGATTTAATTAATTCTACCAAGCCATTCATGCCAAACATACGCTTAAATCCACTAAGCGGACTCATTTTAGAGCCTTTAAATTTGGCACCTTCCCAGGTGAAGTTGTAGCCGCCTAACGCAATAGAGCCATATATTCCGGCTAACATGGCCACCGTCATATAAAGCAATACAGGTACACTGACTGTCGAAATTGCTTCACCCCATGCACCAAACATATGGGTGGTATCGTAGGTTTCATCTCGAGACAGAACAAACATGCGCTGCGTCAGCTTAAATACCGACTCGGCAATCCAGCCTCCAACGAACAAAAACATAAAGGCACTGACCACTAACACTAAGGTTGTGGATAGCTCTCGGGATCGGGCTATCTGCCCTTTTTTTCGGGTGTCTTCGAGTTTTTTCCCCGTGGGGTCTTCTGTTTTTTCGCTAGAATCTGAATCAGCCATGTATCACCTGACTTATTTTCATGGGCAAATCCTAAGAAGTTGACACATAAACTGCTCTGCCCGCAGCCACTGCGTTTCAAAATGCGCAGTAAAGTTATCTAGGGTTATCCAAATGATGAGCAACCCCATCACCTGGGCAATAGAAAAGCCGATACTGAAAATATTAAGCTGAGGTGCCGCTTTGGTCATTACGCCAAACGCTAAATTTACAATGAGAAGGGACACAATGGGCGCCAATGACAACGTAATCGCTGAGATAAACATCCAACCGCCCCAGTGGGCAATTTCCCTAAACTGCTCCCCTGTCCACCATGCTTCTCCTATTGGGAACGCATGAAAGCTCAACACAATCATGTGGATCATCGCGAGATGCCCGTCTAAGGTCCAAAAAAGCAAGGTAGCTAGAATTAAGTAAAATTGGCCTACGGCTGGCACGTTAATACCATTGACGGGGTCTACGATTGAGGCGAAACCTAAGCCCGTTTGCATCGCGATAATTTGCCCAGCCAGTACAAAGGTATTTAGCACCATCATGGAAACAAACCCGATAGCGACACCAATTAACAACTGCTGAATGCCAAGAATGAATGTACCTAGATTCACTAAATCATCAACAGGTGCTGGCGGCACTACCGGCATGATAATAAGGGTCAGCATAATACCTAGCAAAGCACGAACTTGCGGAGGAATAGATTGTGCACTTAAGCCAATCATCGCCACAAACAGGCCACTAATGCGCATAAAAGGCAGCATTAAATCAGCAAGAAACTGATTGATGGTAGCCAGTTCAACGACCATATTAACCGACAACCTGAGGTATCATTTCTACCATGTGGAAAGTGAAGTCCATTAACTTTTGTACTAGCCAGTTACCACCCCAGCTAAGCGCTAGTAAGGTAACAAGTAAGCGCGGCAAGAAACTCATGGTCTGCTCGTTAATTGAGGTAGCAGCCTGAAACACGGCTACCACTAACCCTACAATAAGACTTGGAACAATAACCGCAGACACCAGAACGATAACCATAAACATGGCTTCGCGGAGTATTTCAACAAAGACTTCTGGTGACATAAGCCCTCCTACACACCCATACCGAAGCTGGTAGCCAGTGTGCCAAATATTAGATTCCAGCCATCAACTAACACAAACAACATGAGCTTAAATGGCAGTGAAACAATCATGGGCGACAACATCATCATACCCATGGCCATCAATATTGAGGCCACTACAAGGTCGATAATAAGAAACGGAATAAACAACATAAATCCGATTTGGAACGCGGTTTTTAGCTCGCTGGTCACGAACGCAGGAATAAGGATAGTTAGCGGTACTTCGTCTGTATCTGCATATTTCCCCTCATCACCAGCAATACGCACAAAGGTTTCTAAATCTTTCACCCGAGTTTGCGACAGCATAAAGGCGCGCATAGGCCCTTTAGCTTGCTCTATGGCATCCAAACTTGTCATTTGTTCCGACAGATAAGGCTGCAATGCGCGTTCATTAATTTCTTCAAACACCGGTGCCATAATAAACATAGACAAAAACAAACTCACCCCAACCAAAATTTGGTTAGAAGGAGATTGCTGCAAACCAATCGCTTGGCGCAAAATTGATAACACCACTATGATGCGGGTGAACGAGGTCATCATCATGATGAATGCAGGAATAAGACTGAGCGCTGTCATGATAAACAGCGCTTGTAACGTCATAGTGTAATCTTGCGACCCATCGTCATTAGTCACAACGGTCACGGCTGAAATGCCTTGCTGTGCCAGTGCAGGCTCAGCAATCACCCAAGAAGCTAACACTACAAAAAATGCGGTCCAAAACTTACGCATCGTTTTTATCTTCCTTTATTGAAGGGTTCAGCTTACCTGCCATGGCGGCAACCAGCTTTTGTTTAAATGCGTCACCGCTGCCTTGCTGCCCATTTGCCACTGGTGTGTCCAAGTGCTTTTCAAGTTTACTTAAATGGGAAATATTATGACTGGTCACGCCCACTAGGTGCTGTTCATCGCCCACCTGAATAACCATTATTTTTTCTTTAGTGCCTGCCACCATACTGGCGACCACCTTCATTTGCCCACTACCCATGTTACCGACATTAAACCGACGCATGAGGTAAGCAAGCGCAAAAATAATTCCAACCACTAAAAGAAGTGATAGAAAAATTGACACTACAGAGGTGGGGTTAGTGATTGATTGGGTAGATTGCGCATTCACTACTTGCGTAAATATAAGGGGCAGCATTGCGCAACCCCTTGCTATGTAAGAAGATTTATCGAAGCTTCTTGATTCTCTCGATTTGACTAATAACATCCGTTAACCGAATACCGAATTTATCGTTGACCACTACTACTTCACCATGAGCAATCAACGTGCCATTTACCAATACATCTAATGGCTCACCAGCAACTCGGTCCAGCTCCACCACAGATCCCTGGTTCAACTGTAGCAGATTTCGGATACTTATTTGACTACGCCCTACTTCCATCGAGATAGTGACTGGAATATCCAAAATGGTATCCAGCTTCTTTTTCTCTTCTTGGGTTATGGGTGTGTCGTCGGTTAATTCGTCGAGTTCTGCAACCTGAACATCATCATTTTCCTGATCGTCAGCCTCAGAATCGGCTTGCTCCGCCATGGCGGCAGCCCAATCGTCCATACCGTCTTCACTCATGGGATATTCCCCTCACCTTACAGGTCTTCTTCGAGTACTTGCAGCTCGGCATCATTATCTATAATGCGCCCGCCGCGGGTTAATAATTGTAGCTCAGACTTCACAGAAGTCGGTCTTGCAATCTTTTCTACTATCTTCAGGGCTAAGTTATCTCGTGAGCGACCTAGCTTAGCTCTGAACGTAGGTAAATCTTCAATTAGCACAGTAATGGTTTCTGGCATTTCCACAGGAATAATTTCTCCTGGCTTAAATTCCATTACTTGGCGTAATGACACATCCACATCAAGCATGTGGGTTGTCAGTGCCACTTTTACGTCCATGATTTCATCGCGAAGTGCTTTACTCCAACGTAAATCAGTGTCTTCTTTATCACTTTGCACACCCGCATCTAGCAATTCGCGGATAGGCTCTAGCATTGAGTATGGAAGTGACACGTGGAAATCACCACCACCACCGTCAAGCTCTATATGAAACGAGCTAATCACCACCACTTCAGTGGGGCTCACAATGTTCGCCATCGCGGGGTTTACTTCTGAGTCTAAATACTCAAAAGACACGTCCATTACTGGCGCCCACGCTTCTTTATAATCTTCAAAAATAATTTTAAGCAGCATTTGAATAATACGCCGCTCTGTTGGCGTAAATTCCCGCCCTTCAATTTTTGCATGATAGCGGCCATCACCACCAAAGAAGTTATCTACCAGAATGAAAACCAAGCGGGCTTCCATGGTAATAAGGCCAGTGCCCTTAAGCGGGCGAAACCGCACCATGTTCAAGCTAGTGGGTACAAACAAGGTATGAATGTATTCACCGAACTTAATCATTTGAATACCGTTAATTGACACTTCCGCAGAACGGCGCATCATGTTGAACAAACTCACCCGCATGTGACGGGCAAAGCGTTCATTAACGATTTCCAGCGTAGGCATACGCCCACGAACAATCCTATCCTGTGACGAGAAGTCGTACTCTAGCGTAGAAGCATCGGAGTCGGCATCGCCAACCTCGTCTTCTTCTACATCGTCTACCCCGTGTAGAAGGGCATCGATTTCATCTTGAGATAATAAATCACTCACAGTTATCTACCTGTTATTGCATCACAAAACCAGTGAAGAGCACACGCTCAACCACATCACTTCCCGCGATGTCTTTAAGCACTTTTTGTACTTCAGTCACCGCTTGTTCACGCAGTTCAATTTTTCCTGCTTCAGTCACCAAATCATCGGCATTTGATGTACTAAAGACTTGCAGCAAAGTGCCTTCAATCAACGGTATGTGGGTTTTAGCCAACTCTTCATTGTCTGAGCCCCGCACTAGAAGCTGCACTTTAATTTGTACTAATCGGTCTCGACCTGTACCCGGAACGTTAAAAACGAAAGGGCGCGGCATAGCAACGTACAAGGCGGTACCTACTTCTGCGCTTCCGCCTGGGGCCGCGGCTTCAGTGGCGGCTTGCTCGTCGGTTTCGGCAAGTTGCTCTGCAGCTACAGGCTCTTCACCACCAGCGAATAAAAGAAAATAGGCTGCTGCACCACCGCCAACTAACACTACGGCGATAATAATAATCAGCATCATTTTGCCTTTCTTTTTACCACCTTCTTCAATCTGTAACTCTTCTTCAGCCATGTCTAATCCGTCAATATCCCACGAGGAACTCGTATTATCAGGCTTACGACGCAAATGGCAACGTAAGCCTGCATAAATTTGCAGTTCTTATAGCAGATAGCGCAATTGTACATCAACCCTACTTAAGTCTTTGCCTTCGCTATCAACCTACTAAGCGTAATAGTCTATACCGCCTTTCGCTTCCCTTGTGACAGACTGCTCTATCACCGTGGAACCCTCGTCGAACTCACCGTCGATATCTTGGCTAGGTACACCGTTACCTGCAAGTTGCTGGCCACTTCCATCACCATTTTGTGATGAGTTATCTTTACGCACTTCTGATTCACCTAAATTAATGCCTTGCTCTGCTAGCATATCTTTTAACCTAGGCATGGCATCGGCTAGTGCATCTTTAGCGTGCTGTGACTGCACAATGAAGCTCACACTGGCTGCATCACCCGATACATTCACTCGTACCTGCATACTGCCCAGTTCAGGCGGATCGAGCCTAATTTCTGCCATACTGTTTCGCGCATTCACCATCCAGCGAATTTTCTCATGCAATTGTTGCTGACCTTCAGGCTTTAAAATATTGACCGGTTTGTCAGCGCCCTCAAATTGAAGCTGAGCTTTGGTCGACTCCGCGCGAACTTGGTTGTTTTCATTCATGTGAGAATCGATACTGACGAGCTCACTTTGCAATGCTTGATGAGCGCTTTGCTGGGTGCCGTTTACCAATTGCATAAATTGGCCTGCGAGCGCATCAGTTTGCCCCGCTACATTTTGCATTTGTGTTTGTGTTAACCCTGCTTCAGACGCTGCATGGGCTACAAGTGCCGAAAGATCTATTCCTGGCTCACGCCCTTGAGCGACTTGTTGCTGAAACTCGTTTATGCCAGCAATCAAGTTAGACTTAACCGCTTGCTGTTGGGCTGCGGTTGTCGCAGTAGGTAATGATGCCGCTACGCGTTCGGCAAATGCTTCAGCCGCCTTTTGCGCACTTTCTGGTGACATCATCGCAATTGACTGCAATAAAGACTCGCCTTGGCTATCGGTAAGTATATCGCTAGCTTCTGTGGAGACTGTATCGATAGGATTGCTATTCGTTTGCGTTGATGCAGTAGATTGGCTTGAAACACCGTTGGCTAGCGCTGCATTTAGCGTCTCTTTGGTGTCAGTTTGCGCAGTAATTTGCTCTTGAAGAAGACTTAATACTAACGCCTCATCGGCACTCAAGGCTGGTTCATCTGCGGCTTCTTGTTCGACTAATAGCGCGTGCTCTGAGTTCTGTGTTTGAGCATCAGAACTTTCTTCGCCATTTTCGCTAGCATCACCTAAAAACTGCGCAAGCAGGTTAGCTAAGGGATCGACTTTTTCAGACTGCCCTGCATCGACATCGCTTGTTGCAGCGTTATCATTTGCTTTAGCCAATAAGGCCGCGGTGAGTGCTTTTACTGCTTCTAAGGTTTCCCTACTAAGCCCTTCGCCTGCATCTTGACCAAGTTCCTCACCGGCTTGATTCTCTAGCAAGTTCATTAAATAAGCGGTTATTTCTGTTGCTGAGCTTGTATCAACATCCTCAGGAAGACTCGTTGAGGTTAATGTATCGTTTACTGCTGCATCGCTTTCGTTGCTGCCGTTATTTAACGCCAACGCACTTAGTACGTCTTCGCTCATCAACTCATCACCCGCTAGCAAAGCTTGTGCTGATTGCTTCGCAGCTAATTCGGCATCCTCTATCTCGCCAGCGTTTAATAAATCATCGATACTGGCCGTGTTACTGCTAGCTTCGGCATCTGAAGAAACCTCAGCGTCACTAGAAGCGCCTATCATTGATGTTACATACTCAATCCAGTCTGTGGAGCTTTCGCTATCCCCGCTTCCAATACTCGTTAACTCTTCGGGTGGTAAATCGATATGGCCGCCAAAGAAGTCTTTCTTATTATCGTTATTTTCACCGTTATTTAGGCCATCGTCTTTACCGCCTTTGTTTGCATCAGCGTCAATTCGACGTGCCTGCGCATCAGCAATGTCAGTATTTGCCGATTCATCCGTGTCTTCGCCAGGTGGGGTTACATCCCCCACTTCGCCTTTATTGCCTGTTTGGTCCGCTTGATCGCCATTTCGCGCTTGCGCTTCATCATCTTTTACCGGAGGTAAGTCAACATTTCCTTCCTCTGGGTCAACCGAGCGGTTATTAGCCGATTTCTTATCGATAGCAGGGTTTGCACTGTCGCTGACTGAGGCGCTGGTGTGTCGCGAGGAATGACTTTTGTTCTGGGCCTCGAGAGACTTTGCACTCGATTCTTTAGCTTGAATATACGCAGCTTCAAACGCGTTGTTATTCTGCGATGAATCATCTGCGCCCATGCCAGCTTCTACGGCTTTTGCCGTTGATGAAGCTGAAAAAGGCAATGCGGCAATGTCTGTTTTTTGTGCGGCAACTTGTTGCATCATATTTTTACCGTCCTGCTATGACTTTAAAAGTCAGAACCATGAAAACCCAGATTGAATCGTTTTATCTCTACATCCCCAGTGTCCGTGGGCTGTAGGCCGACACTTAACTTTAAAAAAGCTTCCGTATCAGTATTCAAATTAGGCGAATAAACACATTAATGACTAACGAATTTGCAAAGAGTGTTCCATTGTGGAGATTAAACGACGAGGTATTTAAAAAATCGAAAGGATTGAACGACTTGGGGTAAGTAGCAAATTGGACAAACTGACTAGAAGAATGTTTTTCCGCTTCTAAAAAATTTCTGTGTGGCAAATTCGTCCATCATAGCTTGCTCAGCCCTCGCCTCTTTTGCCACTTTAGCTAAATGGCGTTTATTAAGAAGCAACTCTACCGCTTTCACTTTTTGCTGCTGCTTAAGCCAAAGCTGCTTGCGTTGATCGGCAGCCATATTCGCTTGTGCTATCACATTCATTTGCTGTTCACAGGCTTTATCTAATTTGCCTACAAACGATAAATGCTGTTGGTAATGGGTAGCAGTCACACCCGCCTTTCCCGTTTGCTGAATGCCTTTTAAGTAATCAATTCTATATTGCTCGAGGCTGGTGAGCTTTTGTTTCTGCTGCATCACATTTTGCTGCGCTTGTTGGAACATTTGCGCAATGCGTTGCTCTCTTTCTCGTTCAAACTCAGCCAGACGCTCTAGTTGTTTAGACATAATTAATTACCCTTGTCCTAAGCCTTTCGCTAATGCAGCCATGCCCTCTAAACATTCATCATAAGGCAACACGTTCTTCATACCTTGCTGCAGGAACGCGTTAATTGCAGGCTCCGCTCGTATGGCTAAGTCGATACGAGGGTCTGAACCTTTGGCATAAGCACCAATAGAAATGAGGTCTTGGTTTTGTTTATAGTTTGAATAAACTTGCCTTACTCTGCGTGCCATTTGTTGATGTTCATCGCTGACCACCATAGGCATAACACGGCTAATAGAAGCTTCAATATCGATGGCGGGGTAATGACCGCTATCGGCGAGGGTCCGTGATAACACAACGTGGCCATCTAAAATAGCCCGTGCGGCATCGGCAATGGGATCTTGTAAATCGTCACCTTCGGTAAGTACCGTGTAAAAGGCGGTGATAGAACCTTGTTTCTCACTTCCGTTACCCGCCCTTTCTACCAATGCAGGTAATCGGGCAAATACCGAGGGCGGATACCCTTTTGTGGCGGGAGGCTCACCCACCGCTAATGCAATTTCACGTTGGGCCATGGCATAACGAGTAAGAGAGTCGATAAGCAGTAATACTTTTAAACCTCGATCGCGAAAGTATTCAGCAATGGTAACTGCCGTTTCGCAGCCCTTTAAGCGCATTAACGGTGAAGTATCAGCAGGCGCTGCTACCACTACCGCACGGGCACGCTCTTCTTCGGTTAAGATATCGTGGATAAATTCTTTTACTTCTCGGCCCCGCTCTCCCACCAAGCCAACCACAACCACGTCGGCTTCGCAGCCCCGGGTCATCATACCGAGTAAAACACTTTTCCCCACGCCACTGCCTGCAAAGAGCCCCATACGTTGACCTACGCCAACGGTATTCAATGCATTAATGGCGCGAACACCGACATCCATAGGTTGGGTAATAGCGCGGCGAATTAAGGGGTTAATAGGAGGCCGCGTAGTAGGTACGCGGGTTTCAGTTTGAATTTCGCCAAGGCCATCCAGCGGGTTGCCGTTACCATCAACCACACGGCCCAACAGCCCCATACCCACAGCAAGACCACTTTGTCGATTTAGCGGCATTACCCGACTTCCTGGCACTATGCCCCGTACGGCTTCGGTGGGCATGAGGTAAGTAATATCGGCGCCAAACCCCACCACCTCAGCCTCAATTTCACCTTCAATGGTTTGCACAAGGCACTGGCTACCGACTGGTAGTTGGCACCCAACAGCTTCCAGTGTAAGGCCTATGCCTCTGACCAGTTTACCTGCCGCCACAATAGGCGGCGATGACACTTGCTTCTGCAAGCTGTCGAAATGCGCATGCCAAGGGCTAGTCATCTGATAAACCCTGATTCACCATGAATTTATCAATGACATCGCGACAGCGGCGTTCAATGGAAACATCTACAGCGTTTTGTTCAGTGGCAATGTCACAGCCACCGCGCTCCATGGTAGGCGCTTCAATGAATTGCCACTCTTTCTCTTTCAACGTAGCTTCAGAATAATGTTCTGTTACTAGCGCTATATCATCAGGATGCATATGAATTTGATATCGAGTTTGATTAACCGGCAGGGCTTTCATTCCTTCGCTAAGCGCTTGTAAAATCACTTGATGATTCGATGTGATTTCGGTTTTAATCACCGATTTAGCAAGGGTAACTGCAAGCTTTACTAGCTGGTCGCGGGTTTCGTCGTTGGCTTGTGACAATGGCGTATGAAGCTTTTCGATGAGTTGCTGCCAGACTTCAACTTGCGCAGAAATTAAGCCTTTACCTTCTTCTAACCCTTGTTCAAGACCCTCAGCGTGTCCAGACTCACGTCCTTCACTAAGCCCCAACTCTAGGCCTTCGGCTTTTCCTTCTTCGAAACCTTGCGCCTTGCCTTGTCCGTAGCCTTCATCATGAGCAGCTTGTCTAATCGCTTCAATTTCTTGTGCAGTAGGAGGAAGAATTTCAGCTTCTTCCTCTTCCGGTGGCTCGTATTTCCAATCTGAACGGAAATTTAGCGCATTGGTTTTGTCTTTATCTTGTGGCTTTTCGGGCTGTTCAACGAAGGGCAAATCCCAAGGTTTTGCATCATTTAATTCGTCGTCGCTGAAGCCTTTATTTGATGACATCAATCTACCCAGGTAACGTTTATGAGGCCTTTGGAAAATTAACGCAAAGGCCTATTTTAACCACAATGGCGAATAATTAATGAAGGGTTATAAGAACTCTTCACCGCCTCCGCCGCCCAGCATAATTTCACCTGAATCAGACAGTCTTCTGGCAACAGAGAGAATTTCTTTCTGTGCGGTTTCAACTTCAGATATACGTACAGGTCCCAAGGCTTCAAGGTCGTCGTTAAGCATTTCTGCTGCACGCTTCGACATATTCTTCATGATCTTGTTCTTAAGCTCTTCATCGGCGCCTTTAATTGACTTAAGCAGCGCATCTTGTTGCACTTCGCGCAAGATAGCTTGAATACCTTTATCGTCTACATCGACTAAATTGTCGAAAACAAACATGAGATCTTGAATTTGCTGGCTCATCTCTTCGTCTTGTTCACGGATGGCATCCATCAACTGACCTTCAATAGCGGTATCAAGGTAGTTCATGATGTTCGCGGCAGATTTCAGGCCGCCCATTTTAGCCGCTTGCGTACCCGCTTGACCGGCGAACTGTTTCTCCATGATTTCGTTAAGCTCTTGCAGTGCAGCAGGCTGAACTTCTTCAAGGTTAGCAATACGCATTAACAAGTCTAGGCGCACTTTTTCTGGGAACTGCGCCAATATTTCGGCACTCTGCTCTGGCTCTAAGTACGACAATACAATGGTTTGAATCTGAGGATGCTCGTTTCGAATGATACTGGCCACTTGCTTCGAGTCCATCCACTTCAACGAATCTAGGCCTTTCGCCCCACTTCCCATCAGAATTTGGTCAATTAAGTTAGCCGCTTTATCTTCACCTAATGCAGCAGTAAGCGCTCGCTTAACAAAATCTTGACTCTGGAAGCCGATGGTACTGTAGTTTTGAATCTCTTCAATAAAGTGTTTATGCACAGACGTAATTTTTGTCTGCGTCATATCATCCACTTTTGCCATCTCAGAGCCCAGCTTTTGAACTTGCTTTGGCTCAAGATGTTTTAATATTTGTGCAGCGTCTTCTTCAGACAAACTCAGAAGCAAAATAGCGGCTTTTTCAACCCCTTCTAGCTTACTGACGTCATAGGACGCTTCTTCAGTAGTGGCAAGTTCTTCAGCCATAATACGCTCTCACTTACTCATCTTGCATCAGCCAGCCCTTAACAACTTGGGCTGACAATTCAGGTTCGTTCGCAACCAGTGCACGAACCGCTTTTAATACATCTTCATCTTTATGTAAATCTGGCAACATTAGTGAGCCATCTGCCGCGAAGCCCACCTGACCTTCATCGAAGTCAGTAGATAGCATACTAATAGTTTCGTCACCAAGATCTAGGCCTTCATCTGCATCAAAGTCGTCAGCTTCTTTCGACTCATCAGGGTTAATCAAGCGACGTAGCATGGGTCTTATCACAAAGATGATAAGCACGATAATAACCAAACCACCAATGACTAGCTTGAGTATAGGCAAAAATGCGGGCTGTTCCCATATTGGCGCATCTTCAATAACACCATCATCCATACGAGTGAACGGAACACTCACCACTTCTAGCGAGTCGCCACGAGTCACATCAAACCCAACACCACCTTGTAGTAAACGGCGAATGTTTAATAACGCTTCTTGATTGCGAGGCTCTGCCGAGGTAGTACCATCTTCACCAGCAACTTGAAGATAGTCTACCGCCACCGATACACTTAACCTACGGATTACGCCACTTTGTTTTTTGGTATGACTAATGGTGGTGTCTAGTTCGTAGTTACGAGTAGATACTTTCGATGTGCTTCCTGGCAAAGTAGCTTGTGCGCCTGCTTCTGGATTTTCAGGAATATTCGAGTCTAACGGTGGTTGATTGCTTAGCGCGCCGGGAATGCCCATAGCACCACCACCCACACTATTTTGTTCATTGATCATTTCGCTGCGAACAGCTGGCAAATCGGGGTTATAGCTACGCTGAGTTTGCTCTAGTGCAGTAAAGTCCATACTCACATCCGCTTGCGCGGTGTAGTTACCAATTCCCAAAACAGGAATAAGAATAGCGTCAATTTTTTCTAGGTATTCTTGTTCGCGCTGTCTTTCAATTTCATATTCTTTTCGTGCTCGAGCACTTAGCGAGTCTTGTGAACCCGAATTTAGTAATCGGCCATTGCTATCGGTCACCGTTACCGCAGATGGCTCCATGTTTTGTACCGCTGACGCCACAATATCGATAACTGAGTCAACTTCCTCTCCCGCAATCACTTTGCCGCGCTTAGCGGTAAGTACTACCGTAGCCGAGGCTTTTTTCTCTCGGCGAGCAAATACGTTCTCTTTTGGCATAGCCAACAAAACGCGTGCTTTTTGTATACTTGAGATATCTTCAATAGTGGCGGCTATTTGTTGTTCACGGGCATGTTTCAAGCGTTCCATCTCTACCCGCTGACTTACTCCGAATCCCATGTCCTGCATGATAATATCGGTACCAGCATCAGAAGAGCCGGTTAAGCCCTGACGTGTCATACCCAAGCGTATAGTTTGAAATTCGTCACTTCGAACGTATACCGTGTTTCCCTCTAAACGATATTCAATTTGATTGGCGTCCATATAATCCAAGGTTTCAATAAGCTCTTGGGTTTCCATTTTTGCTAACGGACGAAAATCAGGCTCTTGCGCCCAAATTAATATAAAAACTGCAATCGCGACACAAATAACAAGCACTACCACTAGCGCCATCTGGCGCATCATGTCAGCACTGCCTAAGGTATCCATGAATCCTGATTTATTCTCAGGCTCGTTATCGTTCCCCATGGAAGGGTCGTTAACGGTTAAATTTGTGCCTGTTGCTTCAGCCATGACTTACTCCAACTACACCGGCATGTTCATAATGGTTTTATACGCTTCAAGCACTTTATTTCGTACTTGAACTGTGGCCTCAAAGGCTATGCCTGCTTTCTCTTTTGTAAGCATAACTTCGGCAAGGCTTAGTGACTTATCACCCATTTCAAACCGCTGCTGTAAATCTTTAGATTCTAATTGCATGCCATTAACCCCATCTACCGCTTGCTTAAGCATGGTAGAGAACTCGTTGGCCGAGGGATTAATCTCGTTTGATGGTTGAAGTTCGTTTGCAGGCATACGAGTTTGCCCAATCATGCTCTGCATTTCTTGGTATAAACTATTGGCTTTAACGTCCATAACCACTCCTTCGAATGTCGGTGGGGAATTGCCGCTTAACGACAATGCGCTTTAATTACTTATGCTTAACTATAAGCAAGCGGCAAGCCAACTTTAAAAACCATCTGAAATCAATTTAAAAACAATGAGTTATGTGGTTTTTCAAGGGAATTGCCAATTTTATGACAGAGAGGGGAGAATAGCGTCAAGAAAGTGAATGGACGTAAGATTATGTAAATACGCGATGCAAAAATGCTCGGTGGCAGCGCAGAAGGTCTCGCACGTTGCCGTGACGCCCAGTCCAAGCCAGTATAAATACAAGCACAACTGCAAGTACAATACTAAAAGCACAGCAGCTAAAGCGTTAAAAATAAGGGGCTAATCGCCCCTCATTATCAAACTAGTTTGAGATGTTAGGCCGGTAATTCAATCCCGTCTTCACGCATTCTGGCTAACTTATAGCGTAAGGTTCGAGGGCTGATACCCAATTTTTCCGCCACATCTTTACGCTTACCATTACATAGAGTAAGTGTATCAAGAATGATTTGATGCTCCTGCTGGCGAAGCTCTGAGCCTAAGCGACTATTGTCTTCTGGCTCATCCTGCTTTACTTCCATCTCATCATGCACAGCCATATCAATCATTAAGTCACCAGACTCTATACTGCCGTCTTCACACAGTATAAGTGCCCGCTGAATAACGTTTTCAAGCTCTCGCACGTTACCTGGCCATGTATATTGCGCCAATTTGTTTCGTGCAGCTGCACTGAGACGTACATTGCCTAGGCCTTGCACACTTGTGTGACGATTAATAAGGTGTTCCGCTAACGGTACAATATCACCTGGACGCTCTGCGAGCGGGCGCCATGTGATAGGGAAAACATTTAGGCGGTAATATAAATCTTCTCGAAAGTTTCCAAGCTCTACCGCTTTACGTAAATCTCGGTTACTGGTTGCAATCACCCGTACATCTAATTTAATCGTTTTACGTCCACCAAGCCGCTCTACTTCACGCTCTTGAATAACACGAAGTAGCTTTGCCTGAAGTGCTAAATCCATTTCAGTAATTTCATCTAATAGCAGTGTACCACCTTGGGCTTGTTCAAACTTACCTGGGCAAGCTTGAATAGCGCCGGTAAACGCGCCTTTTTCATAACCAAACAATGTCGCTTCAAGCATATTTTCAGGAATAGCTGCGCAGTTGATTGCCACAAAAGGTGCATCTGCGCGAGAAGACTGGTCGTGTATATAGCGGGAAAGTACTTCCTTACCAGAACCACTTGGCCCAAGCACCATCACGGTCGCTTCTGACTTCGCCACTTTTCTTGATAATTCGAGTAATTTTAAACTAGAAGGGTCAGCCACGATAGGCGTGCAAGATTCGACTTTTTGTGCAGGCGCATAGCGTCCAACAAGATTAAGTAGCACTTCAGGCGCGAATGGTTTGGACAGATAATCAGTAGCCCCATCTCGCATGGCCTGCACGGCATCATCGATGGTGGCGTACGCTGTCATTAATAACACCGGAAGTTGAGGGTATTTCGCCTTAATGCTTTTTAATAATGCTAGACCACTCATTCCACCCATTTGAATGTCACTTACCACGAGGTCTATCTTGCGCCCCGCTAAGACCATTAACGCAGCTTCGGCACAGTCGGCATCTACAACATCGTAATCGCCTAGTAATAAAGTGTCGTACAACGCTTCGCGTAATCCAGCATCGTCTTCCACGATAAGAATAGTTGTTTTAGACATTTCTAATTCTCCTAGCAATTAAGCGACATTTGAGTGAGGCTTATTGTGTTGCCCGATAGCCTGAGTGTTACAAGGCAATGCAAGCGTAAAGCAAGCACCTCCTTCATTAAGATTTACCACGCTAAGCGAACCGTTATGTGCTTTAGCTACCGATTTCACCACGGCTAACCCCAGCCCTGTGCCATGGGTTTTGGTGGTAAAGAACGGCTCGAATATTTTATTGATTAGGGTATTGGGTACACCTGGTCCCTTATCATTAACGCAAAGTAGCACCCTATCTTCATGTACTACTGCATTAACTGAAACCGTGTAGCCCTTAGGCGTAACTTGACTCGCATTTTGAATAAGGTTCAGCACAGCACCTTGCAGCGCGGTGAGATTCCCAGTGATAAGTGCATCTGTTGAATCGAAGCCATTAAAAGCAATTTTTTGTGCTTGCTGCGCAGTGATGGTTTGCGCATTAGGCTCTATGGCTTCTCGCAAGCTGGCAAGCGACAAGGTATTCACAACTTGTTGCTCACCAGACTTGGCGAACAACAGCATGTCATTAACTTGGCTTTCTAACTCTTTCAGTCTGTCTGTCATCTTTCGAGCAAATTGCTCAGATGCATGCTGGGGCAAATCTTTTCGCGTTAAATTGGAGGCATAAAGCATAGCGGCGGATAAAGGCGTTCGAATCTGATGCGCAAGGGATGCCACCATTTTGCCTAATGAAGATAAACGCTGCATATGGCTGACACTGGCTTGAAGCCGACGTGTTTCCGTCAAATCTGTAATAACAATCAACTGCCCTGGCTCGTCTTCAAGTGGCGTTATAGAAAGTTTAACGCGACGACCATCTACCAATGACACTTCATGACCATCGTCTGCACGAGGATTAAATGAGCGAGCAATGATGCTACGCCATATTTGTTCTTCTAACGGCTCACCCAGCAATGCCTTAGCTAAGTCATTGGCTTGACGTACAACCCCTTTACCGTCAATAACGATGACGCCTGCCGGCATGACTTGAAGCAAGTTTTCCAAACGACTGGCTTGGCGACGAAGTGAGCTCACTTCTGCTTCACTCACATACGACGGCGTTGTAGCCTCAAGCGCATGCTCGACACTAGGCACATCATAAGATGAAGTGAATTGTTCAGAAGATGAAGTACTGCTGTCGTGTGTGCTATCAAAAATCATATGGCTCTCGTCAATTTAAAGACGGTTTGTGTATATGATTTTATATAGCAGAAGCCATGCCAGTTTTTTAGATTATATTTATCAGATAGTTACGATAAATTAAGGCAGAAGTTTAACGTCAGGTAATTGACGTTAAACTTCTTCCATACGCTGAATATCGTACTTACGCATTTTCTCAACAAGGGTAGTTCTGCGCATTCCGAGCTTATCTGCAGCGCGAGCTACGACCCACTCTTGTTGTTCTAAGGCTTGGCGAATGAGGGTGATTTCAAGCTCAGAAAGATACTCTTTTAGATTAACCCCTTCTTCTGGAAGTGAGGAGGAAATTGGCAAGCTAGACTCTTCTTGTGGTTCATCATACGGGTCTTGCGAAGCTGATTCTGCGAAAAGCGCATTAAATGCGTCTCGCTCTAGCAACTCTTCAGGGTAATCCGGTTCGTACGCTTGAATTTCACCGTACTGGTATTTCTCTGGAAGGTCGGCCACATCAACGATTTGACCGGGATAAAGTATACTCAGGCGCTCAACTAGATTCGATAGCTCACGAACATTACCCGCCCAATTATGCTCCATTAAAGATTCTATTGCGCGTTCTGTGAACCTCACACTATCTACACCATCCCCTTGAATACGGCTGTTGAGTTCTTGCAGCAGTAACGGGATGTCGTCTTTTCGTTGACGTAATGCAGGGCTATCGATAGGGAACACGTTTAAGCGGTAGTAGAGATCTTCACGAAACTTATCTTCTTTGATCATAGTTTCTAGATGACGATGGGTAGCCGCAATAATACGAACATTGCATTGTTGAGGCTTGCTACCACCTACTCGCTCGTAAATACGCTCTTGCAGTACCCGAAGCAGTTTGACTTGCATCTGCAACGGCATGTCGCCAATTTCATCTAGAAATAATGTTCCACCCTCGGCTAATTCAAAACGGCCTTTTCGAGCACTTATAGCCCCAGTAAACGCGCCTTTTTCATGACCAAACAATTCACTTTCAAGAAGCTCGCCGGGAATAGCACCGCAGTTAACAGGAATAAAGGGGCCATCTTTACGTTCTGACAAGAAATGTACATTACGTGCCACCACTTCCTTACCTGTACCAGACTCCCCCAAAATTAGCACTGTTGCCTCTGTTGGAGCCACTTGCTCTACCAACCTACGCACAATCTGAATTTCGTCGCTTTTACCCACCAAACTTCTAAACAGGCGAGTTTTAGACCCACCAGCGCGGGTTTTACCCGGCTTTCTGCGGCTGTATTCTTGGCATCGGTGAATTGATTGCGTAAGTACTGGGTAAGTAAGCGGTAAGGTGATCACGCTGACTAAATTGCACGACGCGGCCACTTCGCCATTTGAATGTAAAATGGCAACAAATGGTATGTGTGGAAAACGAGCAACCAGTGAATTCACCACTGACGGTGACGCGTACTCAATAAGTACCGCATCTGCGCCCTTTTCTTTCAGGTAACTTTCACAGTCAGAAAGCCCTCGTGACTGACACGACTCTCCCAAAAAGGTGACTATGGTTTCTAAGCTATGAATTAGTTCCTGGCTATCACTAACCAGCAAAATATCCTTCATCAAATCCCCGAGAACGCTTTGTTATTATTTACAGTTTAGCGCATTTGTAAATTGTAACGACAAAAGATCGCAGCGCAACTGGTGTTTTCGGAAATGTAGCAATAAAAAAAGCAGGATTCCCTGCTTCTTTCGAATAACTCACTCAAATTTAATGTTTAACTGAGCAACGCTAAAACCTGCCCTTGCTGCTGATTCGCTTGGGCTTGAACCGTTAAAGCAGCTTGTCCTTGCACATCATTTGCCGCTTGTTGAGAGCTAGCTTGAGCGTAATCTAAATCTTGAATTCGACTACGTGCTTCTGCGGTGTTCACATTGGATTGGGTTAAATTTCGAGCAGTACTAGCCAAACTATTTTGCGTAGCGCCTAAATCACCACGTGCGCCACCCAAAATTTCAATCGCTTCGTCGGTAGCATTTAACGCATCATCAATACTGCTACCAGAAGTTAAATCGATAGAAAGTACGTCCGATAGTTGGCTACCAATATCTTGGGTTTTAACATCAACTGAGTTGCCACCATTCGCCCCAACTTGAAAACTCAACGCGCCATTGTCAGACAACAAGGGTTTACCAGCAAAATTGGTTTGTTCAATGGTAAAGCTGATGTTCTCTTGAAGCTGTGATATTTCAGATTGCAGTGCTTGACGGTCGCCGTCGCTTAACACACCGTTACCAGACTGAATAGTAAGCTCGCGTATACGATTTACATCATCGTTAATGGTGCTTAAACCGCCTTCAGCGACTTGAGCTAACGAAATGCCATCATAAACGTTGTTCACCGCTTGGCGATTACCCTCTACTTCAGAGGTGAGGCGGTCGATAATTTGCTGGGCAGCTGCGCCGTCTGAAGCGCTATTAATTTCTTTGCCGGACGCAAGTTTTTCCAAAAGCGTATTTTGCTTTTCTTGTACTTGGTTCAGCAAAGAACTTACACCGCCATCTACGATTTGCATAAAGTCGTCTCCAATGATCTCTTGCATAGATAATAGCATAGAAACGGTCAACATCTAACCGATTCAAAAGTATTACCAAACATACCTGTATGTGGAATTAGATAATCGTAACGTCAATTCTTTTCGCGACAAACGCTTAAATGGACAGCAAACACACTATTTTTTATAATTACCAATTACGTAAAATGGAGGTCCAATCAACACTAATTTGAATTCTGACGTGTTAACATGTCTGTTAGTATAAACAAATTCAACTTTTTGCAACGTGTAAATCGTAAAGTTAAACAGTACTCGGCCGATGTAAATACAGGTTTGTTCCGCTCAAAGAGAAAATGGGCGCAGATTTGTTAAAAAAGATGGTGAAAAAGTATGAATGTTGCAGTCATTCCGGCTCGAGGCGGCAGTAAGCGAATTCCTCGTAAGAATATCAAAAATTTTTGCGGTAAACCTATGATCGCTCACGCTATTGAGAACGCACTTACTAGCCAATTCATTGATAAGGTTGTGGTCTCCACCGATGATGATAATATCGCCGATGTTGCGTTGCAGCATGGCGCTGAAGTTCCATTTCTACGTCCGAAAGAACTAGCCGACGATTATACTGGCACAAGCCCCGTTGTAAGACATGCGATTTCAATGCTAATGGATTTAACGTGGCCCATTAATAATTGCGCATGCATTTATGCTACTTCTCCTTTGCTTTCACCCTCAATAATAAACTCTAGCTACAAAACACTCATTAATACGCCAGAAGTGGATTATGTATTTACTGCTGCAAGATTTTCGTTTCCCATTCAACGGGCGATATTACAAACTGAAAATGGTGGTGTAAAACCTTATGATTCGTTTGGGATTACTCAACGATCTCAAGATTTACCACCCGCTTTTCACGATGCCGGCCAGCTCTACTGGGGTCATTATTCGACATGGCTCAATACTAACAAGCATATTTTCGGTGCTAATTCAAAAATGGTAGTAATGCCAGACCACCTTGTTCAAGATATTGATACACCAGAAGATTGGAAGAGAGCAGAATTACTCTACAAGCTAATTAACGACGAGAATGCCCAGTGAAAATAGCATTTCGTGTGGACGGGTCTACTACAATGGGATTCGGCCATATCATGCGCTGTTTAGCTTTGGTAAAACAACTAAAGCA
This sequence comes from uncultured Alteromonas sp., assembly GCF_963976965.1. Lineage (NCBI taxonomy): Bacteria > Pseudomonadati > Pseudomonadota > Gammaproteobacteria > Alteromonadales > Alteromonadaceae > Alteromonas > uncultured Alteromonas sp. The sequence goes on from NZ_CAXBMP010000002.1 coordinate 183,299, forward strand.
AGAGCACGACGTTTATATTTTATCCAGCGCACTTCCCTTAAATGTCACCGCACAAATAGATGCTGCGGGAGCCACATTAATTTCGGTTAACATTGAAAATGTAGATTTTGGTGCTATTGATGACGCTGACAACGAACAATTAGAAGCCATGCAGAAGCTGCACGCAAAAGATTGTTTAGCAGACTTCAATGAACAACTGGATTTATTATTCGTCGACCATTATCAGTTGTCAGCCCCCTTTTGCTATATTATGCGCTCAAAAATAAATACGATTGTTGTAATAGATGATTTGGCCAATCGCGTTCACAACTGCGACGTACTTATTGATACAAATTTCTATCACGATTATCAAACACGCTATAACGGATTAATTCCGTCTCATTGTCATACCCTACTTGGTCCAACGTATGCTTTCTTACGAAGCGAATTTTTCTGCATTGACAATAGAATACGCGCAAACAATCATTTTTTAGTCTGTTTTGGAGGGAGTGATCCTATTAATTTGACCGAGCGAGTGGTCGATATTTTAACAACATTAAAGTCATCCCCCTTCACTGCCGATATCATTGTAGGTCCGGGATATAAGCACATCAACAGTCTGCGGCTTAAAATTCAAAGCCTTGTTGGTGTAAACCTTCACCAAAATTGTACGTACATGAGTTCGTTAATGCAGGGGGCCAGTTTTATGCTTGGCGCTGGCGGAAGTATGCACTGGGAACGAGCAAAATCGGGTGTAGCTGGGCTTATAATAACCCTTGCAGACAATCAGATAGAAACGACTCGCGCATTACATGACAGCGATTGCTGTTTATGGCTCGGCGGTGAGAATGAATTAGCAGATGATCATATATGTAAAGCAATTGAAAAAGCGTTGCACTCACCTGACCAAATGCGCTACTTAGCATCCAATGCTGCTAAACTCGTTGAACCAAATCAATCTCCATCCTTTGTGGTGGACACAATATTAGAAATAGTTAAGAGGTATTCATGAAGCCAATCTCTATCGGTGACTTTCAAATTGGTCGAGGGCTAGCGCCTTTTGTCATTGCGGAAATGTCAGGTAACCATGGCCAATCTCTTGAAAAAGCTTACAAGTTAATAGACGCCGCAGCTGAAGCTGGCGCACACGCGATTAAATTTCAAACCTACACTCCAGACACCATCACACTAGATTGCCACGAGGGTGAGTTTTTCATCGAAGATCCTAATAGTTTATGGAAAGGAAATTCGCTATATAATCTTTATAAAGAAGCCATGACACCCTGGGAATGGCATAAAGAGCTTTTTGACTATGCCAAAGAAAAAGGGTTGATGGCATTTAGTACTCCCTTCGATTTAACTGCCGTGGATTTTCTCGAAACATTAAACCCACCTTGCTACAAGGTAGCCTCATTTGAAAATACTGACCATGCTATTTTAGCCGCTGTGGCAAAAACCGGTAAGCCCGTAATAGTCTCAACGGGTATGGCAAGCCAAGCAGAAATTGCTGAATCGGTAGATGTACTCAAAAATAATGGATGTCGCGATCTCATACTGCTTAAGTGCACGAGTAACTATCCTGCCAACCCAGTTGATGCAAATCTTAAAACCATTCCTCACCTAAGCGAGCTTTTTGATTGCCAGGTTGGACTTTCCGACCACACACCGGGGGTTGGAGTAGCGGTTGCTGCAGTGGCTCTTGGGGCTACAGTGGTTGAAAAACATTTCGTTCTAGACCGAACTGGAGGTGAAGTGGATGCTGAGTTCTCTTTAGAACCCCATGAATTAAGGCTTTTGGTAGAGGAAACTGCTCGCGCCGCCGTAGCAATAGGGGGGGTAAGTTACGGCGCAACAGAGAGAGAGAAAGCATCGTTAGTGCATAGACGCTCTCTTTACATTGCTGAAGATTTAAAAGCAGGTGATACGCTAAACGATGAAAATTTACGCTCTGTACGTCCTGGACTAGGCTTACCACCCAAATACTTACCTTTATTGTTAGGCAAAAAAATTAACAAAGATGCTGCAAAGGGCACACCAATGAGCTGGGAGCTTCTTTAGCATGAAGGTTATTTTGTTTGGTGCAGGTAAAGGTGGTGAGAACTTCATCTTACAGCATCCTCAAATGAATATTGTTGCCATTGCTGATAACGATGAAAGTAAGCATGGAAAAACCGTACTGCGTATTCCCGTCATATCACCTGTAGAAATCCAAAATGAAAACGTTGAGAGCATTATCATTACAAGCCAATGGGTTGACCAAGTTTACCGACAGCTCACCAACGATTTAGGTTTCTCAGCATCTCTTATTACCATTCCAAACAAACAAGCAGTAAAGGCCGAACTTCCCTTCCAAGACAAACAAACGAAAGTGTTTGCGCAAGATTTGCTGAAGTTTATTAATCAATATTGTAGAGAAAAAGGAGCCCCAGCGTGTTTAGACTCGGGAACACTCTTGGGCGCAATGAGAGACGGCGACCTGATTTCTTGGGATGATGATATCGACCTTGCAATTGACCCCTTTAGCTTTAGTGTTTTAATCAATCACCTCCCTGAAATGATTGAAAAACTGAGCACTAAATTTGATGTTGAATGGCAAGTAATTGTGATTACTGTAAACGGAAGACAATCATGTATTAATGTAGAGTTTTTAAATAGTGAGGGTACGGCGTTCATCCCCTTCGATTTAAGTATTCAATTACGAGAATCAATTAACGGATCTTCAGAACTAATATCATCCGGTGGATTATTTTTTGCGCCAGCCCGTCATTTTGATAATCTAGATACTATTCTATTTCTTAATGAAGAGTTTTTCGTTCCCCACGACCCGTCGTCGTTTCTGACATTTATGTACGGAAACTGGAAGACACCTAAAAAAACAACGCAAATTACTGAGTATGAAAATAGACGCGCGTCTTTACCTAGCCCGAAAGGTGGTATTAAGGTAGAAAAACGCATTTTTTGTCTAAATGGCGAACGACGCTAGTGAATGTTTTATTAAGCAGCGCAAATAACAAAGTCCCTTTGTTAAAGGCTTTGCAAAATGCTGTCAAACGAATTGTCCCAGACGGCATAGTCACTGCGGGAGATATAAACGCAAAAGTATTGACGCGTTATTTTAGTGATGCTTTTTGGCATATGCCTAGTACTACTGAAAGCAACGTTTCTCATATTATTTCGGAACTCGTACGCTTAAACATTACCCATGTGTTACCTACTCGCGATGGTGAGTTATTGTTTTGGGCGAGATTGAAGCCCAAACTCAAAACCTTGAATATCGCAGTTCTGGTATCCGACCCTAGCGTTGTCGAAGTATGTTTAGATAAGTTGGCTTTTGGCCAACTGCCTATATCGTCAGTCATTCCCACTTACGATAGACTACCAGAAGGCGACAACTCAGAATGGGTTGTTAAAGAACGATATGGTGCAGGCAGTCAAAGCTTAGGGATAAAACTTGCTACCAACAATGCCTTAGCCCACGCAAATGAGCTAACCAACCCGATATTCCAGCCTTATTATAATGGCCAGGAAATAAGCATTGATGGGTGGCTCACCCACGACAGTAAAGTAAAAGCATTGGTTTGTCGCGTCAGAGACATTGTGGTCAATGGTGAATCTCAAGTGACTTACACCCTGCCCGATTGCCCATTTGAAGATGTATTTACTGACATTTTAGAGGCGTTAAAGCTGACAGGCCCGGTAGTACTTCAAGCAATAATCAGTGAAAACACGGCCTGGATCATAGAGTGTAACTCTCGATTTGGTGGAGCATCTACCTTAGGAATTCAAGCTGGGGTAGATAGCTTGTATTGGAGCCTATGCGAATCGTCTGGAATAAATATTACAGACATTGAGGTTAAAATGGCTACCAAAAGCGTCAGGCAAGTTAGAGTTGCTGTGGATTTTTATTTATGAATAAACTGTATGATTTATATTTTTGATCTGGATGACACCTTATACGACGAACGCCAATATGTGGAATCAGGGCTTCGTGCTGTGGCAAATTATGTCGAATATAAGTGGCAAGTCGAAAAAATAGCAGGGTTCGATCAACTCATCAACTTGCTAGATAGGAATGGTAGGGGCCGAATATTTAACGATTACTTAGCCAAAAACAACATTCCTGCGACTAAAAAGAACGTAAAGGAGTGCGTAACAGTTTACCGCCTTCACAAACCGGTGTTATCCATGGCGCAGCAACACTTGCAATTGTTGCACGAGCTACCCAAGCCACTCTATCTTGTTACAGATGGGAATAAAGTGGTGCAAGCGAATAAAGTCGAAGCCTTGAATATTCGTCACCTTTTTAAGCGTATTTTTATTACTCATCGGTTTGGCGTAAAGCACGCTAAGCCTTCAACTTACTGCTTTGAGAAAATTAGGCTCGCTGAGGCCTGTGACTGGAATGATATGGTTTACGTGGGAGATAATCCCGCAAAAGACTTCGTAAATTTGAATCGACTTGGGATGCACACAGTAAGAGTGCTTACTGGAGTGCATAGAAGCGCCGTAGCTAAACCCCTTTATGATGCACATTACACGGTTAAACACATCACCGACCTCAGGTCGCTAGAGGTCTAACGGATAGACTCTCCGTTACATTAATTATCGCCTTAAATATCTACGATTTTGACCGTAATATAGAACTTTAGACGGTTTATTACTCGTATAAGTCTATACTTCCTAAAGCTTTATGGCATTCGTGCCGACAAGTGATATATTGTATTTATAACCATAAAAACAGCGAGCAAGCCATGTTCGACGGAAAATCGATTCTCATTACAGGTGGAACGGGTTCATTCGGCCATAAATACACTGAAACCTTGTTAGCGAAACACAAACCAAAACGTCTAATCATTTATTCTCGAGACGAGCTAAAACAGTTCGAGATGCAGCAGAAATTTAATGCACCATGTATGCGTTACTTCATTGGCGATGTGCGTGATAGAGAGCGACTCAATCGTGCAATGCAAGGTGTAGATTTTGTTATTCATGCTGCGGCCATGAAACAGGTGCCTGCGGCTGAATATAATCCCACCGAGTGTATCCGTACCAATATCGATGGCGCTGAAAACGTTATAAATGCAGCCATTGATAACAACGTTGGCAAAGTCATCGCCTTGTCTACAGATAAAGCTGCCAACCCCGTTAATTTATACGGCGCAACAAAACTCGCATCAGACAAACTTTTTGTTGCCGCAAACAATATTGTGGGCGAAGGTTCTTCGCGATTTTCAGTAGTTAGATATGGCAACGTGGTAGGCTCGAGAGGCTCTGTAGTGCCGTTTTTTGATAAACTTATTGCGGAAGGTAACGACCACATACCTGTAACACACAAAGATATGACGCGATTTTGGATAACCTTACAGCAAGGTGTCGATTTTGTACTTAAAAACTTTGAGCGAATGTTAGGAGGAGAGATTTTTGTCCCTAAAATTCCATCTATTCGAATTGTTGATCTTGCTAAAGCGATGGCACCAGATACGCCGATAAAATATGTCGGTATTCGCCCCGGAGAGAAACTACACGAGATGATGTGTCCTGGAGATATGTCACTTCACACGTTCGAGTTTAATGACCACTATGTTATCGCGCCGGCAATTAAATTTTTCCATAGAAGTAACAACTTCACCAGCAATGCACTAGATGAACAAGGGAGGCCGGTGGAGTCGGGTTTTGAGTACGTTTCTGATACCAACGGTCACTTCCTTAGTATTGAAGAAGTCGCCCAATTCAACGAGGAAGCTAAGCTTTGATACCTTATGGGCGTCAGCAACTTGATGACGATGATATCAACGCAGTTTTAGATACGCTTAAGTCTGATTGGCTAACACAAGGCCCTACAATACCTAGATTTGAAGAGGCGTTAGCTAATTACTGTGGCGCAAATTATGGCATAGCGGTTAATAGTGCTACGTCGGCCTTACATATTGCCTGTTTGGCGTTAGGCGTTGGTGAGGGCGATAGCGTTTGGACATCGCCTAACTCTTTTGTTGCTTCATCTAATTGTGCTCTTTATTGCGGCGCCAGCGTTGACTTTGTCGACATTGACCTTGAATCAGGCAACATGAGTATTGACGCTTTAGAGACTAAACTCGAAAAAGCAAAAATTAATGGTACTGTCCCAAAAGTCATAATTCCTGTGCATTTTGCGGGTCAACCATGCGACATGGCTCAGATTCATGCGCTATCTGAATCCTATGGGTTTCATATTATTGAAGACGCCTCACATGCTGTTGGTGCGAAATACAAAGGTGATTTTGTAGGGTGCGGTAAATATGCTGACATCTGTGTGTTTAGCTTTCATCCGGTAAAGATTATTACTACGATGGAAGGCGGAATGGCGCTGACCAATAACACCGAAATCGCTGAGAAAATGCGTATGTTACGGAGTCACGGTATTACTAATAATCCGACTTTGATGACAGAGCCCAGTCACGGCCCATGGTATTATCAACAAGTGGACTTGGGTTTCAATTATCGCATGACCGATGTAGAAGCAGCATTGGGCCTAAGTCAATTAAAAAAGCTGCCTAGCTTTCTAGAAAAACGCAACGCATTAGCGCAGCAATACGATGAACTTTTTTCTGCCCATGACAATATAGTCCCATTAAAGCAGCGCAGCGATGTTGACAGTAGCTACCATCTCTATGTAGTAAGAATACTTGGCCTCAACGATGAAGAAAAAGCGGTTCTTGTGTCTCAACTCAGGGCAGCAGAAATTTTCGCACACGTGCACTATATCCCAATTCATTTGCAGCCTTACTACCAGAACTTAGGTTTCAGTCAGAGAGACTTCCCTAATGCAGAACGTTATTATGAGCAAGCTATCACGCTTCCATTGTTTCCTGAATTATCCCTTAATGATTTAACCTATATCGTCGATACAATTACTAAGTATGTAGACAACATTTATAGCCGTTAAAAATGTATTGGATTATCTAGTAAAGCTTCAACTTTTCATAACGATAGTAAAATCAATATTCAACGTAAGTAAAAAGGCAAAATACTGATGAGTTTTAATAAGGTGAAAGGATGAACTTGCAAAAGGTAGCGTTTATCACAGGCATAACGGGTCAAGACGGCTCCTACCTCGCAGAGTTGTTACTTGAAAAAGGCTATAAAGTACATGGAATCAAACGCCGTTCATCGCTTTTTAATACTCAACGAATAGACCATATTTACCAAGGACCTCAAAAACAAAATAGAGATTTCATCTTACATTATGGCGATTTAAGCGATAGCTCCAATCTTGTCCGACTCATTCAACAAATTCAACCAGATGAAATTTATAACCTAGGCGCTCAAAGTCATGTCGCGGTTAGCTTTGAATCACCAGAATACACAGCCGACGTTGATGCTCTGGGTGCCTTAAGAATACTAGAGGCTATAAGGCTTTTGGGCTTAGAAAAAAAGACGCGCTTTTATCAAGCATCTACCTCTGAGCTATACGGGTTAGTACAAGAATCACCTCAAAAAGAAAGTACACCGTTTTATCCACGCTCTCCCTATGCGGTCGCTAAACTGTATGCTTATTGGATAACAGTGAATTATAGAGAATCGTACGGTATATATGCCTGCAACGGAATTTTGTTTAATCATGAATCACCAAGACGGGGGGAAACTTTCGTTACCCGAAAAATTACCAGAGGCTTAGCTAACATTGCACAAGGTCTAGAGTCATGTCTTCATATGGGAAATATCGACGCGCTTCGAGATTGGGGACATGCTAAAGACTACGTGTATATGCAATGGCTCATGTTACAGCAATCCCAACCAGAAGATTTTGTGATTGCCACAGGGCACCAGTATACAGTGCGTGATTTTATTCAGTGGACCGCCAATGAACTTGGTATTGAAATAGCGTTTAGAGGCGAAGGTATAGACGAAATTGCTATAGTAACTAATGTTAATGGCGAAGATGCACCAGCAGTGAAAGTGGGTGACATCATCATGCGAATTAACCCTAAGTACTTTAGACCCGCAGAGGTTGAAACCTTGCTTGGTGATGCCAGTAAAGCGCGAACAAAGCTTGGTTGGAAACCAGAAATTGACGCATACACACTATGCAAAGAAATGACGCAGCACGATTTGACTGAAGCAAAGCGCCAAGCATTCTTAAAGCTGAATGGTTTTCACTTCGACGCATTGAGAGAAGAATAGAAATGGTCTCTAAAAATATCTTCGTCGCGGGTCACCGAGGTATGGTAGGGCGCGCACTTTGCAGAAAGCTAGATAGTATGGATGGTGCAACCATTGTTACTGCAAGTAAGGATGAGCTAGATCTCACTCATCAAGAAAGCGTTATTTCATTTTTCGAAAATAATCAAATTGACGAAGTTTACCTTGCGGCAGCGCGAGTTGGAGGCATACATGCTAACAATGCCTTTTCAGGTGAGTTCATTTATCAAAACTTAATGATTCAGACAAACGTAATTCATTCTGCTCATCTGAATAATGTGCAAAAACTATTGTTCCTTGGTTCAAGTTGTATATACCCCAAGTTTGCAAGCCAGCCTATACGTGAGGACGCGCTGTTAACAGGGCAATTAGAATCCACCAATGAAGCTTATGCAGTGGCAAAAATTGCAGGTATCAAGCTTTGTGAAAGCTACCGGCGGCAATATGGTAGAGATTATCGTAGTGTTATGCCTACAAATTTGTACGGACCGTACGATAACTTTCACCCTCAAAATGGTCACGTTATTCCAGCGTTGTTTCATAAATTTTACCAAGCAATACGCGATGATGCTCCCTATGTTGAGATTTGGGGTAGCGGAAAAGTAAGGAGAGAGTTTCTTCACGTAGATGATTTGGCTGAGGCATGTCAACATTTGATGAATCAAGATGAACTCACGTTCTGGGATAGCCTTGATACTCATTGTTCCCACATCAATGTTGGAACAGGTACTGATTGCTCAATAAGAACATTAGCTGAAATGATTCAACGAATCTCGAATTTCAAAGGAAGTCTAAAATTTGACGAGACTAAACCTGAAGGAACACCCGTGAAGCGCCTAAACGTAGAGAAAATTAACGGGCTAAAATGGCAAGCCTCACATAGCTTAGAAGAAGGCCTTCAACAAGTTTGGGATTGGTATTGCCACCAGCTAAATGATTCATTTAGCTGTTGATAGTGTTTGTTCCACTCTTTTTAGTCTACCACCAAGAAAATTTAGTATTTAACCAAACAATAGTTAGAAACATATGAAGAGTAATGACGTCGCAAGGGCGATATTAGCAAAAATACCTCCGCCCCAATATTATGACGATCCCCCCCTATTTGTGGAAGCTGATTATTATGGTGCCTCAACGAATATTGCTCATCAGCTTGGTTTACCTCATGCTCCTTTCAGTGATAGTGGATGGCGTCACGGTTGGATGTACTACCGAGCTAAGTTCATCTCACAACTCACCGTCTGGGGGCAGCAAGAGTCACAGTACTTATTAGCTCAGCAGGAGCATGTCGACTTTCTTAAATCTTTTAACATTGATTCAACAGCTGTAGGTATGCCATTTATTTATGCCGATGCAATCGATGAGTCTCTAAGAGTTCCGAATACGTTACTGGTCATGCCGCCACATACTTTGCCTTATGTACCCGCTGTTGGTAACGAAGAAAGCTATATATTAGAGATTGAAAACATACGCGACGAATTTGATGCGGTTGTTTTTTGTGTGCACCACTCTTGCTATGAACGTGGAGTCTGGCCTGAACTCATAAAGAAATATAACTACCCCATGATTATTGGTGCCAGCGCACATCAATCGAACGCGTTGGTAAGGCTACAGAAGTTATTTTCAAGTTTCGAGTACGTTACATCTAACATTGTCGGATCTCATATTCCCTATGCGGCGTATTGCGGCGCTAAGGTTTCGTTTTATGGTACGTTCTGTGACCTTACCCAGTTTAACTATGAAAATGATCCACAAGCTCAAGCAAACCCAGAACTATGGGACTATATTGTAGAACGTTCAACAGAGAAGCCGGTTAGAGAGGCGATGCCTTTTATATTTTGCCAACACCCCAAAGAAGCGAGTTTTCATACTGAGTGGGCCCAAAAAGAATTGGGGCAATCTCACAAAAAACCTTCACATGAAATAGCGGAGTTACTTGGGTGGAATAATGCGGCTTTTCAACTTAACAGTGCTAAAAGATACAATGATATTGTTAAATGTAAATCGAAAGAGCGTTTACTCGACAGTTTAGTTGAAGTCTTCAACACGGTCGGAGGTAGAAGCTTTGCACTTTACGGAGGCGGGAAAGTAGGTTCTTTGATACTTAACCTGCTAGTTGCTAACGGTCATAGGCCGCATTGTATATTTGATCAGAACTTTGAAAGCTTAAAAGAGCTCAACGGAATTAAAGTATGTGACCCTCAAGACATTTCGACCACGGGCGCCTCTTTAATTTTGATCGCTTCTTTTACTCATCAAAGAGAAATTCGTGAAAATATTTATACAATGCGCCCCGACATAGAAATTTGGTCGTCAGATTGAAGCGTTTTTACTTTTTGTAATACCTTTGATTTAATTAAAAACAATCAGGCATATAATGATTTGACACCATCGCCTTGAAGACGCATACAGTCCAATCTAATTGCACATCACTGATAAAAAAATGCCACCATACAAATCTTAACTCTCTTCGCATTCAGCTAAAGTTTCTTCCACTGCAGCGGATAAATAAGATAATTACCAAGTTTATACTTGTATAGAGCAACAGGAATTTCAATTGAAAAAAGTCATATTAACCGGTGCCAATGGTCAACTAGGACAGAGCTTCGCTAGCATGCTAGTAAAACAAGGCTTTCAGGTTATCGCTGTTGACAAGAATATTGATAATTTAACAGCTACTAAAGAATTAAACTTAGTTAAGCTTGATATTACCAATAGCCAAGATGTCAATGATTTCTATAGCGAGCTAAAGGATATTTATGGCCTTATTAACAATGCGGGTACTGCCGTGTTTACTCCATTTGAAGAAAGGACAGCAGAAGAGTTTATGTCTGTTGTAGAGGTTAATTTACTCGGGACTTTTCTCATGGCCCAAGGCGCCGTAAAAATCATGAAAAACAATCAAATTGGAAAAATTGTAAATATTGGTTCCATCTATGGTGTTGTGAGCAGTGATGAACGAATTTACGGGCAAAGCAAACGCAATAACTCAGAGGTTTATTCAGTTACAAAAGCAGGGGTTATTCAGCTATCTAAATATATGGCTGCGCATTTCGGGAAGTATAATATTCAGACTAACTGTATATCGCCAGGTGGCGTTTTCAACCATCAAACCGACGATTTTATTGATAACTATAATTCCAAAACGCCCTCTGGAAGGATGGCTCGCCCTGCTGATTTTGATGCTGCCATGCGCTTTTTGCTTGATGAAAACAATAGCTATACCAATGGACAAAATATTGTTGTAGATGGAGGATTTACTGCATGGTAAATCATCATTATATTTTAGGAGCTGGAGTAACCGGCCTCAGTCTCGCCTATGAATTGCTAAAAAAAGGCCAAACCGTAGTTCTTATAGAAAAGTCAGAGACGGTAGGTGGCTTGGCTAAAAGCCTTTCTTGGCATGGTCGACAAATAGATTTAGGCCCTCATATCTATCATACCCCAGATCAAGACATCGAAGATTATTGGAAGGAAGAATTTCCTGAGCTTTTTTACGAGCGACATCACTGGTCGAAGAACTTAAAAGACAACACGTTTTTTGACTACCCTGTCAATAGACAATTCATTGACAGTCTTCCTGATGAGATACAAAGCAAAATTAAGTACGAACTAGAAAATGTCGATGCCGATAAGGTAGCTAGCGCTAACAACTATTATGAATATATAAGAGCACTAGCGGGAGAGACGCTCCAAGAAATGTTTTTCATTAAGTACCCAGAGAAACTTTGGGGCATGTCTGTGAAGGAACTAGATGCGAATTGGGCTCCGAAACGGATAAAAATTAGAGATAAAGCTGGACCGTTTTTTGAGGGGCAATGGAGTGCTGTAGGGAATCAAGGCAGCGGCACTATTTTAGAAAGCCTCAAAGAAAAAGTCCTCGAACTAGGCGGTGTAATTCGACTAAATGAGACGATTGAGCGGGTATTATTAAGCAACCAAAGAATTAGTGTTATATCTACAGATAAAAGCAATATTAGCGTTGCTAGCAATGATGTTGTCATCAATACAACTTCATATTGTACAGCATGTGAATTTTTGGGCCAGACAACAAATTTACAATACCGAGGCGTCACCTTAATTTACCTAGCCGTTGAAACGGCTGATGTTTTCCCCGATGGTGTAGACTTCGTTTACATTGATGATCCAGATATCTATTTCAACAGAATTTCTGACCAAAACTCTTTCGTAAAAAGGCCCGAATCAAACTCAACAATTCTTTGCTTTGAAATTACATATAGCAAAAATGATCAGATAGACATAATGGAGCCAGAGTTATTAGTAGAAAAAGTAAAACATCAGTTTCTTTCACTTAATTTGATTTCTGATCGTTCACTTATTGTAGATGCAAAGATAGTCAAACTTCCTGAAGTCTATCCCATGTTTTTCCTTGGCTACGAGAATGAACTCGCTAAAACAAAAGCCAGCATAGATGCTATTGAGAATTTATACACGCTTGGAAGCCTCGCAGAATACGCATATTCAGATCTTCAAGTTCTGTTCAGTAAAGCCATTGATTTAGCGGAAATTTTAACCAGCTCGACATTTAAAATCAATAAAATAGACAAAGCCGCGCCGAGACTTGATTTTGAGAAGCGTTTTTTATTAGGAAATAGCTTTGTTGGGGAGGGAGAGCCCGCATATGTAATAGCAGAAATCGGCTTAAATCATAATGGAAGTATGCACATCGCAAAAAAATTGATTGATGAAGCGGTTAGCGCTGGTGCAAATGCTGTAAAATTACAAAGCTACAAAAGTCATCTTCGCGTTGCTTCTGAAGGAAAAACATCTCGCTACGTTGAAAAAGTGTTAAGTACCCAAGAAACTGACTATGAGATGTTTAAGAAAAACGAATTATCTGTAGCGCAAACAAAAGAGTTATTTAGTTACGCTAAGGCGAAAGGCATCACCCTATTCTCAGCTCCTTTTGATATTGAAAGCGTCGATGAACTTGAAGAGCTAGGGGTAGATTGTTATAAAATAGCCTCCTTTGACTTGGTCAATTTACGTCTAATTGAGAAAGTGGCGCTGACAGGTAAACCCATTATCCTATCAACAGGTATGGCATTGCTTTCTGAGGTCGAAGATGCCCTTCGTATTGTTTCCTATACCGGAAATCGACAAGTTATATTGCTTCAATGTACCTCCTCCTACCCTTGCCCACCCGCATCTATGAATATTCGCGCGATTGATACAATGAAACAAGCATTCAACCTTTTGCCTGTCGGTTTATCAGATCATGTCATTGGTGATGTTGTGAGCCTTGCAGCAGTCAGTCGAGGAGCTGACGTGATAGAAAAGCATTTTACAATGGATAAAAAAATGGAAGGTCCGGACCATGTGCTTTCTCTAGAACCCAACGAATTAAAGAATATGATATTTAGTATCAGACAAATTGAAGAAAGTTTAGGAGACGGGATAAAGCAACCCTCTACCAATGAGGTCAGTACACTCATTCGCTTTCGAAAAACCATGTATTCAAGTGTCGATATACCAAAAGGTACAACAATAAGAACAGAGCACATCACTTATAAAGGGCCAGCCTATGGCTTGTACGCAAAGTATGAAGACTTAGTAGTGGGTTGTGTTACCAAAAGTGACATTCCAGTAGATACACCTATTACATGGGATCTTATCAGTTCTTAGGAGGCATTCATGAGCTCGTTTATACAAAAAGTCAGTTCTCTTATCGAAGATTTGTCGGCGCAACCTGTCAGTCGAATATTTACCATAGCCACAACTTCGAAAGGTGAAGAAGATCCATATCTTACGCCTCTTAGAGTGACGAGAGACTTCGCGGTAGCGGGTTGTGTTATTTTCAAACAAGAGTGTCTGCTTCAAATAATTGAGCTTGTCGACGGTGCAGTCGATATAGTATTAGTGGATACAGAAAAGAAAATTCCCCTTTCGATAAATACGCAAGAACAACTTGATAATGACAGTATATACCTAAAAAGAAATACGATTGGGCCTGTAGAAACGGGCAACTTGTCAAAAATATGCTTTCAGAAAATATCAAAAAGCGAGACGTTTGAATTTAAACCTAATGACTTAACAGTAAACAGCGCTTGGTCATTTCTAAGTCAAAGATTGGGCATTTTAAGTGGAAAGAAAATTGCTATTCTTGGCGTAGGGAACATTGGTAGTAAGTTGGCTCTCAAGCTTGTCGAGTGTGGAGCTGACGTACACACTTGTCGCCAACAAGCATATGTAGGTCATCAAATCACAAATGGTCTCAATCTAATAAAACATGAAAATACCGTTTCTAATATTACATTTCACAATAGTTTACTTTCGACATCATTTAATGCTGATGTTGTCATCGGATGTACGAATGGCGTACCTATAATTGACAGTGACGTGATCCAGACGATAAAGAGAGATGCCTTAGTCGTTGATCTCGGAAAAAATAATATTACGCCTGACGCGATTAAATTAGCCATTGAAAATAAGCTAGAAATATATAGGGTCGATGTTACAGCGGCTCTAGAAGGCTTTATATATGAAATGCTTAAAATGCGAGAAGTACTGAACTCTTCCTACGGAAAAAAAACGTTACCTCTTTGCAATATTGTCTCTGGTGGGTATTTGGGCGAAGATGGAGACGTTATTGTGGACAACATTTCAACCCCTCGAGTGATATATGGCATAGCTAATGGGTATGGCTCTATAAAAAAATCGCTAAGTTCATACGAGAACGAAATTATCGCTAAGTTAAAAAAAGAAGTTTGCCAATGTTAAATCAATTTGGAAAGAATGCCTCTGCCCTATTGCTTCAAAAAAAGTCGTTTTTTGAAGAAAATGAAACACACGTGGAAAAGCAGAGAAAAATAGCACACTTGTATGTGTCGCAACCTGAACGGAATAAGTGTAAAAATTGCGACTCTCAACTAGGCTCCCAAGTCGATTTCACAAAAGATACTATTCCCTACAAGATATGTCGAACATGTTCTCATTTGAATGGAGCGCACGAGGATACTTCCGAATTCTGTGAAACAGTCTATGCTGTTGATGATTCGGAATATGCGCAAAATTACAATTCAAAAGACAAAAGTGAGTACGAGTATAGAACTGCAAGTATTTACGTACCCAAAGCAGAGTTTTTGTTCACCGCACTGAAATCTCTTGGTATCGATCCTCATGATCATACTTATTTTGATTATGGTGCTGGGTCGGGTTATTTTGTTTCTGCTTTACTTAAATTGGGGTTAAATGATGTTACAGGTTCCGATGTATCAAAATCCCAAGTTGACTTAGCCAACACTCTCTTTTCTACGCCAAGACTATCATGCCACTCAATATACGATGGACATGAAAAGCTCGCAACGACGAAGTCTCAAGTAGTATCAATGATTGGTGTCTTAGAGCACCTACAATCTCCCCGATTGGCATTGAAGCGCCTTGTTGAAAATACGAGTGTGGAGTACATTTTTATTTCCGTACCAACATTCAGTTTGTCTGTGTATTTAGAGATGCTTGATGACAACGTTTTTCACCGACAGCTCCATGGAGGACATACGCATTTATATACAAATGATTCGCTAGATTACATGTGCAACGAATTTAATTTGGAGATTATAGGGCAATGGTGGTTTGGAACAGACTTGGTCGACTTATATCGTCAGCTGCATATTAAATTAGAGAAAAATGCGGTCTCTTCATATGTCAAAGATGACTTCAGCAAGCGCTTTTTAACGTTCTTGGACAGTGCACAACTCGAAATAGACAAACAAAAAGAATCATCTGAAGTTCACCTACTACTAAGAAAAAGTAATGCCTAAAATTCTCGCTGTCATCCCAGCTCGCTCAGGAAGTAAGTCACTTCCCCACAAAAACATTAAAAACCTTAATGGAAAACCACTCCTTGCCTATTCAATTGAATATGCGAACCAAAGTTCTCTGATTTCAAAGACAATTGTTTCAACAGATAATGAGGATTACGCCAAGATTGCAGTAGAGTATGGGGCCAGTGTTCCTTTTTTAAGGCCACCTGAATATTCACGAGATGACAGTCCCGATTACGAGTTTATGAAGCATGCTTTGGAGTATTATCTTGACCATGGAGAAAGTTTCGACTTACTCATATTGCTAAGACCTACCTCGCCTGTTCGCCCACCTGGTTTAATTGAGCGGGGTGTGAAAATAATTCTCGCAGATCCGATTGCAACCTCCGTTCGCTCAGTAGCGCCAGTTACAGAGCACCCTTATAGAATTTGGAGTAAAAAAGAGGATGGCAGCATTGAAGGCTTTGTACCTTTTGTAAAGGAACCCTATAACTTACCGAGACAAAAACTGCCTCCATTACTATTTCAAACTGGCGATATTGAAATAGTCAAAGCAAGTACGCTTCTTTCAGGCTCAGTCAGTGGCAATAAAGTTTTACCTCTCATAATAGAGCACGGTGAAATGGTAGATATTGACTCAGAAGTTGATTTTAAAGAAGCTCAGAGCAGAATGTTATGAAAATTTTAATTTGTGGTATGGGCTCTATCGGCGTTCGCCATTTCACCAACTTAAAAAAGCTTGGTATCAACGATATTGTCTTTTACAGCAGTGGCAAAAGTACTTACCCTCAAATAGAGGAAATCATGGATGGGTCAAAAGTCTTCAACTCTTTTAGCGTTGCGCTAGCCCAGAAACCTGATGTATGCGTGATAACTAACCCCACGTCATTACACGTAGAGACAGCCATAGAGGCTGCAAAACAAGGCTGTCACCTATATATTGAAAAACCGCTTTCACACACGCTAGCTAACTTAGGTGAACTTGACGAACTTATTAAAAAAAATAACCTTATTTCTTTCGTAACTTATCAGTTCCGGTTTCACCCCCATATCATGTTGCTACGTAATTTGTTAAATCAGAATGAGTCATATGGTGAAGCTATTTGGGCAAGAGCTGAGTGGTCAGAATACCTTCCTGACTGGCACCCGTGGGAAGATTACACTCAGGGATACAGTGCAAGAAAAGATCTAGGGGGTGGTGTTGTTAGAACACAGATACACCCTCTTAATTACTTAGCATTCATTTTAGGTGAAATTGAAGACGTAACGGTTCAAAGTCAATCAAGCGGTTATTTAGGTATAAACGTAGAAGATCTTGCCGATATTCAAGTTCGCTTTAAGCGAAATATCACTGCGAATATTCACATCGATTACCTTCAAAAACCTAGAGTCCATACACTTACCGTATTGACGAATAAGGGTAGGTTTTCTTGGGACTGCCACGCTAACGAGTTGTATTTCATCGACCATGCCGCAAAGAAAATTGATTTCCCCAACGAAAACTTTGAAAGAAATGACATGTTTTTGTCTATGCTTGAACACTTTATAGACTGTGTTAAGACGGGACGACAAAGTGCATTCACTGTTGAAGATGCGACGAAGGAGCTTTCCAAGCTCCTTCGTGCTTGCGAATAGATTTTTTGATGGCGTTGGAGTAATCTACCTACTCCACGCCATTAGGCTAGCTACTCGCTTTGTGAGTACTGACTTAAAGGGGCACTTTCCCCCGTTCTTACGTCAACTACAAGTAACTTTTCTATAAGTTTAGTGCGATCCGTTCCTGATACAAAACTCAGTTTCCCCTCTTTGTCCCGGGATTCTCTAATTTTGGACTCTACATAACATTCAGCTGGGGAGAGAGGCTTTAAATTTCCCACACGATCATTTCGTACGAAGAATAAGTTATTACCTGCACTATTTGTACCTACCAATTTATAGCCTTTTTCTTCACCAAGATGGTGAAAAGCCGCAATAGAGGCACCATAATACAAGTTAGAATAATGAGCTTCACTTCGCTGAAATGTAGGTGAATATGGCACAGTAACAGCCGCTTCGGCACCAAATAAACTGTTCCATTCTACAACGACAATTATGGGGTTAACTACTTCAAGGGCTTTCCAAATCCAGAAATCATTGCCATCCACATCGATACTTAACAAGCCTACTTCGCCCTCGAACCCTTCGCTCTTTATCAAATCGTTGATATTTTCCCGATGTATCCATGCCGCTTTGGCAGTTAAATCATGACGCCAGTAAATGTCTTGTTTTATAATGCTTTCAATATTCTTCCCATCACCATCCATGACCAAGCCTTTCCAATTATTATTCATCAACAAAAAGCGCGTATTAGATTCGAGGTAGTTTTCAACACCAAACTCGATAAATGTTCTTTCGCTTTCTTTTCGTATAACGTGCTGCTGCAGATATTGAATAATTCCATCTTCACCAAATTGTGAAAACACTTTAAATTCGGCATCTTGTAGAGAATCGATAACCAATTCTTTATTAAGGTTAGCAATCGAACGTCCCTGCAAAACAAAAAGATCATTGAGACGTTTATGCATTCCGCCGATAGCACTGGCCTGTGAAGAAACTATTTTATCTTGTTCTTTTTTTTCTGTTTGTTCTTTGGTCATTAGAAGTCACTCCTTGTAAGGTATTGCTTCACATAATCGGTCTAACGTTTTAACGTAGGAATTCGCAAACCGTTTGCGCGATAATTCGTAATTTTTATTATTTATGCGATATTTTGAGGCTAAAGACTCTATTTTTGACGCGTACATTTGTTCAAGCAAAGCAGACAATGCATTTGCATCGTCCGGATCAAAATAAACTGCGCTTGAGTGGCATTGTTCCCGATGGACGGGTATATCAGACAGTATCATTTTTTTCCCTAACGCTTTCGCCTCTTCAACCGTTGTACTCCACCCTTCAAAATATGAAGGGTTAATCACCGCGATTGCGCCAGCCATCAATTCTATAACCTCTTCTCGAGAGACGAGCCCTCGAATGACAAACTTATTTTGAAGGTCATTCTGTTCAATGAATTCAAGCAAATTGCTGAAGTGTTCGCTATTGCGATGATCTTCTGTATGCCCAGTAGCAATTACCTTAATGTCTGTGGTAGCGTTTTTTAATGCGTTTAGCACTACAATATGGTTTTTATGCGTCCAAAATTGATTTGGTAAATAGAAATATTCGGAGCTTGCCACGGACTTACCTGTAACCTTATTGGCTAAACTTCGCTCTACATGTTTAAAATCTTCTGGCGTTATATAGGGTGAAAACGGCACTACATGTGTTTCTGTTGATTCGTATTCGGGGAAAAAACGTCTAAAATCCTCTGCAGCTGCATAGCTGCTTAATAGCAAATGTCCCGTTCGCTCTGCTGCCATTGAAATAAGACGATTTCTTGATTTCAATTCCTCCTGAGAAAAGAGGTGAGGTAAATGACAGTGTTGGAAGTCAGGCATCCAGTAAAGTGTTGGCGGAGTAAATCGAACGCCAGGTGGCGCATGAGTTAGCACTGAAAGCTTCAATTGACGCGCGTAGTATGACAACCGGATATCTGTTTTGAAATACTTACTCAGCCTCCTTATTCTTGGGGAGGTGGCTGTCAAATGGTCACACTGAATGACCTCAACTCTCTTCGAGTAAGAATTGGGAAAAAGGTCACTTCTATTTGTAAGACAAAAGAAATGATAGTGATCTGGGGCATAACAATTCAACACATCCAACAAACTCAAAAAATAATTCCTTCCCCCTAGCCATGTATCCCCCTTTATCACGACAGGAATCCCGACCCTTATCATTTTGACACCTCGTTGAACCAAGTTATGTAGCGCAAAAGACCTTCATCAAAATTGGTAAGTGTATTTAATAATTCGGTATTCAATTCAACTCTAGCTGCAACTAAATCGCAGGGATCACCTTTCCTATCTTCTGTTGCGATAAACTTAGGGATATTGTCATACCCAGCTGCTGACAATACAGACGTGATTGCAGAAGATACGCTTATTGGATGTCCTGTGCCTACATTGAATATTCGCTGCCTTTGTTCCCATTGTGTTTGAGAAGAAAATAAAAGAAAACGCACAAAGTCGTCGATATACATCCAGTCTCTCAACTGATTCCCGGTGCCAGAAAAAGAAAAATTTCCTCTACGGGCTTTGTTTAGTACATCCCAAAACAATTGCTTCTTTAAACCAGGGCCATATAGAGAAAAAGGTCTGATAATCTTTAGCTGTAAATCGTATGTCTGGGCATAAAAAGAAAGCATTTCTTCTGCTAATTTCTTGTGAAAACCGTACGGGGAGATAGGCTTTAGAGCAGTAGAAACTGACGTATTACTACTTGCATTACTCCCGTACACTGCCGCACTCGATACATATATCAATTTGCTTTTACGCCAATCGTTTTTCATCTTATTGAGAAGAGTATTCAAATTTGGCAAAGTTTTAGTAAAATCTTCTGATGGCGAAGAGATTGAGGCCACTACAGACGCTCCTCCCGCCACATGAAAAATAACGTCTGGCTCCTCGCAATTCCCAAGAAGCTTTTCATCAATATCACCCGATAGAGGGGACGATAATTCACTACGGACCGTTCTCTCTACATTGAACCCACGTGATTTAAGTTCGTTATATAAGTGAAGACCAACAAACCCTTCGCCACCTAATACTAAAAATTTTTGCAGCATCTTATCTCCCGGTTCAATAACTACTGCATCTCGTAACATAGCGCTAAAACTACATGTATGTTTACAAATTTCGCCAGCTTACAATTTCGGCGCATTTAACGTGACGCCGAATATCCTCAGCAATGGCATGTTCGTGTTTTCCTTCAATGCAGTTTATGACGAAATCAATTGGTAACCGCTCTAGAGAGTACAATGATTTTACAGAAATATTCTTTAAATTTAATAACCTTTGCTCTTCAGAAGTGACGAAACATTCGAGGTTAGCGCCAACGCTTTGCAATGCTTGCGCTATGATGACAGAGAGCTGTCTAGTTCCAAAAATGGCTACAGACATACCGTGATATCGCTCAAGGCTATCTTCTTTGCACAGGATTTTTTCCAATAACCCTTTTAAGTCAATTACGTTTAAATCTAGTTGATGTTCTGTACTAGGCGCACTTTCACCTAATAATAGTGACACTGCCTTAGCTTCCAATTGCAATGTCGATCTATTAGCACTTAACGAGCTACTTCCTCCCTGCCTGAAATTTGCCGAGATGACATCAAGGCATATTCCATTAAATTGCCGTATTGCCGTTTTCATAAAAAAACTATCGGCATAAAGCCTAAAGCACTCATTGAAAGGACCGATTTTTTGAAACAAGCTTTTGCGGCAGAAGAAACCTTGATGGCAAACATTGGTACCCTCGCTCTCGCTCGCATGCGTGAACCAAACTTGCTCTGTTTTTTCATCGAAACAGCGAACTCGAGTCGATACATAATCAACCATATCATTAGAGAAGGTAGATAAAACTTTAGACAATGTAGAAGTGTCGTACAAAGTATCGTCAGCTCCAAGAAAGTAAATAATATCACCCTCTGCCATTTCAACACCGCGATTGAATGCATGATAGATACCTCTGTCTGGACTAGAGTAAATTTTTCTAACATGAGGATATCGAGCGGCAACAGAAAGCGTAGAATCACTAGAACCACCATCAACGATAATGTGTTCAATATTCTCGATGGCGTCTTGAGCTGCGACGCTATCTAAACAATCTCCAAGAAAGCTATCGCAGTTGTAGGTTGCAGTTATTATTGATAATTTCACTTTTTTCTCACGAATTCTAAGGCATCTTGAACATTAGGCTAAAATAAAAAAATCGAGACCTTCTTTCATATTCAGGGACGCTAACTTAGCAGTAATCTCAGCGCGCACCGGTTGCGCAGCTATGATCAACACTTTATTCGCTTTTCGCGATAAAAAATGACTAAGAGATAGTACTGGAATATGCGTCGCGACATCGATCATTATAGAGCTATTACTTTCTTCTCTCTCAACAAAGCCGCTAACCTCTATATTTATCTTACTTGAGTGCTTACAAAATGAGCGCCCCATTTGTCCCGAGCCGAAAACATAAACTTCTTTACCGCTAACACACGTTGTTAAACGTTCGATTTTTTCGTTAATAACAGCAGCAAGCCCTTCATCAAAGTTCCTTTGCGAAAGCGTTGCGGTTGTTGATGTATCGCTTACTCGCATATGAACTAGCGTTTTCTCTACACAATCGAACCGAGCGCCTTGCTTATGCAATCTCAAAAAAAGAACGTAGTCTTCAAACATTCTTAGATGAGGATAGCGTACGCTTTTGATGACATCGGTTTTAGCGAAGTATGTAGTATGTGGAAAACAGGGCCATTGCGGTAAGAATACATTTATATCGTCAGGACTCGCAATTCCATTAATTGCACGTTCTTTGTCGTTTTTAAATGAAGTGAAACGTGAAGAGCCGGCAACATCTTCATTATCAGAAAAATAGCTAAAATGAGATTTAATGATGTCGGCATTATGTTTCTCTATAAATTCAAGTTGTGTCTCGAATCTGTTCGGCACACTAATGTCATCAGCGTCAACCTTCGCAATGTAAGGTGTTTTGACTAGATCAAGTGCTTCATCCAAACGACATCCAACGCCTTTGTTCTCATCATGGGTAATCAGTATTATTCTTGAATCAGAATACTGCTGTATCTTTTGGACTGTGCTATCTGTGGAACCATCATCAATAACGAGGAAGTCAAAATTCAAAAGTGTCTGGGCTAACACCGAGTCAATCGCGCTTTCTACCCAGCTCGATGCGTTGTACGTCGTAAGCAATGCGGTGACTTTTTTGTCTTCCATTTATTCTTCCGATAGAGTGTCGAGCAAATTATCCACTCCTTTTACTCGGCCTATATACTCTTCCTGAGATATTGATTCTTTCCTGAAATCATTTTTCTTTAGCCTTGGAATAAAAACTAGGCGATCTCCGGTTGGAAGCAGAAGTTTGTCACTTTGCAAAGTAGTTCGGTTCAATATAAGGAAGTCAGGACCTGCGTAACAAAAATACCCACGACTAAGAGTAATTAACTTGTCGAAATAATCTTGTGCTAGCGAAGGATGGAAGCTAACTTTTTGCAGAAATATCACTCCCTTAATTCGACTTGACATTGCAACCATAGCAGCTTCGAATAAGGTGAGATAATTATTCTGATAGGGTACTTTGTCATCTTTGATTTCACCGAGTGACAGCAATGTAATACCCTTACTTGGGGGAGCGATACTGTCTATATCTCTCAACTTTACTATGTTGCAGGTGTTATCTGCATCAATAGTAGAGTGTTCATCATTTTCTACCCAATTAATGACTACCGGTAAAGAATTATTAGTATTTTTTGTTGCGAGTTCTGTTAGTCGTGTTTTTGGTACGAAAGTAAGGTTTCTGTGCTGAACAGAAAAGGGGGTCTTGTCCCACAACTCTGCTAACACTTTATTTCTTCTAAGGCTAGTATGCGGAGAAACAGCATCTAGCTCGTACTGAGAATATTCCAAGAGCGTTAAAAAGTCACTTGCAAACCCTTTCCAAGTCTCTCTTAGACTATTTCCAGTTTCTACAACAAGTTCTTCGTCCATGACATTGAGTAGGTTACTAAAAATACTGTTAATGTAATTAAAGGTTCCATTCAAGTAGTAAAAAACTAGGCTCTTATTACGAAGTAAAGAAGATACGATGAACTCTCTTTGCTCACTAACAAGCTCTTCAATATCGGACTTAGCGACAATAGGTTTTGCCAACAATTTTTCCAAAACGGTAAGTTCTTCGAATAAAAACTCCAAATCATAGCGAGCATCGAACTTCGAAAGTAAAACCTCGTTTTCGGCTGGCGAAAAAATATCGCTAGAGATCTTTGATAAGGCTTGTTGTTTTTGTTCTGCTGTAGACACTATGAGCACGTCATCAGCGAAAAGGGCTTCGGCGCCTTTAATCTGAGCACCATTACTCAAGTTATAAATATAGGAGCTTTTACTTGCAAATATCTGCTCTAAAACGTTTTTAGAAACTTTAAATTCATATTTTGTTTTCACCCATGGCTTAAAGTTACCTTTTACTACGAGTGATATCTGATGATTAGATGCGTAGCTGTAGAGCTCTTGACCTTCATTATCATAGTAACCCGACGACTTGGAATGATGGTAATCATCGCTTACAAAACCTAAGTCTGTACCAAATAGGTAAACATCTTTAAAGCCTATCGTAGTAACTAAATCGGCTGCAAAATTTAGCACTGTTGGATAAGAAAAATTAAGTAGTTTAAATGGGTGTTTTTTATATACTTCAGTAAAAGAAACTGTCGAAGCTTCGCCTTGTTTAAATGCAAGTAATGTATTCCCAAATAAGCGTGCAGAATCAGGGTGTATTCCATTGCAACTTAATAGCGTAATACTTTGAAGATAGTTGGTATCATCAATGCGAGATAGCCAATCAAACGTTGAGCGGTTTGTTTCTATCTCTGCATGAAAATCTGGTGTTATTCCATTTTTGTGAAGCGCGTATAATGCTGTTCCACAAGAAATAACAATTGCGCGTGAACATTCAGCTTTTAGCGTTTCAAGTAAATCGTCTAAAGAAGGGCCATTACCTACGATAAATACTGGCACATCAAGAAATTTAGACGTCAGTCGACGCTTTTCATCTGATAGTAGAAAGGGAATATTACTTTCAAGAGCCCAACGCGTATGTGCTATACCATACTTCGCGTTGTCAAAATAATCACCCATTGCAATTATAACAAGGAGTTGTTCGCGCAACTGCGCAACGGCATCCGTTAGTTTTTCGTTGATGTAAGCTTGATAAAAGAATGTGTTCGCAAGTACATAGGGGCCAACCGACTGAAATTGAACAAGCAAGTCGTTAGTTAAATTCGAGCCATCATCACCAATATTGAGGTAAAGACGTTTTTTACCCTCGTCGAACGACTGAATTATCTCAGACCAGTCGATAGCATAGAGTGACGCGTAAAAAAAATCTTTGTTGGGTTCACAAATGAAAAGCATCTCTGTATCGTGATTTTTCATTAATGCTTCTACAGAGTATCCGATGCCAACACCGAACATAATGAGAGATTTCACCTTTTCAGGGAGCGTACTCTGCACTTCAGTAATATTCTGAATCATTGCGTTACAGGCTTCAACGAGCTGATAGTGCAAATAACCCTTTAGCTTTTTTCCTTTATAGCTCAGTAGTAAGCCATCTTTGTTTGGTTTTTTGGTAAAAGCACTAAAACTGGTTACAGCATCATCCTTCGGGGAATTCGAGAACAATGAGCCAGTTTCTATATGTACAACACTTACTGCACCGTCTGCGCCCACAATAGGTCGCCAATTTTGCGGTCTGTAATGTGAAAACTCTTCATAGAGATTGGGGAAGTACTTTTTTAGCGCTGTTAGGTTAGCCTTTTTTTTGTTTTCATCCAGCAGTGCGTCATCAGACTCACAGTGAGGCTGCAAAGGTGCCCATAGAGGCAGATAGCTTTCGTTTAGTGATTTTGTTTGTCTATTCGGTAGCCAACGCTCTACTTCGCTCCACTCACCTGAATTCAGCTTTGCTTCCAAGCTATTAAATAAATTTAAATTTAAATGCTTATAAAAAACTAACTTATTCACTCCTACGTGATGCGAAAGCTCCATCATATCTTTTGAAAAATGGGTCACATCGGAACCAATTTGAAGATATAAAGCGATGTTTTTATCCTTCGCTTGCTTAAGGATATCTCTCCAATTAATGCTAGATAGAGAGCAAATAAAGTAATCAATATTAGGCTCGTACACGACTAAGTGCTTGTGCTCACCTTTGTTGATAATATATTCAATATGATACCCAAGTCCTAGACCGAAACAGATCAATGCTGTCGTCTCGATCGTGTTATTGCTTGGTAAGTCTATCGATGGAGAAATTGAAGTGTATTGCTTTAAATGTTGCAGTACATCCGATCTTGGGTGCATCCCATAGAGCACCTTCCCGCTGTTATAATTTACAATATTTAACTCGCTAAATTTATTGCATAAAAGCGTAGATACTCTTGATTCACTCTCTTTAGCAAGCTTCGCAAGTGTAGGTATAATACGTTCAAATGCACCAAGACTTAGCCTGTAATTCTCTTTGATATTTCGAGCTAGCGAGTGCTCGACGGCTTGCTGCTGTATTTCATCCTGATGAACGTGAAATTGAATTTGATCTAGCATGATTATTTATATTTCTTCACGGCGGTACGGCCTCTCGAAAATTTGACGGCGTCGTCTTTAGCATTCTCAAGCAAACCACGCGCCAGCTCTTCGAGCTTTTTATTGATAAATATTTCTTTTTTAGCGAATGCTTTTTTTTCTTCAGAGTTAAGACGGCATAAGAAGCGGGTAACGACCTTGTGGCGGAGTGAAATGAGTGTTTGAAAATCAGTTGTAGAAAACTCTTCACCGTTCAACATGAGACAGGCAGCCAACTTGGAATTGACTACCTTAAGAAAAAGCGGGGTTTTATTGTGATTAAGTATCGAATGCTTCACACAGCTTGACGTTTTTGACGTTGAGTTTCGTAAGCTTCCTGTTTAGCTTCTTCAGGAATCTGCACCCATGCGTCACGAATAGGAGTTATTAGGCTAGACACTTCATCTAACATTTTCAAGTCATTATTGACGTGCGCATCACCGAGTCGCTCGACCATGTAGTTATAAAGTGCAAATAAGTTTTCTGCGACCTCACCTCCAACCTCTACGTCAAGCGTATCTCGAAGGTGTATGATGATTGCACTCGCTTTAGAAATATACTCAGCTTTAACAATTAACTCTTTTCGTTCCATTGCACCTTTGGCGTAGGCGATACGATCTAATGCGCCTTGAAGCAGCATAAGAGTCAGCTTATGCGGGTCCGCAGATGCTATATCTTGTTTTAAGTTACCTTTGCGGTAAGCGTTTATGCCTTTAAGTGCCATAATATCTCCGAAAACTTCTTAGCCTAGCGAGGCAAGTAATGCTGAACTAGTCTGGTTTAGCTGAGCGACAGTTTGATCTAAATTTAGATACTTATCACGAAGAATTTCTTCATAGCTAAGCATTCTCAGTTCCAACGTCTCGCGCTCGTCGTACAAATCATCTCTATCATCTTTCGCTGCAGTTTCGCGTAAGCTAATTAAACCGCTGTATGAGGTATATTGATTAGCAAATTCATAAAGTCTAACCGCAACACCTTCATCGTCATCAGTAAATAGCGATGCTATTTCATCAAAGCTATCTTCAAGGGCATCAGCAAGACGATCTTCACCTGACCCCAATCCATAATCAGTGGTCCCGATTTCTAATTTACCATCGTCATCAAATTCAATACCTAATTGGAACAAGCCTCCAAGTGCAGATGCGCTGTTACTATCACCCACAATGCTGGCTAAGCCTGATTGAATGCCACGAAGTAGCGAATCACCCGCCAATGCACCATCATCTTCTAACTCTGACTCACCGTATTTTGTTAGTACGCCTATTTCGTCAATCAAACTATTATAGTTGTCTACGAAATCACGAATTTTTTTATCGAGGCCTTCTTTGTCGTAACCAATCTCTAATTTTGTAGAAAGGAAATCGCCAACAGCGTCTTTGGGCGAAATTTCGTTAACTTCAAAAGACACGTTTTGAATCGTATTTTCAAACTCATTCGATTCACTTTCAACCGCGATACCGTCTATATAGGCAATCGCATTTTGTGCAGATTCGATGTTCGCAGGGTCGATGCTACCTGCACCACCAGTGGTGGAAAGCCTATCTAACTCCGCGTTACCATTATCATTAGTAATCACCAAATCGTTGCCTGTACCCGTTTCGCTAGAACTAAATACTAAACGAGGGCCGGCAGCTGTGCCGGTATCGATAATGTTGGCAGTTACACCGAAGTTATCATCTGCGTTATTAATTTTTTCTCTGAGCGCGGTTAAAGAGGTACCAGCAGTAATATCAATCGTGAAGCTGTCGCTTCCGCCTACATCAAACGTAAGTGAGCCTGTTCCCGACGTTAAAACGGGATCAGAACTGGCGGTAAACGCACCATCGTCGGTAGTAATTCGGCTGCCTTGGGCTAATTGCTCAACCACAATATCGTACGAGCCACGAAGGGCCGAATTAGATGCTTCTGCAGACAGTACATCATCGTCTTCAGAAGGATTAGTAATCGTAGGTTCACGACCGTTAATGTCGTTATCGCTTCGTAGATCATCAACCGCATCTTTAAAATCAGAAAATTTGGATTTGATCTGACCTAAGCCTGAGATTTCCGCTTCAATCTGTTCTTCTTTTGCATTCAACCGATCTTCTTTCGGCTGACGTTCAGCAGTAAGAAGCTGTTGAACTAGGTCGTCAAGTGCTAAACCTGAACCTACCCCTAATGATTGAATTGTCATACTTTACCTCGTTAAACACGGTTGCTAGACGCGATTGTTAATAAATACCCCTACACTGTCGCCAACGTCTTGCTGCAAATCTTGAATACGTTCAGCAAGCGCTAATACTTCTTCAGAGGGTATTTGTCTTATTACATCACCAGACTCAGAATCTTTTACCGTAACAACCGAGCGCTTAGTTTCGTCATCAATAGAAAACGCCAAATTCCTATTTTGCGTTTGCAAGAATGATTCTACCTCTTGAACTGCATTCTCTAGCGAAGCTTGATTCTCTATTCCAGACTCTTTATCGGCCGGAGCATTAGAACCTTGAGGCAAATTTTGTACACTAGATACATCATTTTTTAGTGCAGAATTGGTTTGACTACTGTTCGCTTGCTGTTGGCCAGCACTATTGTTTTCGCTGTCGTTGCTCGCTTTCGCTGAGCTCTCGTTTGGTGCTACTTTAGACACAGGTGCTGACTCAGAAGCTAATGCAAAAGCCTGACCAGTTTGATTATTTACAATTTCCACTTATTTCACCCCCCTTTTGAAACGACAAAACGGGCCCTTGCAAGTAAGCAAGCACCCGTTACATTCCAACTAAGGTATTAAATTATAGCTTATCCAAGCAAAGATAGCGCAGTTTGAGGGCGCTGGTTTGCTTGACTTAGTACAGAAATAGATGCCTGCTGAATAATCTGATTACGTGTCAGAT
Organism: uncultured Alteromonas sp.; assembly: GCF_963976965.1. Lineage (NCBI taxonomy): Bacteria > Pseudomonadati > Pseudomonadota > Gammaproteobacteria > Alteromonadales > Alteromonadaceae > Alteromonas > uncultured Alteromonas sp. The sequence goes on from NZ_CAXBMP010000002.1 coordinate 212,366, forward strand.
CTGCAGTTTCAGATGCAAAATCTGTATCACGAATCTGAGAACGTGCAGATGACAAGTTCTCACTGATATTGCTTAGGTTACGAATAGTTGATTGGAAACGGTTTTGAAGCGCACCCAGGTCAGCTCGAACCGCCCCAATACCTGATATTGCAGCGTCTACGTCAGATAGAAGCGAAGACGCACCATCAGCTGTGGCAACACTGTTAGTAGTAATGCCCAATCCAGTCGCACTAAATCCATTGATAGAACCTAAATTACCGCTTGATAAATTAACAGAGATAGTTTGGCCCGCGTTTGCACCCACTAAGAAAGATGCAGAAAAATTTCCATCCAATAAATTTACACTTCCGAACTGCGTATCTGTCGCAATGCGTGAAATTTCAGTTCTAAGCGCCGACACTTCTTTTTGAAGTGCTAAGCGGTCAGCTGAAGAGTTAATTCCATTTTGTGATTGAACTGCTAATTGACGAATACGCTGTAAGCTAGACGTTACTTCGCTTAGCGCACCTTCAGCAGTCTGTGATAATGAGATAGCATCGTTAGCGTTACGAACAGCTTGGTTCAAACCTTCAACTTGGGACGTTAGACGGTCAGAAATTTGAAGACCAGCAGCATCATCAGCCGCACTGTTGATACGAAACCCCGATGACAATCTCTCAAATGACGTGTTCAATTTATCACTTACGTCAAAAAGCTGACGTTGAGCGTTAATTGATGACACATTAGTATTTACAAATAAAGACATTAGATTACCTCCTAGGGATTCAATGATGCCTGTGCTATCATCAAACCCTTCCAGTTCAAATTAGCTGGGTCACTACTCCCGACTAACTTCCTCTTGCAAAGTAAATTACATTACCCCTCAACAATAGGTATCGGCCAAGTCTTTAGCTTCTTTAGTTTTTTTTTGATTTTTTTTGATTTTTTTTTCAAATAAATTCAAAGAATATTTAAGCTATTGATTTATAAAAATTAATTATCTTTTTATTTTTAAGTCTTTTTGTCTTTTTAGCCATTAAATAGACACAGATGCTAATCAATTAGTGATAAATCGATTCACATTTTGGCTGACAACATTTATTTTGAAGGTAATGCGGCATCGTTAGGTTTAACAATGATTCGTAGGTTTGACATATTAAATGAATACACTTGGCATGGAAGGTGCATTTGTATTTGTGAATCATTAATTTTGCTCAAGTTAATGATTTTAGTTTGGCAGGGTGTTTCGGCTTAGAATAAAAAAAAGGCCGAGACATTAAATCTCGGCCAATCTGCTCACGTTAGGAGATTGAGCAAATACTGTTTCAGTCGGCTGGCAGGGTTTTAGTAGGATAAACTGGCCTCTCAACCAACACTTCTACACTCTCAGTCCTGTTAGTCGGCGCTTTATCAAAGGGGGCGGCCTTAAATGGCCGCCATTCCTTCATTAGGGGATGGCCTCTCAACTCCTTCCCAATTAAAACGCCTTATTTACTTCTTACCCTAGTAGTGACAATGCCGCTTGTGGACGTTGGTTTGCCTGGGCAAGGATAGTTGTACTTGCTTGTTGAAGAATCTGGTTACGGCTCAACTCTGCCGTTTCGGTGGCAAAATCTGTATCTTTAATTCGTGATCTTGCCGCTGATACGTTCTCAGAAATATTACTTAAGTTTCTGATTGTTGACTGGAAGCGGTTTTGAAGCGCACCCAAGTCTGCGCGAAGACCACCTATTGCAGATATCGCATTATCCACTGACCCAAGTAGTGCCGATGCATTCGTTTCTGTTAATACGTCATTAATTCCACCAGTGATCCCCAAACCTGTTGCACTAAAGCCGTCAATGCCTGCGCGGCCCAATGCTTGTGTCGACAAGTTAACAGATATGGTTTGTCCTGCGTTGGCGCCAACTAAGAAGCGAGCTGAAAATGCGCCAGATAGCACGTCTACGCCAGCAAACTGTGTTGTGGTAGCAATACGTGAAATTTCAGTACGAAGTGCCGACACTTCTTTTTGAAGCGCAAGTCTATCCGCAGAAGAGTTAATACCATTTTGCGATTGGATGGCAAGGGTACGAATTCGTTGTAAGGCAGTCGTTGTTTCTTGCATTGCGCCTTCAGCAGTTTGCGATAATGAAATCGCATCGTTTGCATTACGTACCGCTTGGTTTAGGCCTTGAACTTGCGAGGTCATACGGTCAGTAATTTGCAGACCTGCAGCATCATCAGCGGCGCTGTTAATTCTAAAACCAGATGATAAACGTTCAAATGCAGTATCTAAGTTATTGCCTGTTGAAAACAACTGGCGCTGCGCATTAAGCGATGACACATTAGTATTTACAAATAGACTCATGAGAGGTCTCCTAACAGTTTAAGTTTTGCGCTATTGATTTTATTATTTGCGCGAGTTAATTAAATATTTTGGCATATCTTGTGCTTCACATAATTGTCAGGATTTTATTCTGACGCTTTAGCGGGTCACTCCCGGTGAAGCTTGTTACACAGAGAAGGAAACTTCTCTTTTGCTGACTGTCGGGTTTGTTGTTCCAGACCTCAAACCTCTCACTACCTCCTGGCTTCATTCTCGCCAGTCAGCAGCCCAATCAGCAAACTTAACTCTTTATCGACTTACCTCACTATTTCCTTTAGAACTTTATGAAAATAATTTTTATGATTTTAAGCTATTGATCTCCTGACAATAACTAAAACCTAGCAGTCAATTAACACTCTTTAAAACACCATAAACGTATTACTTTTATTAATTGTTATAGGTCTTAAAGAGAGGAAGTAATGTTTACCTTCCCTTTGTTATAGTTATCGTACCGGTTATCCATTTACTTTAGGTTTTTTTGATCTTTTTGATAAACCTATTTAGTTCAATAACTTAATTCGCTGAAATAAAAAAAGGCCGATTAAAAAATCGGCCTTTTTGAAATTAAATCACTGTGGAACAACTGAGGTTAAAGGTTCACTACCTCCTGGCCCCATTCTCTCACTATTATCAACTAGAGTATTAACCTAGAAGCTGTAGTGCCGCCTGTGGACGCTGATTCGCCTGAGACAACACGGTAGTGCTCGCCTGCTGTAGAATCTGGTTACGGGTCAAGTTAGCAGTCTCTGTGGCAAAATCAGTATCTTTGATTTGCGAACGTGCCGCAGATACGTTTTCAGAGATGTTACTTAAGTTACGAATAGTAGACTGGAAACGGTTTTGAAGCGCACCTAGGTCAGCACGAAGGCCACCTACCGCTGAAATAGCCGTATCTACACTAGCTAGCATGCTTGATGCGTTTTCACTGGTAAGTACGTTATTGGTGCCACCTGTAATTCCCAAGCCAGTCGCACTGAAACCGTTAACACCAGCATTTGCCAATGGTTGCGATGAGAGGTTTACAGAAATCGTTTGACCAGCGTTTGCACCTACCAAGAACTTGGCAGAGAAGTCACCTGACAATATATTTACACCAGCGAACTGAGTCGTTGTTGAAATACGCGATATTTCAGTTCTTAATGCAGATACTTCTTTTTGAAGTGCTACACGGTCAGCAGAGCTGTTGATACCGTTCTGTGATTGAATTGCTAGTGTACGAATACGTTGAAGAGAAGTCGTCGTTTCAGACAACGCACCTTCAGCAGTTTGCGATAGTGAGATCGCATCGTTAGCGTTACGTACCGCTTGGTTAAGACCTTGAACTTGTGAAGTCATTCGGTCGGTGATTTGTAGACCTGCGGCGTCATCTGCAGCACTGTTTATACGGAAACCCGAAGACAGACGCTCAAAAGACGTACCCAAAGAATTGCTTACATCAAATAATTGACGCTGAGCATTCAATGAGGAAACATTGGTATTGACGAACATAGACATAAAGTCTCTCCTACACTCTCAGTCCAGCGTGAGCTGGCTGCCGGGGATCCGGCTATTACAATTTTAATAGTCACCAATACCTGAGGGGTAATGATGAACTGGCTCTCTCAGTGTTTGTATCGACATAACAGCAGTTCCCTTTAGAATTATTTACAAAAATTGCCGTAGTGCGGTATAAAATTGCCGTTTAAAATTACATAACAGACGGTTTTTAAAAGGGTATTAGCGTGAATATAAATTTGAAGATTAACGCGGTTGAGCGAATTTCATCGGAAGGTGAGCACTGCGCGTTTACTGATTTAATCGAAAATCCCTTCGACAATAGTCGCAAATCACTACTGTGCTGCTATCGACGAGCCTTGAACCATATAAGCCCAGATGGCGTTGTAATTGTCTGCAAAGAGAATATTGATTCAGGGGCGAAAACTTACCAGCGACTGGCACTACCCTCTTGGGATTTACGCGATCCAAAATTTTGTTTTGATGGACGAAAGTTAATCATCACAGCCTACGCTAAGCACAAAGACGCAAATACGGGCGCGGTAACTACTAAAATGGTGAGTTACTTTTCTACCACGGGAGATTCTTGGTCAACACCTCATTTTTTTGGGCATTCCGGTTGGTGGCTTTGGCGCATCACATGGAACAAGGACAAAGCTTATGGTTTTGCCTATAACCGCAAAAGTCAAAGAATTGATTTGTATGTAGGCAACCCACGCAAACAACTTTACCTTCAAAAGAAAGGCGCTATTTCTTTTGAGAAGCACTCATTTGGCTACCCAAATGAAAGTCATATATTGTTTGATGATACTGATAAAGCAACGGCGATTGTACGCCGAGATGCTGATAGTTTCAGCGCCAAACTAGGTGTCTCATCTCCGCCCTATACCAATTGGAAATGGCACGATTTGAAACAGTACGTTGGAGGGCCGGTTATGTTATCACTTACCGAAAATACGTATGTGGTAGCAGGCAGAAACTGGGATGGTAAAAGTCTGACAACGGCAATTTGGTTACTTTCATCAACTGACTATTCGCTGAAACTTCTGATGACCTTACCGAGTAAAGGAGACAATAGTTACCCGGGGTTAGTATGGCAAGACGACACGCTGTATGTCTCTTATTACTCAGATCATATCGATAACCAAACCCGAGTATATCTTGCTACATTGTCAGGGATGAATAGCCTATTAAATGAAGTTAAACAGGGATAAATTAGACACTTGCGGAAAAGTAGCCAATGCCGCATTGAGTGCCGTTTCTTGTTTGGCAAATTCCGTAGAGGCCTCTGCATAATCAACATCTTGGATTGATGAACGGGATGCCTTTGCTGCAATTTCCATATCAAGGTTACTTTCGTAAGTCGATTCAGCGATATTTAGACGGCTACCTATAGAGGCGCGTTCTAGAGATATTTTTTCTAACCCATTATCTAACCCAACTAATGAGTCGGCAATGGCTTCTTGCAGCGCACTATCATCAATGGTGCTATCCATAAGTATGGTTTGAATTTCATGAAGCGATTGAGCCATACTCTTTTTCTCAGGCGCATCCAAAGAAAAATTAATGGTATCGCCAACGGCAGCACTCGCTTCAAACTGCATACCCTTGATAGTAAATGGGCTACCGGAAGTGTAGCCAACCGTTCCCACAACTGCACCTGTGCCTGTATTAGTTAACTGTGCTTCTCCCGATGCTAAAAACTCCACTTGATAGTCATTATTAGCACTGGTCACTGGGTCATAATTCTTATTGAAAAAGGTATCAAACGTACCTTGTTCTTTTACCACTGTGTTTTGTAAATCGGCTACTGTACTGCCGGTTACTGAGAAATCAAAACGGGATAGTACGTTCTCAAAAACTTCATAACCGTTGCTGGTAGATTGTATCTTTGAGCTAGACGATAACTGAATAAAACTTACACCTGCATCACCTGAAAATGTAATGGCATTTCCTGATGATGCGGGGTTGTAGGTAAAGGCTTGGTTCGCAGATTGATAACCTGCATACATGTAATTGCCATCGGCATCTTGCGTATTCATTAAGTCGAATATTTCCAACTTAATTTGTTCTAACTCAGCCCCGATAGCGCGTTTGTCAGGGTCATCAAGAATACCCGAGCCTGCTTGAACGACTAATGTTCTAGCACGGTTAATCGAATTAGTAATATTCGTTAGCACTGCTTCTTGCTGTTCTAAAGAGCCTGTTACCAAATCATTATTTCGTTGAAATTGCGTCAGCCCATCAAGCTCTTCGGTCAAGCGCAGTACCTTTGCAGCGCCCACAGGATCGTCTGCCGGCGTAATGATCCGCTTACCCGTCGCTAACTGCTCTTGCGTTTTAACCAAATTTTCTTGGTTTTCCATAATGGAGCGAATGCTTTGGTCGTAAACTTGACTCGTCGATATACGCATAATCTGTTACCTCGCCGCACTTAGAATAGTATCAAACAACTCTTGCGCTGTACTTAAAATTCGTGCTGCGGCAGAATAAGACTGCTGAAACTTAACCAGGTTTGCCGCCTCTTCATCTAGACTTACTCCAGATACTGACTCAAACCAATTTTCTGATTGGGTTTTCATTGCCTCTGCTGCAGTTAACGAAATGTCAGCCATGGCTGCGTCTTCACCAATCCGCCCTACCATAGATGCATAGGCATCTTGAAAAGTACGTTGCTGGTTGGTTGATTCACTGCTCACTTGCACGAGGTTCTCATTCTGCAACGCTGCGATCTCAAGTGCATTACTGTTGTCGTTGAAACCATCAGTGTTGTAACTAATAGTAAAACTATCACCTGCTTTAGGTACGCCATCTAAACTAATGTCATAACCTGGGTAGTCATCCAGTGCCGAAAACGCTGCAGGCCAAGCGGGGCCGCTCCCGCTAGATTCAGCCTGTGCTAATAAATTGTTTAAGTTAGTTGCACCTGTGACATTTGTGATCACATTTGGAGGGGTTTCTCCGTCAAGCACTTGGTAACTATCTTCTGCGGTAAAGACGATTTGTGATGGTGCTCCAACAGTACCACTAGGAGAACTTGATAAATTATGTATTCCACCTGCACCGTCAAATGCAGATTGTTCAGTACCACCGCCGACTTCTGTGTTAGTTATTGCTATTGCACTAACATTAGCACTACCTAAATTTGTTGCATCCGCTTGTGCTCTTACCGGAGCAGCGAACGCCAGATCTTCAGGTCTATTGGTAGCTAACTCAATGGACGATGCAATCGTTTTTGTAGGTCGCATCAAAAATTCATCGCCAACAGCATAAGTTGCTGTACCACCAAACTCTACTTCAATGCCCCCTGGTAATTCATTGAACCCACTCGTCACCGTATAGTTTGAATAGACAAGATCATTTCCAGAGCCATCTTTTTTAGGGGTTCCGTCTGGGTTTAAGAAAGTAACTTCTATCTCGCTGGGAACACCACCCGCTACTGCAGTAACCTCAATTTGATAATCAGCATCGGTGAGCTCTGCGCCCTTTCCAGCTATAAGCTGTCCGACTACTTGATAGTCTCCGCTGGTATCCTCTGTTTCTAAGCCTCTGAAAGTAGGAATATCAAAAATGTTACTGCCTAGCTGACCATCTAAATCCATTCCCAGCTTATTTTGAGCATTCACGGCATCAGCAAAAGCAACAGAAAGCTGGCCTACATCACGCATTGCGCTGCCAAGCACTTCATTTCTGTAGCGAAATAACCCACCTAAACTGCCACCTAAGTCACTTTCTACAACACGAATAGTGGCATCGTTCTTTGTTTGCGAACCAAAATCTGTTTCTAACTTCAGTTCTTTAGTGGTTAGGTCTGCACTGGTGCTCACTTCAAATAAATTAAATGCACCGTTTTCTAGTATTAGCGATTCGCCGGTGGTCAAATTCACGGTAATCGCACCGTTTTGACTTTGACTGTCTTTCACATCGATAGCCATAATAGAGGCAAGCTCTTCGACGGCGGCATCTCGTTTATTCATTAATGCGCTGGGTTCGTCGCTAGTGTTGTTTCCTTTGGCAATCACGATGTTTTTGTTGAGTTCGCCAATAGAGCTAATCAAGCTATTGGTTCTGTTCACCAAAGAGGTGACTTCAAGGTTAAACTCTTCTTCCTTTTCCACCATGTAATCTGACAGGGTTTTCATACGTTGATACAGCGACTCTGATTTCCCTAATACCTGTTCACGAGACGCTAAGTTTGTGGGGTCGTCTGAGGCAGTTTGTACCGCTGCAAAATAGTCACTAATGCCTTTAGATAAAGAGTTTGCCTCACTGGCTAAAAGGGTATCAATCGCTGAAGTTTTGGAAGAAAAAGCCTCTAGCTCACCTACCGAAGTTATATCGCGGCGAAGCTGGTTTTGCGCAAATACATTTATAATTCGCTCTGTATTTCCGATTTCAACACCGAATACATCACTGTTAACCAGCTCGGTGCGTTCACGTACGTACCCAGGCGTATTTACATTGGCAATATTATTACTGGTAGTTTGTAAAAGCTTACTACTGGCGTTTACACCACTGGTGGCTAGGGAAAATAAATCAACTGCGCTCATATATTAAACCCCTCTTCTTACGGCATTAAGCCGTTAAGCCTATCGCTGTGGTAAACCGCCATGATTTTACTGGCGTAGTTAGGATCCGTAGCATATCCAGCGCTTTGTAGTTCTCGCGTATAACTGTGTGCATCTGAGGCTCGTTCCACCGCTTGCTGATAACGGGGCTGAGTGGTAATAAAACGACCGTAGTCATTAACCGCCTCTTCCAATGACGCATAAGAACGAAAAGCTGCTTTTTGCTTTTGTGGAATACCGCTATTAAATTCAAGTGTGTCGACAACCGCTTGCTCGCCTTCCCACTTCGAGTTCGCTTTAATACCAAAAAGATTGTGCGAACTTTCACCGTCGGCATTGTGAATAACGAACTTACCCCAACCTGTTTCGACCGCAGCCTGCGCGATAATGGCTTTAGCATCCATACCGTACTTTTCAGCCACTTGTTCAGCGTAGGGGCGCAGAGTTTCAACAAAATCTTCAGGGGTATCGAACATGCTGTCTTTTGCGGCTGATTTCACCCCTTTAGATTCAGAAGCGAGCACGGTTTCTTGCGCTTGCTCTACAGCGACAACACGGTCGCGGTTCAACGAATTCAAGTTACCATCACTACGAATAACGCTGGCAGGTAAATAACTGTCTTCGGATTGGCCCATTTGTTTAACGATAATGTCAGCCAACCCCATACCGCCACCTGCCGTTAAATCGGTTGCAAGCTGTTGGTCGTGCATGTCGCGATAAAATTTAACTTGTTGAGAATTGAACGGGCTGTCTTCATCTGCTAGGGCGTCTTGCGCTTTACGCATCGACTTCAGCATCATTTGCACAAATATGGCTTCAAATTGTTCAGCCGCTTCTTGCAATACACTTTCATCACCCGAAGCAATGGCCTCGCGCATTTTATTAATACTGCCAAGATCGTGAACATTGCGTGCCATATCAAGCTGATTTTTTGAGCTGAATGCTTCCATTAGATGATCACCAATTCACCATGTAACGCACCGGCCTGCCTTAATGCTTCTAAAATCGCCATTAAATCACCAGGTGCAGCACCCACTTCATTAACCGCTCGCACTAGCTGATCAAGTGTCACTCCCGGTTCAAAAGAAAACATGCGACTGTCTGATAAATCCACATCTACAATCGACTGTGTCGTTACCACCGTTTCACCATCTGCAAACGCATTAGGTTGGGTAACTTGTTGGTTTTCTGAAATTGTCACCGTTAATCCACCATGGGTAATAGCGGCTGGCAGTAGACGCACGTCTCGACCAATCACAATCGTACCGGTACGACTATTGATGACAACCCGCGCAGGCGCATCAGCCGGCGTGAATTCAAAATTTTCTAGTGTGGCCAAAAAGCCCACTCGCTGACCAACATCTCGTGGCGCTGATACACGTACTGACGCGGCATCAATGGGCGTTGCTATGGAATACCCTTTTTCTGGCTGTGCGCCTAATCGCTCATTAATCACATCAGCTAATGCCTTTGCTGTTGAAAAATCAGGGTAATGCAAGTTCAGTGTTAATGAATCGCCATTGGCAAAACCGCTTGGTACGGTTTGCTCAACCATGGCACCATTTGGAATACGACCAACAGTAGGCGTATTCACCACAATTCGCGAACCATCGCCACCTTGAGCACCAAAGCCACTCACTACCAAGCTACCTTGCGCTACTGCATACACTTTGCCATCTACCCCGCGAAGAAACGTTTGTAGAAGCGTGCCGCCTTGCAAACTACTCGCTTCACCTACTGACGACACGGTAATATCAATGGTTTGCCCTGGCTTAGTAAAAGCCGGCAATTCTGCGTGAACAGCCACGGCTGCCACGTTCTTAATTTTCGGTTTGGTGTTGGAGTCTAAGCTAATACCGAAGTTACTTAACATGGTACGGAAGCTTTGCTCGGTGAAAGGACTTTGCTCGCCGGTGCCAGGTAAACCTACCACTAGACCATAACCTACTAATTGGTTACTTCTCACCCCTTGGATACTTGCCAAGTCTTTGATGCGTTGTGCATTAGCATTGTTAGACAACACCAATGTTAATGCGATAAGTACCACTGAAAACAAACGCATAATGATTCTCCTAGCCCCGCTTAAAGCGGCCACCATGATGATGTGAAAAACTTCGTTAGCCAGCCTTTCTCTTGCGCACTGGCAAATGAGCCCGTTCCGCTGTACTGAATTCTGGCGTTGGCGATTTTGGTCGATAGCACTTCATTTTCGGGGCTAATGTCAGATAAGCGAATAATGCCCGTTAAACGAATATATTCATCGCCATGATTTAAGGTAAGCCACTTTTCGCCGCGAATAACCAAATTGTCATTGGGCAGCACTTCCACTACGGTGACCGAGATATTTCCCGATAAACTATTGCTTTGATTTGTTGCGGCATCACCTGCGAAGTCGTTTGAAGAACTAACGCCAAGCTGAACAGATTGGCCGCCAATATTTAACGCTTGCCCGCCTAATCCGGTGATTGTATCTAAATCAACCGTGGTGTCTTTTGATGTAGATGTACCCGCTGATTTACTCGCGTTGGTATTTTCACTTAACGTAATGGTAATAATGTCGCCAACCCGTCTAGCCGTCATATCTGAGTATAAGCTATTAGCCATATAAGAGCGGAACAGCGAACCATCTTCTACAATCTTCTCGCGAGGATAATCAGGTACCACTGGGGCAAACGACGGGTCGTTTGCTTGAACCGGTGGCTGGTTAGTGCTTGCACAACCTGCCATTATTGTCACTGAAAGAAAGAGTCCGAGAATTCGCATAACATTACTCACTAAAGTTGCTGAATGACTTGCCCAAGCATCTGATCCACCGACGAAATCACTTTCGAGTTCATCTCGTACAAACGTTGACTTTCAATCAAATTAACCAGCTCTTCGGTCACATTCACGTTACTGGTTTCTAGCGTACCTTGTGCAATAGTGCCTATACCTTGAAGGCCTGGCACACCTTGAATAGGTGCGCCACTTGATGCGGTTTCAACGTAGAGGTTCTGTCCTATAGGCTGAAGGCCAGTTGGGTTAATGAAGTCTGATAGGTTCATTTGGCCAAGCACTTGCGGCTCGGCTTGACCACGAATTGACACGCTAATTTCACCGTCTTGTGAAATGGTAATTTGCTGCGCATCCTCTGGAATTGCCACTTCAGGTTGGAGTAAAAAACCCGCGCCAGAAGTCACTATCTGACCTTGATCGTTCATTGAAAACTGACCATTTCTTGAGTAGGCAATGGTGCCGTCAGGCTGCAATATTTCAAAATAACCGCGCCCCTGAATAGACATATCTAACGCATTATCCGTGGTTAGCAAGTTGCCTTGGGTATGTGCTTTTTGTGTTGATACCACCTTTGAACCAGAACCTAACATAAGGCCAGAAGGTAATTCGGTATCAGCTGATGAGCGGCCACCAGGTTGGTTTATATTCTGATAAAGCAAATCTTCAAAAATTGCTCTGTCTTTTTTAAAGCCTACCGTTGATGCGTTAGCCAGGTTGTTCGATACCACCGCGACATCTGTTTGTGCGGCATCAAGACCTGTTTTACTTATCCACAATGCTGGGTGCATGGCGACCTCCTAACCTTTAAAGTTCGTATAACAAAATTGTTAACTATTCTATAGAATGCGCAGTAATTGGTTGCCGCGAGCATCTAGCTCATCAGCTTGCTTCATCATCTTCACTTGAAGCTCATAGTGGCGCTGAAGGCTTATCATATTGACCATTTCGTCAACGGCATTCACGTTCGAGCCTTCCAACATGCCAGACATTACTTTCACACCAGCACTTGCTGGGGCTACCGTGCCGTCTTCCATTCTAAATAAACCATCAGTGCCTCGTTCCATATCGGCATAGTTCGGCTTAACCAGTTTCAACCGGCCAACATCTTCAATTACATTTTCTGGCGCGCCAAGCTGTCTCATTGACAACGTGCCGTCCATACCGATATCTAAATTATCTAGCGGCACAGGAAGGAAAATTGGACCGTTATCGCCTAAAACGGGGCGATTGTGCACATCTGTCAAAATACCGTCGTCACCAAGCTTAAAGTTACCGTCACGAGAATAGGCTTCTTGCCCATTGTCATCTTGAACGGCAAACCAGCCATCGCCTTGTATCGCAACGTCTAAATCACGACCCGTTTGAATCATAGGACCTGATTCATAGTTGTTTGACGGACTTTCGGTCATTGAAAAAACGCGAGACGGCAAACCTTCGCCGTAGGCAGGCATTGACCTTGCCTGTTCTAACTGAGCTCTAAACCCAGTTGTTTGCGCGTTAGCCAAGTTATTGGCACGAAGCCCAGTACCTAAAAGGTCTTGAGATGCACCACTGGCAGCAATGTAGAGAAGTTTGTCCATGACTGACTTTTGACTCTGGTTAAACCATATACAGGTTTTGCAATCCCAGTGCCAACATGCACAAATAGAAGTGGATACAAAAAAACCGCAACTAAAGTTGCGGTTTTTGCTAGTTAAACGTCAATGTTTATCGGATGTTCAGGATAGTCTGGTTAAGCGAGTTATTCACTTCGAGTGCTCGAGAGTTAGCCTGGAAGTTCCGCTGTGCAATAATCATATCGATAAGCTCAGTGGTTAGGTTAACGTTGGCTTGTTCAAGGGCTGATGAGTTAATTTCACCGAAAGTCCCCGTCGTCGCTTCACCCGCCAATGCTTCACCAGATAGGATACTTTCTTTCCACTCAGTGCTGCTTTGCTGCGTTAAGCCCTGCTCATTAGCAAATCTCACTAAGGCCACACGCACGATAGGTTCTGACGTACCGTTTGAGAACGTCGCTCGAACCAAGCCGTCTGGGCCAATATCAATACCCGTCAAACGACCAACAGGCAAACCATCTTGCTCTAATGACGTCACTTCGAATGCTGATGCGTATTGCGTAGGTTCCACCGTGGTAGCATTTGAAGGGTCTAAGTTAAAATCGATCCCTATTTGTTGAGTCGCATCCGCCCCATTTGATAATGCAGAACCTAGCGCTTCAGTCGTTAACTTGTAATCGGTAGTTTGAATGCCATCTGGTGATTCAATACCAATAAAGTCACCACCTTGAGAAAACACAAGCTTAGCTGCTGTAACGCCGTTACCCGTGTTAGTACCCAGCGAGTTTACCGCTGTAGTTGGATCGGAATCAGTACCGGTAGAATTCACTAAATCAGTAAGTTGATCGTCTACCGCTGTCGCCACATACCATTCATTGTCTGCCGCCACATCTTTAACGAAGTAATAAGTCATCACGTGGCTGTCGCCTAGTGAGTCATAAACCGTTACCGAGGTTGCCGCGTTGTAGGTAAGTGGATCTTGTGGATCAAATGCGGCTGGATCTAACCCCTGCTCACTAGCAGGTAAGTTCATACGGATATCAACTTCTGAGGTTTGTGCTGGAGAACCTGATGAATCTGGGATTTGCACTGGCTCTGTAGTACTCAATGCAACCGATGAACTGGTAGAGTCTGAATTAACAGGGAAACCTAAAAGTAAGTCGCCGTTACTGTTAACCACGTAGTTGTCGTCATCTAACTTGAATTGACCGGCACGGGTAAACGAGAAGTCTCGTGAGGTTTCATCAGGCACGGTGGCAAAGAAACCATTCCCAGTAATCGCCAAATCAAGTGCAGTATTGGTGAACTGCAAGCTACCTTGCGAAAACTGCTGGGCCACATCTTGTGTCAAAACACCGTCGCCCACTTTGGTTTTACTTCCAGCCAATAGTGATGTGGCGTACACGTCGCCGAATTCAGCGCGAGACTCTTTAAAGCCAACCGTATTTACGTTTGCGATGTTATTCGCGGTTACATCTAAATCTTTTTGTGCGGCAGCTACGCCACTTAGTGCAATATTAAAAGACATGCTTCTTTCTCCTGCTAACTGCCGATTTGAATAACGTCATCAAGACTAATGCTGACTTCGCCATCTAAATTTAAAATTACGCCCTGACCACTGCCGGCCAAACTAACACTTCCTACATGACGGTTAATGGCAGTATTCAATTGAACGCCTTCACCGTTTAATTCGCCTGTAGCGCTAATTACGTAGTCACCCGCTGGCATATCGTTGCCTTGAGTATCCTTGCCATCCCATTCAAATTGAATGTTGCCAGCGGCTTGTGTGCCAGCATCAATGGTCTTAATCACTTCACCGTATTGATTTTCAACAGTGATCGTCATGTTTTGTACACTTTGCTCATTGACCACAACACCCGATACGCCTGCAGCGTCGCTAGACATGTGCCCTACGTTGCCCTGCACCAATACGTTCTGACCTATCAAGCTAGATGCTTGTAATGCCTGGTTAGATGTCATCGAGGCGGCGAATGACTCAAATTTATCATTCAACTGAGAAATACCATCAGCCATAGTGAATGACGTCATTTGCGCCACCATCTGATCGTTATCTACGGGTTTAGTAGGATCCTGATTCGCTAATTGCTCGGTTAACATGGCAAAAAAGTCTTCTTGCGAAAGCTGTTGCTCTGTTCCATCGACAACCGGAACCGTCTCTTCTTGCCAGTAGAGTTCGTTGTTCAGGCCAGTAGTGTTGTTAATTGTGGTCACAGTATTTTCCTCACATTACCTACGCGGCAACTTATTGCCCTTGCCCTAGCTGCAGAACCCGACGAAATATCTTTTTCGTGGTATCTGCAACCTGAACGTTGGTTTCATAGGCTTTTGATGCCGACATCATATTTGCCATTTCTTCCACGATGTTGACGTTAGGCTTATAGATATAACCCTCTTCGTCAGCCATTGGGTTATGCGGAGCATACTCCACTTGCAATGGCGCATCGCTTTCTACAATTCCCTTAACTTCAACACCCACACCCTTGCTTTGGTCGCCCATGGCGCGCTGCAACTCAGCGGCAAACACTGGGTGTCTTGCACGATACGTTTCGTCATAACTACTGCTTACCGAATTCGCGTTAGCAATGTTACTAGCGGTGGTGTTTAAACGAACATTTTCAGCTTCCATACCGGTACTGGAAATTGACATCACATTAAATAAGCTCATGATTACTGGCCTCCAGAACTAAGGGCTTTTTTCATACCTTTAACTTTACCGTTAATAAACTCAAGTGTGGCTTGGTAACGTAAACCGTTATCTAAAAAGCGGTTACGTTCTGCCTGTACTTCAACCGTATTGCCGTCTCCGGTATCCGGTTGAGTGGGTATGCGGTATTGCATTTCAAAATTTGATGCAACCGACGATACATCGCCACCTATGTGTTTATCGTGAGTTCTTACTAAGCTTCCACCGCCCAATTTGTGCTGCCCATCTTGGGCGCTCATGGCTGACTCCATCGCTTTATTAAAGTCGATGTCTTTCGCCTTATAACCAGGGGTATTGGCGTTCGCTAGGTTTCCAGAGATGACTTCCATCCTGTCGGTGCGTATTGCTAACGCCGACTGATGAAACCCGACTAACTTGTCGAGATTTATGGCCATATTGAAAACTCCTCGCTGCGAAATTCCGGAAATACGCCATCAGTAAATAATGACGAATTATCTGTTATAGGATTTTACTAGCAAGGCAGATGCCAACCTGAAGATTGGCACTGTATAAAAATGAGAAAAGAAATAGAGGGGAATTTAAATATTTTAATAAATTCAGTATTTTAGGTATTTATTTCTTTTGATAGTACAAGCCAGGATTACATTTAATCATGGCATACGTATCGCTTGCCGCACTGATAGATTCAGACGCGCCAAGGAAAAGGACACCGGCAGGTTGCAGCTGTCCGGCAATTTGTTGCAGTATCTTTTGTTTCACATCTGCCGAAAAATAAATCAGCACATTGCGGCAAAAAACGATGTCGAAGCGGCCAAGTGCTGCATAGGAAGTTAACAAATTCAAACTTCTGAATGAAACCATGTTGCGCACTTCTGGCTTAACCTGCATCTGCCCACTTTCATGAGGTTGGAAAAACATAGCCCTACGTTGTGGCGATAACCCTCTAGCAAGCGAAAGTTCATCGTATAGCCCTTGGCTACACTTGCTGAGCATTTCAGAAGAAAGGTCAGTGGCTATAATTTCAACCCCTTGCCTAAGCAATCCGGGTCGCTGTTTTTGAAACTCTAATATCGACATAGCAATAGAATAAGGCTCTTGTCCAGACGAACAAGCTGCACTCCAAATTCTTAGCTTTTGATTTTTCGTTGCAAGTTGAGGAAGTAAATCGCGTTGTAGCAACTCAAACGGATAAGTATCTCTAAACCACAACGTTTCGTTTGTGGTCATCGCATCAATGACGCTTTGTAAAAGGTTACGATCGTAACCTTTTACTACTACATCAATAAGCGCATCAGTACTGTCATAGTCATGCTTATATAACAACGACGCAAGCCTGCTTCTTACAAGGTATTGCTTGTTTTCCCCGAGTACTATTCCACATTGTTTCTCGAGGAAGTGCCGAAACTTTTCATAGCTTGCCGGCGACACACTTTTATTATCCAACCCCTACCGCTCCGTTATTCACAATCCGTCATTAACCACTTCTGAACTGCTGTTGCTAGTTCATCGGGGTGAAATTTCGCAATAAAGTCGTCCGCTCCCACTTTCTGAACCATGGCTTGATTGAATACGCCACTTAAAGATGTGTGAAGTACAACATGAAGCTTTTGAAGTTCTGGTGTATTTTTAATTTCCGCCGTAAGGGTGTAACCGTCCATCTCTGGCATTTCTATGTCAGACACTAGCACCCCAATTCGCTTGGTAATATCACCATATTCTTCAGCGATTTCCTTCAAGCGGTTTAACGCTTCTAAACCATTCTTTGCCAGCTCAATTTCTAACCCAAGTGAGGTTAGCGCTTTTTTAACTTGATTTCTTGCCACAGCTGAATCATCAGCAATGAAGATAATTTTATCTTCCTTACCTTCCGTAGTTAGCCCTTCGGCAACATCTGCGCTTACTTCTGCATTTAGCGGTGAAATTTCATTGAGGATTTTTTCTACGTCGAGAATTTCAATTAATTCGTTTTCTACTTCAGTAACAGCGGTTAAGTAACTTGCTCGGCCTGTCCCTTGGGGAGGCGGCATGATGGCATCCCAGTTGGTATTAATGATGCGCTCAACAGCGCCCACTAAAAAGCCTTGTACAGAACGGTTGTATTCAGCAATAACGATAAACGCATTTGATAAATCTTCAATACGCTTGCCACCCGTCGCCATGCTTAAATCGATGACAGAAATAGTTTGCCCACGAATATGTGCTACTCCGCGAACTAACGAGTTCAACTTTGGCATTGAAGTCAGTGGTGGACACTGGAGCACTTCACGTACTTTAAACACGTTGATACCAAAGCGTTGACGGCCATTAAGCCTGAACAACAATAACTCAAGACGGTTTTGACCAACTAATTGGGTTCGTTGGTTAACCGAGTCTAAAATTCCCGACATATCTCACCTCTTTTTAATACTGGGCATGATCATTGCCTTCACTAAAGAGAATAGACAATATCACTAAATGTATGCAGGTCAAACGACAGAAAAATGACGGTTTCGCTGCATGTACAACTTAATCACGGACGTACGCAAGTTATTGTCTCAACCTAATTTGTCTTATAAGCATAGACAATAACTCAGTAAGTGAACACGAAAAGTGACTATGAAAAATTTAAAAAACGTAAAATCTTGGCTTACAGGAGTTCGTCTGCCACTTTTCACTGTTGTGGTGACCGTTGCTTTAGCGCCTTACAGTTACGCTGAAACAATGCACGATGTAGTGAATAAGGGCGCAGAAGAATACCTGCTGTCGGCGCTTAGTATACACGATGAAAACACCGATATTGCTGTGAGCATTGCTGAAGTAGACGAAAGAATTAATATTCCTCAGTGTCCAACCGGATTTCAATTTCACGCGTCTGATGAATCTTTGAACCAATCGTATGTTTCGGTACGGGTAAGTTGCACAAATAATGACTGGTACTTGTTTACCAGCGCCCAAGTGACCAGAACGAAAGAAATTGTGGTTACTTCTGGCGCGGTTAGCCCTGGCACTGTGCTTTCTGCATCTAATCTGACGTTGGCATCGGTGGATATAAAGCGTCTTCGATACAGTGCATTTACTGATGTAGATGCATTGATTGGCGCTCGAATGAAACGTCGAATTGTTGATGGCCAAGCTGTGCAATCAAATATGCTATGCTTTGTGTGCAAGGGCGATAGAATTACCATTCGTGCATCATTGGGTGGGATGGCGGTTAAAACATCTGGAATAGCACAACAAGATGGTGTTATTGGCGATACCATAAAGGTGCTCAATGCCAGTAGCCAAAAGCCCGTGATAGCGGAAGTCGCCAGCGCTCAAGAAGTCGTGGTACACTTGTAGTTCAGCGTGCTAAAAAACTACGTTTTCGTTGTATAAAAACCTAAAGAAAAGAAGGTTTGTGCCGATAACTTGTACAGAGGCGAAAAGGTAGTGGAGAAATATTATGGCAATTAACAATGTAAACAATGGGTTACCCAAAACACCCGTTGATAATACAAAAATTTCGCAACAGAATCAGGCACAGCAGTCGCAACAGCAACAAGCGACGTCTAACAATGCATCTGTTGCTCAAGCACCACGACAAGATTCAGTATCCTTGACTCAGTCTGCACAGCAGTTGAATCAAGTTCAGAAGAAAGGTTCTGAAGCGCCTGTAAATCAGGAAAAAGTCGATCGTCTTAAAAAAGCGATATCAAGTGGTGAATACAAAGTTAACCCTGAAGTGTTAGCGAATAAAATCGCTAAGCTTGAGGGTGAGATTTTTGGCCAAAAATAATTAGGTTTCTATGACTAGTCATCTTTATTCAGCGTTATCACAACAGGTCACTAACTTAGAGGGCCTGTGCTTGATGCTGGAAAAAGAATTACATTTAATTAGCTCACGAGATGCAGAAACCTTGATGAGTCTTTTAGAAGATAAGTCTAAATTACTAGAGTCTATTCAATCTACGGACCAAAAAGTCGAGGCGTTATATCGCCAAACTACAGACGAAACGATTAGTGCAGATGAACAAGGGTTAATGGATAATGCGAAAAGTCTGTTAGAAGACTGTAAGTATAAAACCCAAATCAATCAGAAAGCCGTAGAGCAAGGACAGCTTCGCCTCACACACTTACGGAATCTGATGTTGGAAGTTCGCGCTAAAGAGTCGTTAACCTACGATAAGAAAGGTAAGCCAAATGCAGGCCGTTTAGGTTCAGGTATTAGCGCCTAAGTAATGCACTCGTTACCGAAAGCCCCAATAAAAGCACAAAAAAGCGCGTTTAATACGCGCTTTTTTGTGGGTGCTATTTAGCCATACATCGAAATACTTAATAGTATTTGATGTCTTTTATTCTTTGTGGCTTCGCTGTCGTCAAATAAATGTCGTACACGCGATGCATATCTAGCTCAAGTTCGGTGGCATAGGTGTCTTCACCCACGGGGTAACTTTTTATTACCCTAGCCCCTCTAATAACGCCCTCTACAGAAGCCCGCAAGGTTTCATTATCCACCACAAGGCTAGACAGTGATTGATTACCTTCAATACGCTGTCCGTACACCTGCTCTGCAAGTTCTCTGTAAGCCTCTAGTTTTGATGCTTTAATTGCCATCAAGGTTTTCACGGTTTCGCTTTCACCCCGTTGCGACATAATTGGGGCATATCCAACGGCACTTAGCACAGGGTAACTGTCTGGCTCAACCGTCTCCCACTCCACATGTTTGTCTACAAATAGACTACATCCTGATAAACCTGTTAGTGCAGCAAATAAAGCCATCGTCATCCATGCTCGGCTACGAATCAATTTTTCAAAAAACACCATTAGAGAAACCTCATTCTCAATTTTTCTATTAGTGGATAAGCAATGTTTACGCCTAAATTTTAAATTTGAAACATTGGCATCTATTTCGCTTATTATAAGTTGGAGCAAAAATTGACATAAAGTCGAAAAAAACCGATTAAAGAATCTGATACAAAAGAATACTGACTTAAATTAACTGATGTAGTGCCCTCTTATCGCACTGCAACAAAAGGACAAGACTGTGCTTGGCATACAAACATTCGCTAAACTAACGTTAACTAGCGTGTCTTCTGTGAAAAGAAGATATCAAGCTAGATACGCCAAGGTCGCCTTTTTTATGGCGCTGTTTTGCCTTGCTTTAGTGTCAACAGGGCAAAGCCATGCCGCTTGGTATGAAGCCAAAGGCCAAGCAGTTATCGTGAACGGTAATAAAGAAAAAGCACGTAGAGACGCCACAGAAGAAGCCCTCAAACAAGCATTGTTATTCGCAGGTGCCTCGATAAGCAGTGTTCAGCAGCTCACAAATGGGTTACTTGAAAGTGAAGACATTACCATTAGTAGTTCAGGTGAAGTGGATCATCTCGAACTCACTGATGAAGTATGGCATAGCGACTATGTTACCGTAAGCGTCAGGGCGGATATCTTTCCTGCGGCTAAACAATGTACCGCAGTTGAGTATGATAAAAATATTGCCACCAGTTACTTCATGGTAGAAAACCGCAATCATTTAGTTGAAGGAAAAATCCCTAACTTTTCCGAGGCAGTCACAAGAAAGCTGGCTACCGAAATGTCGGCGCAGGCGCAGAATTTGAATTTAGCGTACATTGCTCCACACACCACACGATGGGGAGTTAATGGGCTTGAAGAAAATGTGCGCGCATTATCACAACAATCAAATGCACAGTTTGTTTTAATCGGCAGCATTAATGACGTTAGTGTTGAAAGACAACGCCCTTCTTCGATTGCATTCTGGAAAGAAGAAAAAGCCACCCGTTACTTTTCGCTAAGCATTAAGGTTTTCGACGGTATAAATAGCGGCTTGCTGCTGCAGCAAGATTACATAACTGAAGCAAATTGGCCTTTTGACCGGTTTACCGATGTAGACGAATTTTCGTCAACCTTTTGGCGGACAGATTACGGCAATGCAATTAGAAAGCAGATGCAGCAGTTAACCGCTGATATTAACGAGACTATTGCCTGTCAGCCTATGACTGGCAGAGTGCTTAATGTTGCCGGTTCGCATATTTCAGTATCATTGGGCCGCGATAATGGCATACAAAATGGTGATGAGCTTTTTGTCTATCAAACCAGCGAAATTATCGACAGACACGGTAAAGCCTATTTGCAGTACCATATTTACCCCGGTGCATTTGTTGTTGAAAATGCTTATGGCAATACTGCAAGATTGATTCATAAAGACAGTGGTATTATTGCGAATATTCAAGAGAGTGATTTCGTTATCAAACGATAGTTCGGTTACAGCGTCTACTAATTACATAGAAGAACTAAACAACCGCTCACCCTTTATAGCAGGGTACAAAACTTAGATAAAGGTTTTTAAACCAAAGGGTTCCGTTCGCGGATTAAGTTCGTATAATAGCCTTGTAGGTCCCCATAGTTTAATGGATAAAACAAGGCCCTCCTAAGGCTTAGATGTTGGTTCGATTCCAGCTGGGGACGCCATCAATCTTAACCGCAGTCACGGAATGTAATCTTACCTAACGCTATTTCCCAAGATAGTGGTCTACTATCTCTTGCCACTCGTCAGTCTCTATCACTCTAAGTAACGCAGTATTAATCTTTTCTCTTTGCGCACTGTTTTCTGGTAACGCAATAGCATAGTCCTGACGTTCAATAACCTCGGGTAAAATAAGAATACTGTCATCAAAGTTGTTTTTAGTTAAGTACTGTAAAATGGGCTTATCGTAAACAAAAGCATCTAGGTCGCCTGATGCCAATTGTGACAAACCTTTTTCAACGCTTTCAAGTCGCTTAAATCCTATATTTTCTTTTCGTAAAAATACACTACTTGCAGAGTTTGCCAATGTAGCCACCCGCACATTAGGTAAGTCCTCAAGCCCTTTAACGCTCGAAGATAGTTGGCTAACAGTAAGGCTTGTGGCAATTGCAGCGGTAAAGCTACTGATTAAAATGATCGCTGCAAACATCCATATAAAACCGATTACCCTTCCACCAAGGGTAACAGGGGCTTTATCGCCATACCCTACTGTGGTCATTGTCACCGCCGCCCACCAAAAGCTAGCACCTAAACCTTGCTGGGTTGAGCCGCCAAACATCTCGGCGTTGCGCTTTCTTTCAAACAGCCACAGTAACGCCCCTACCGCGAGCAGCAACCCGCACAAAGCTGAAAGTGCAACTAAAAATTCCCAGCTGAAAAAACCTTTAACGGCTGACATCCAACGATTACCTTCACTAGGCACCGCAATAGCCAACCCTGTAGTATAAAAAGGATGCGTAAAATCGATAACCGACTCTCGCTGCGAATTTACGGTAAGCGCAGCAACAGATGCATCAAAACGACCATTTTCTACTCCCTCCACCAGCTCAACCAGTGAAGCTTCGGTCAACACATAATCGGTAGACGTTAATTCTGCAATTTGTTCCCAAAGTGCAATACTTATACCTTCAAAAGAACCGTCTTCATTTTTAATGACAAACGGCGGCGCGACCTTCGTAGCAATAACCTGTTTTGGCTCATTATCATTGGTTTGCGCCATACTTGGCAGCATGACACTCAAGCTAAACACTATAATAGTGATCATTCGACTCATTGTATTCATACCTGTCCCTGTGGTTGGTTTACCTCTAAACTACTTTTAAGCCACTTCTACTAATAGTAACCCATCGGTAAATTTGCGACGTATAAGATTCAATCGCCAATAATTAAAAACTATCTCGACTTCAGCTTTTAAAATGATGCTACTTTAAGATTAGCCCATGATATATGAGCATAGAAAATTCAACAAACAGCCCCATATTGATTCTTAGTAAGACAGTGCTCACTCAGGCCAACGTTATAAAGTAGTATTGGCGTAGCGAATACATTCATGGCAGTGACGCTTCGTTGAGTGTTGGAGAAAATTATGACTGATATTGAAACCAATGATGATTTACATTCATTCTTTGCAGAGATGCAAGATGT
The DNA here is from genome assembly GCF_963976965.1 of uncultured Alteromonas sp. Lineage (NCBI taxonomy): Bacteria > Pseudomonadati > Pseudomonadota > Gammaproteobacteria > Alteromonadales > Alteromonadaceae > Alteromonas > uncultured Alteromonas sp. The sequence goes on from NZ_CAXBMP010000002.1 coordinate 235,716, forward strand.
AAAACCTATTAAACCTTCAAATAAAGCATTGCTGCATGATACAGAGAATGCGATAGCTGAAAAAAAGCGGCGTGCTGCGCGTCAACGCAGTGAACGGGAAAAGCTGAAAAGCCCGCTAAGCTTAGAAGGGATAACACCGGTAAAGCCTGACGATTTCATTTTGTTCCAACAACCGGGTATTCAAGACGGTGTGTTCAAAAAATTACGCATGGGTAAATACCCATTAGAAGAAACCCTTTCTCTCAGTGGCATGACGATTGAGCAAAGTAGAGATGCACTATACAAAGCGATAACCGACTCACATAAACGGGGTGTAAGGGCATTATTGATTAAGCACGGCAAGGGTGAAGAGAGTAAACCTTTTCCTGCTTACAAGAAAAGCTTTGTTAATCACTGGTTGCTTGAGTTAGAAGAGGTCATTGCCTACCACACGGCGCAGCCTATGCACGGTGGGTTTGCAGCTACGTATGTATTGTTGAAGAAACATCCCGATCAGAAATTGATCAACAGAGAGAAAAATAGAAAAGGCTAATAGCGCAAGATAGGTAAAATGAATTGGTAAAGCTGAGTGATTAACGCCAGTATCTGACAACAGATACTGGCGTTAGAATTTCACTTTCAGACTACTTAACTGAAGACTGCACAACTAGCGTTGAAGTAACGTCGGCAGATTTAGCTGAACTGCTGAAAACAGCAGTAACAAACATCAGCACAACCGCTATGGCTACTCCGGTTAAGCCAAACCCTTTTGATGAACGATTCATTCGTCGTCTCTTGTTATCAACACCAACAATATTTTTTGTTGGTACAACCCTTAAAACAAACTCCTGTAACCTGTCTGCAATCCCTGCATTGCACTACAATAGATCAGTGACTTATCGAAGACAAGCCCTCAGTACAATTTTTTGACACTTTGCCAATCTATTGACACGCTTTACGCTCATTTAAGTAAAAAGTAGAGATAAGAACATCTTACCTCTACTAAGCTTAAGCGCGTTTTTATCCTACAAAACGACGGGCATTTCTAAAGATGCGCATCCACGCACCATCTTCTTGCCAATCGTCTGGACGCCATGAGTTTGCCACCGCTCTGAACACGCGCTCAGGGTGCGGCATCATTATGGTGCTTCGTCCATCACTAGAGGTTAGCCCAGTGATACCTTCAGGCGAACCATTCGGGTTAGCTGGGTATTGCATAGTAGGTTGGCCGTAGTTATCAACATAACGAAGTGCCACTTGCGATGCTACAGACGAAAGCGCGCTGTCGCTTGCAAACTCTGCTTGCCCTTCACCGTGTGATACAGCAATTGGCATGCGTGAACCGGCCATGTCTTGCAACAACACAGAGGCAGATTTAGTCACTTCTACCATGGCTACACGGGCTTCGAAACGTGCCGATTGGTTAGCAACAAAGTGCGGCCAATGTTCAGTACCAGGAATAAGTGACTTCAAGTTAGACAGCATTTGGCAACCGTTACAAACCCCTAAACTAAAGGTACTGTTACGGTCGAAGAAGGCAGCGAATTGATCCCGTGCAAGCTCGTTGAACAAGATTGATTTCGCCCACCCTTCACCGGCTCCAAGTACATCACCGTAAGAAAAACCACCACAAGCAGCTAAACCGGCGAAGTCATCAAGAGTGACTTTACCGGCTAAGATATCGCTCATGTGTACATCAACAGCGTTAAAACCAGCGCGATTAAATGCAGCAGCCATTTCAAGGTGCGAGTTTACGCCTTGTTCACGTAAGATGGCGACTTTAGGCTGCACACCTTTCGCGATATATGGCGCAGCAATATCTTCATTTACGTTATAGGTTAGCGCAGCATGTAAACCTGGATCGGCAGCATCTTGCTTAGCGGCATGTTCTTGTTCAGCACATACTGGGTTATCGCGAAGTTTTTGCATTGCCAAAGTGGTTTGGGCCCACGTGGTACGCATGGCTACGCGGCTATCGTTTAGCACTGCCACGTTGTCACGGGTAAATTCAATGGTGTCGGTGGTATTTAACGTACCGATGTAATGACTAATATCCGTTAAATCGAAAGACGCGAGTACCGCATTAATCTCCTCTATGTCTTTGTCTAACACTTGAAGTACGCCACCAAGCTCTTCGTTAAACAACACAGATAAGTCTGAACTCGCTTCTGAACCTGAAATGCCGTCTAGCGCAACACTTACACCGGTTTTACCGGCAAAGGCCATTTCAGCTACCGTGGTGAATAGTCCACCATCAGAACGGTCGTGGTAAGCCACTACCAGTTGTTTCTCTATTAGCGTTTGTACCGCATTGAAGAAGGCTTTCAAACGTTGCGCACAAACCACATCTGCAGGAGCATCACCTAATTGCTCGTACACTTGTGAAAGACAACTCGCGCCAAGGCGGTTTTTGCCTTCACCTAAATCGATGAGTAATAGTTGGCTGTCACCCTTATCGGTGCGAAGCTCTGGTGTGACCGTTTTACGAATATCTTTTACTGCACCGAAAGCAGAAATCACTAACGATAACGGTGATGTTACCGCTTTATCTTCGCCTTCCTCTTGCCATGCAGTTTTCATCGACATGGAGTCTTTGCCTACCGGAATGGTTAATCCCAATTCAGGACAAAGCTCTTCACCCACGGCCTTTACCGCTTCATACAACCCAGCGTCTTCACCAGGGTGACCTGCCGCTGCCATCCAGTTTGCTGAAAGCTTAATACGGGTTAAATCGCCAATGTTCGCTGCGGCAATATTGGTTAACGCTTCACCTACGGCTAAACGCGCTGACGCACCATGAGATAACAAGGCAACGGGGGTTCTTTCACCCATCGCCATGGCTTCACCGTGGTAAGTATCAAAAGCAGTGGCGGTAACCGCCACATCGGCTACAGGTACTTGCCAAGGGCCAACCATTTGATCTCGGTTAACCAAACCTGTTACCGAGCGATCGCCAATAGTAATAAGGAAAGTTTTTTCCGCCACAGTAGGTAGCGACAATATACGTGATGCCGCATCGGCCAATGTAATGTCGCTTTCATTAAAGCTTGTGGTTTCTAATGGTTTACTTGTCACATCGCGATGCATTTTAGGCGGTTTGCCAAGTAACACATCAAGGGGCATGTCTATAGGCTGGTTATCGAATTGGCTGTCGTTTACATTCAATTCTTGTTCAGCAGTGGCTTCCCCTACTACAACGTAAGGTGCGCGTTCACGGGCGCAAATCGCCTCAAACACCGGCATGTTTTCTGGTGCTACTGACATCACGTAACGTTCTTGTGATTCGTTACACCATAATTCTAGTGGTGTCATACCTGGTTCGTCAGATAATACATTACGCAGTTCAAACTTACCGCCACGTCCGCCATCGTTAACTAATTCAGGCAGCGCGTTCGATAAACCACCCGCGCCCACATCGTGAATAAACTGGATAGGATTGTTATCACCTAACTGCCAGCACGCATCAATAACTTCTTGGCAACGACGCTCCATTTCTGGGTTTTCACGCTGTACCGAAGCAAAGTCTAAATCTTCATTTGACTGACCTGATGCCATGGAAGAAGCTGCGCCCCCACCAAGGCCAATGTTCATTGCAGGGCCGCCAAGTACGATAAGTTTGGCACCTACGGTAATTTCGCCTTTTTCAATATGCTCACGGCGAATATTACCTAAGCCACCAGCAAGCATAATAGGCTTGTGGTAACCACGTACTTCAACGCCATTAAAGCTATTCACTTCTTGCTCGTAGGTACGGAAATAACCAAGCAAATTCGGACGACCAAATTCATTATTAAATGCAGCGCCACCTAGTGGGCCATCTAGCATAATATCTAACGCGCTCACGATACGTTGTGGTTTACCGTAGTCTTTTTCCCACGGCTGTTCTAACCCTGGAATACGTAAGTTAGACACACTAAAACCACCCAAACCTGCTTTTGGCTTAGAACCACGACCGGTAGCACCTTCATCACGAATTTCACCACCTGAGCCTGTTGCCGCACCTGGGAAAGGTGAAATAGCGGTTGGGTGGTTATGGGTTTCTACCTTCATCAGAATATCGATATTCTCATGATGGTATTCATATTGATGAGTTTGTGGGTTCGGGAAGAAACGCCCTGCTTCCCATCCAGACATAACAGCAGCGTTGTCTTTATAGGCCGAATAAACATGATCGGGTAACACTTCAAATGTGTTCTTGATCATTTTGAACAAGGATTTTTCTTGCTCTTGACCGTCGATGGTCCAACTGGCGTTGAAAATCTTATGGCGGCAATGTTCAGAGTTCGCTTGCGCAAACATGTAAAGCTCTACGTCGGTAGGATTGCGCGCCAAACGCGTAAAGCTTTCGAATAAATACTCTATTTCATCATCAGCCAGTGCTAAACCAAGTTGAATATTGGCATCCACAAGCGCTTGCTTGCCATCTTCGAGTATCGCTACTGATGTAAAGGTTTTCGCCTTAGTATGTGCAAACAATACTTCTGCCGCTGCTGTATTAGGAAAAACAGTTTCCGTCATGCGATCATGCAAGTGGGCAGCAAGAAGACTATAGTCAGCATCGCTAAGCGGTTGCGCTGCTTCTATATAAAAAGCACAGCCTCGCTCTATACGATTAATCGTGTTCAGACTACAATTGTTTGCGATATCAGTTGCTTTGGTAGACCAAGGAGAGATGGTGCCTGGTCGGGGTGTTACCACGAAGAGATTGCCAGTTGGCGTTTGGGTTTGTCGGGCAGGCCCGTAGGTAAGCAGCTTTTTAAGTATTTCTAATTGCTGCTGCGAGAGTTCACCTTCTGAATCGATAAGGTGAATATATTCGCTATATAGGTTTTTCACCTTAATGCCGGATTGACCCAGCTTTGCAATCAGTTTAGTTTGGTGAAACTCTGATAGTGCGGGAGCGCCTCGAAGGACCAACATATTGCTTTACCTGGTTGTTCAGAAACAACGACCATCAATGGGACGCGTTGCCTCTGTAATTGATGAATATTTCGGCGCGGATTATAGAGGATTTATGTTCTATTGGTAACCTTCAACATAGGCTATGTTGCAGTTTTTTTTCTCAAAACCCAATTTACAACAATAAGAAAAGGTTTATGCCGTTACAACAATACAAAAAGCGATTAAAAACAACTTTTTTTATCGCATTATGCTTTTTCGCTTCAAGTTGTGGCTCTCCTACCGTTCCGAACGCTCTGTTGTCATTAATTGAGCGCGGTTCAATAAAGGTAGGCACGCTTTATGGCGCGGCGACTTATTATAATGGCGCCGAAGGTCCGCAAGGTTTTGAATATGAATTACTTGCCGGCTTTTCAGATTATGTCGGGGTAACGCTCGACTTATATCCTTTCTACAGTTACGACGCGATGCTAGAGCAACTTGCTGAAGGCAACCTAGATATTGTGGCCACAGGTGACGCGGTTACCGATGCCTTACTGATGCGCTTCACCTATGGTCCTGCATATCAAACTGTTGCGCAACACTTGGTATACCGCGCGGGCACCACACGACCTCGAGAACTTGATAGCCTTGTCGACCCTGTTGTAGCAGTGTCGGGAAGCAGTCAAGCGCAGCTACTTGCAGTATTAAACGGCGCTAGTGAATCCCTGTTAGTCACTACAGAAGATTCTGATGCCGAGGAACTGCTACAAAAAGTGGCTACAGGTGAAATTGCCTATACCCTTGCAGATAGTAACCGTCTTGCGCTGCAACGAAGACGACACCCTAATTTGGCCGTAGGCCTAACCGTACGAGAAGAAATGCCAATGGCATGGGCGCTAAACCCTGAATTAGATGATTCTATTAAAGCCGCCATTATTGAATATTTTGGTACCGTGCATCAATCAGGGTGGTTTACCGTATTAGAAGAAAAGTATTTTGGTCACATTAGGCAATTTGACTACGTAGACAGCCGTGCATTTAATCAATCCGCCGAGTCGCTGTTAAAAGATTACAAAAGTATGTTTCAGCAATATGCAGGTGATTTGGATTGGCGCCTATTAGCCGCAATGAGTTATCAAGAAAGCCACTGGGATCCTGATGCAATCTCTCGTACTGGCGTTCGCGGTTTAATGATGCTGACCATGGACACGGCTAATGACTGGGATGTTGAAGATCGTACCGACGCAGAACAAAGTATTCGCGGTGGCTCTCGCTACTTCGCCAGCTTATTAGGACGAATTCCTGCAAGAATTGGCGACCCGGATAGAACTTGGATGGCAATGGCGGCGTATAACCTTGGCCTAGGTCATTTAGAAGATGCCCGAATTCTTACAGAGCGTCAGGGCGGCAATCCAGATTTGTGGGTAGATGTAAAACAACGGCTTCCACAGCTAAGGCAAAAGAAGTACTACAGAACAACACGTTATGGGTACGCTCGGGGCGATGAAGCGCTTCAGTATGTAGACAATATTCGCCGATATTACGACAGTCTTCTTTGGCTAGATGAACAAGGAAGAATTTAGCTGGCGCCATATTGAATTTTGTCATTATGATGTCATCTAAGATAAGTAATATCGAATGTACCTAGCCTTTTCGGCTAGCTAAGGCATAAGTGCAGAAATGATGAAATGATGAAATGATGAAATGAAATCATGCCTTATTCAATTTCCCAATTTGTATTAACAAGGAGGGCAAAATGAAAAGAAACAAATTATTTAGGAAAGGAATAAAATTGAAAAATAATAATAGACGTAGAGTGATGCTAAAAAGAATGCATCAAAAAGTACTACAACGCCGCAAACTGTTTGTCACCAGTGAGATGTTTACTCAGTTGACCCGCAATTCTTAAGCGCCGCTTGTTTGGCTTTTTTATCTAGTTTTATCTGCGCTCGACGACGTTTAAAAAATGCTGAAATCTTATCAGCACAGTCGTCGGCCAACACCCCTGATATGACATCTACCTGATGATTGAGTGATGGATGGTTCAAAATATTCATCACTGACCCTGCCGCCCCAGTCTTAGCATCGCTGGCACCATATACCACTCGCTTAATTCTGGCGTGAACCAACATTCCTGCGCACATTGAACATGGCTCTAAAGTGACATAAAGCGTGGCATCGGTAGTACGGTAGTTTTGTAAGTGCTTTGCCGCCATTCTTACCGCATTCATTTCTGCGTGAGCGGAAGGATCGCTATCTGTGATAGGCGTATTCCACCCTTCACCAATTAATTCACCATTGTGTACAACACAAGCCCCTACCGGCACCTCTCCCATTGCTTCTGCTTTATCCGCTAGGCTAAGGGCGTGCTGCATCCACTTTGTATGCTTTACCATGCGTTTAGAGTTGTTAATTTCGTCATTCATTCGTTAATTTAACTAATTTTTTGTGAATTAGATTTTCACCAACATAATCCAATTAATAGAAATTACTATAAACAATTGATTTATAGTTAATTTATAACAATGGCAGCCATCTTGCTATCTTTGTTATAGACATACTTGCGAATTACAGAGTGATAACGTAAATACAAACTTGTCCATCGGCTTATTCTATATGAAGTAGCTCAAAAGCTTTAATGTACAGTTACGTATTTATTTACACTTTTTTCCCAAAAAGCGTATTTATAAGCGCTATAGTAACGAAAAAAGTGGGTTTAGCGTAGTCGCTTTGTAAGCTTGGCTTGTAGGAAAGAATACAATTTTTCACCTACACTGAGTGCAGAACAATTCAAAACAAACTGAAGGGAAAGTTCCATGAATATGACCGCCATTGCTATTGTTGCTATTATCGCTTGGGCTATTGTGAGCATCACAGACTCAGTAAAAACAAAAAAGTCGAATAAAGTATCTGACAAGGCATCGAAAGCTTATGAAGCCGAAATCGCATCACTCAAAGAACGGGTTTCTGTGCTTGAAAAAATTGTAACCGATGAAAAATACGACCTGAAAAAACAGTTTGCCGACTTGGAAAAAGACAAAGTTGCATAGGCTTTTTGTAAAACGCTTTTCCTAAGTGCCTTTTTGAAAGCGTGTTCGTACTTCGAATTTTTATCAGAACGGTCTAAAGCATTCTGTTGTCGGCTAGCTGCCTTCCAGTAGTTTTCTCTCAGCGCGTTCTACGCGCCGAGGTTTGCCGGCAATAACCAGCACATCATGGGGTTGCAACACAGCTTCATGGTCGGGATCTTTTACCTCGGTGCCATTTCTTCTTAATCCCCGTACACGAACCCGCATTTTGGCAAAGTCGATATCTTTAATTTTGCTTCCCATGCATGCAGCATGTTCTGAAAGCACCACAGCGTGTATGAATTCGAGTTTATCCTCAGTGCCGTAGCTAATTTCAGTCGTTTCCCCTGGGTAGAATCCATGCAAGTGATCGTAGCGTCCTTTTCGTTCCGCGCGAACACGCTTTAAGATTCGAGACATGGGCACACCGGCGTAATGCAGTACTTGAGAAATAAGCATCAAACTACCTTCTTGCAACTCGGGTACGACTTGATTTGCCCCCGCAGAATATAAACCATCTAACTGATAGTCTCGCTTAGTTCGCACCATAACATCTGCGGTGTTATCTATTTGATGGGTGCCACTAATAACTTGTTTTGCTTTATCAGGTTGGTCAAAGGTGACTAAGATAAGCTTTGCTTTTTCAACATTGGCGCTACTAAGAATGTCTTTTTTACTGGCATCGCCAAACAGCACTGGCTCACCAGCGTTCCTACTTTCATGCACACGAACTGGGTCCATATCAATCGCTATAAATGCAATGCCTTCCATCTTCAGCATGCGAGCTACCGATTGCCCCACCCTGCCAAAGCCACAAATCACAACATGGTTGGTTAAATCGTTATCCACTATTAACGTATTGTGCGCATTGTCTTCACTCTTATTGGCCACAATACGCTTTGCAAATACCAAACTGTTGTTCATTAACCAAGGCGTTAGCGCCATGCTCAATACCCCCATGCTCACAATGAGAGAAGATTGCCCAGTGGTAAGCACACCATAAGTGGTCGCCAATGCAGCAATAACGAAACTAAACTCGCCAATTTGACATAACTTAATACCCGCCGACCATGCATCCAGAGGATTAGTTTTCACAAACGCAGCGGCCATTCTTACCATAAGAATTTTGATAATCATCAGCCCAACAACGCCAAGAACAATGGTAAAGAAGTTACTCCACAGCACATTTATATCGAGCTGCATGCCAACGGTAACGAAAAACAATCCCATTAAAATATCGCGAAAGGGGCGAATATCGGCTTCAAGTTGGTATTTGTATTGGCTCTCCCCTAGCATCATTCCCGCAAGGAAAGCCCCTAGCGCCATCGATAACCCAAAGTAATAGGTTAGGCCGCCAGCCAATAGCGCGATTAAAATTGTGGTAAGAACAAAGAGCTCATCGGTGCGGGTTTTGGCTATTTCTCTAAAGACCCAAGGCAACACCCACTTGCCTACCGACATTAAAAACGCGATGACAAATATACCTTTTAACAAGGCTTCACCTAAGGCAAACGCAATGCTCACCTCGCCGCTTTGAGCAAGCAAGGGAATAGCAATAAGGAATGGAACAACGGCAAGGTCTTGAAATAGCAGAATACTAACAGCCAGCTGGGTTCTTCTGTTATTGAGAATACCCATTTCAGTTGCTTGTTTGATGACTATAGCGGTAGAGCTTAGTGCCAGCGCTCCACCAATAATAATGGAAGCTTTGATAGGTAACCCGAATAAATAAGGAATGCTGGTAAATACAGCGGTGGTCAGCAGCATTTGACCACCCCCAACGCCAAATACTAATGAGCGCATGGCCACTAGCTTTGGTAGGGAAAATTCCAGCCCTAGTGAGAAGAGCAAAAAAACGATGCCGGTTTCAGCCAGCAAATGCATTTCTTGAGGGTGAGCGAAAAGCGCAAAGAGCTGTGGGCCCGCTAATATACCTGCAAATAAATACGCTAAAATTGGCGGTAAATGGATGCGCTTAAAAATAGCCACACTACAAACGGCAATAAACATTAACGCGATCACGTTCAAAAAACCGGCACTCACTTCACATCTCCCTACCGTTAATTTGAGGCTTTAATGTTCCGCGCTGGTTAAAACTTACGCACATCTAAATTAAAATACGACTGAACATCAAAGTATTACAGCAGCCCTAGCGACCCTACATTTTTAATAGCCTATATCGCAAAGCAATATTGCAGGAATTGGCATTAAGCTTGCTAATACCTACTAACAAATTAGCATAAGCGGCAAATTTTGACACTTTCCACTTATGTATATTTTTCCGTATTGCTAAAGGGGCATTTCCGTGGATTTCTCTACTACTATCTACGATAGCACACAACATGACAATTTTTATCCTCCTGCTAGCACGGGTCAGGCGTTATCTGCCAGTGAAATAACCTCCTTCATCAGCGAGATTTTGTCTACGTTGGAATTGGAAAAGCTTGGTGAAATTTACTTTCGCCAATTGAATGGTTTTTTCTCATTGACCGGTTTAAGCTTATCGGATTTAGACACCCGTTGGGTATACGGAAATGCCAAACTATCGTCAACACTTGTGGCGATACCATTGCCAGGTGTTACCTCTCAGGAAGGTAAACCCGCAACTGCGCATTATTATTTCGCAGTACCGCTTTCCCTTTCTGAACGTAATGCACTAGAGCAACTTCATGAACTATTTGCTAAACAAGTCGCTCAAGCACAATCTTTTTTACGCCTACACCAGATGACGACTAAAGACGTGCTAACTGGCTTGGGGAATCGCTCAGGCTTCGATCAGGCACTAATACGTCAGTTAGGATGGGCTCAGCGTCACGAGGAAGGCTTTTCATTGCTTGTCATAGACTTAGATAATTTCAAATCGGTTAATGACAGCCACGGTCACCGAGAAGGTGATAACGTTTTAGTCCATGTAGCGTCTCAGTTACAACAAGTACTAAGAGATGAAGATGAAGCATTTCGATTTGGTGGCGACGAGTTCTGCTGCCTTTTAGATTGCCAAACACAATTTCAGTTAGAATGTGCCGCATCGCGTATTCAGCTTAGTATCAACCAATCAAGTTACTTAAGACGCATGAATGTATCGTGCAGTTTAGGTGGCGCTATTTACCGTGAGGGTGACGATACCGGTAAGCTTTTTGACCGCGCCGATGCTGCGTTATACAAAGTGAAGCAATCTGGTAAAAATAACTACTTAGCCGCTTAAGCCACGGGGGTCGTATACCCCGTTAATGACGCTTATTGCGCGTTCGATGAAAACGATAGTAGCAGTCATAGCGAGGGCGATGTTCATAGCGGGGCGATGTTAGTGTTAGCACCCTGCAAAAAACTACGGCAAGTACCTCATCGGAATATTGGTAGCTAATTGAGTGTTTATTGCGGCAGAGGCTGCATGCGTTTTAACATATATTAGCTATAACAAATATATCTAAGCAAATAAGCGTGTTTTGGCACGGTGGTTATTTAATAAATTCACATCTTTGCCCACTGGCAAATATTTGCCGACTCTGCCACCTTATTACTCACGAATATAGACTTTAGTCTATATTCACTAGTTCAACGGTTATTGTCGATGGCATGGTGTTCAAAGTAACAACTTTCTGATTTACGACCAACGCAACCACCTCATCATCTAAAAAGAGTAGAGGCACTTCGGCTCTCTCCCACGTAGGGACTTTCCATTGCTTAAACCAATCTTTAAGTAACTTCGATACCTGTGCACTTTTGGGTTTTACGCGAAGCCCCTTCACGCCAGTTTTAATCATTACTGCGCCCAATGCGTTATGGACCACCCTTAATGTTAGTGGTTCTCTCAACCAATACAGTTCGGTGTCGACACTATCTGTTATGTCCATGGCTTGCGGTACTTGAGTGTTGCGCTTTGATAGCCAGTATAGGTCATTATTGAACCTGGCGAGCTTGCCCCAAGAAAACGACACTTCTGGCGCAGCATCTTGTTTCGCCATTAGCATATTTTCTATTTGCATTAGTTGCGCTTGAGAGGGAAGCAACGCTGATTGTTTTGAAAACCATTGGCGCAATACGGCTCGTTGCCAGTTTTTAGATAAGGTAAGCAGCTCTGCGCCTTTTAACTGAGTATCTGTCACTAAGCACTGACTAAGATATATTTCAGCCTGCTCTGTTACTAAGGCCGTTTGCTCTGCACATAGCTGGGCACTTCTTAGTGCAGTATTGGATAATTGAGGCCATCGCTCAGATAACGCAGGGATAATCTGATTGCGGAGGAAATTACGATCGTAGCGATCATCGGCATTTGACTCATCATTGACCCACTGCAAATCAAGGCGATTCGCGGCATCAACAATATCGCTTTTCTGAAGTGCTAACATGGGACGAAGGGTAAGTACCCCATTTCGCCATTGTTGCGCTCCCATGCCTGACAACCCTTGTGGCCCCGCACCGCGCTTTAACTGCAACAGTACAGTTTCTAGTTGATCTTCAGCGTGTTGTCCTAATAAGAGTACCCCATTGTGGGTATGGCAAAACTCATGAAGCACTTTATAGCGTGCATCTCTGGCTTCAGCTTCAAGACTCTTACGAGCGCCATTATCAACGGCAACGTGGTAATGCGTAAGCGGAATCGATAATTTGTCGCATTCAGATTGGCAGTGGCGTAACCACGTATCGGCATTATTGCTCAACCCATGATGTATATGAACGGCATGCACTGGTGTAGAAGTTTGCTTGCGAAAGACATGCAAGGCGTGAAGTAATAAAGAGGAGTCCACCCCTCCGCTGTAAGCAACAACGAGAAGAGGTGGCGCTCTAAATGAAGTATCAGCAAGTGCTGCGGTGATAGACTCGCAGATGTGATTTACAATCTCACTCACTTGCTAGGCTCATTCTACTCGCTTCGTTTAACTAGCAGTAGCCGAAAGACATAAGGCGTTGATAACGCTCTTCCATCAAGTCGGCGGTATCTAAGCTCTTAAGTTGACTTAATTGCTGTTTAAGCACGGCTTTTAAGTTCGCAGCCATACTAGTATGGTCTCGGTGAGCGCCGCCTAACGGCTCTTCAACAATACTATTAATTAAGCCAAGCTCTTTAATCTGGCCTGCACTTACGCCCATTGCTTCTGCGGCTAATGGTGCTTTTTCTGCACTTTTCCACAAAATTGACGCACAACCTTCCGGCGAAATAACCGAGTACGTGGAATACTGAAGCATATTCACACGATCACCCACACCTATCGCTAAAGCACCACCAGAACCACCTTCACCAATAACGGTACAAATGATGGGCACCGTAAGTTCTGCCATTTCAAACAGATTTTTCGCGATAGCCTCACTTTGACCGCGCTCTTCAGCGCCCACACCTGGGTAAGCCCCGGGGGTATCGATGAAAGTAATAATTGGTAAATTGAAACGCTCTGCCATTTTCATCAAACGGAGTGCTTTACGATAACCTTCAGGTTTAGGCATACCAAAGTTACGCTTAATTTTTTCATTGGTGTCACGCCCTTTTTGATGCCCAATTACCATTACAGGTTGCCCATCTAACATAGCTGGGCCACCAAGAATGGCTTTGTCATCAGCGAAAGCTCTATCACCTGCCAACTCGTCAAAGTCGGTAAAAATACGCGGAATGTAATCTAGCGTATAAGGGCGCATAGGGTGGCGAGCAAGTTGTGATACTTGCCACGCACCTAAGTCAGAAAAAATCTTTTTTGTTAGCTCTGCGCTTTTACCACGCAGCTTGTTAATATCTTCTTCAATACCAACATCGAATTCACCGCCTTGATTTACTAACCTAAGCTCTTCAATTTTTGCTTCTAATTCGGCTATCGGCTGTTCAAAGTCCAAAAACTGTATACTCATTGTATGTCCTATTCGTACTGCGCTTGTCAATGCCAACGCGAGATAGTCAATCTATCGAACTCTACCCATTAATGGTAGAGGATTGAAACGGCTTTTTCTCCCAAACATTGTTTGAGATCGTGCAAAAGTTGATCCTCTGGTGTAACAAACCACCGTGCACCGCACGTAATCAGTGCTTCTGCATCAGGATGCGTTACTAATAAATGCACCGGGCAACTTCCGCCTTTAAAGGCCTGCAAGATAGATTGCATTTGATTAATCTTTTTCGGTTCAAGCAACTGGGTTTCAACATTTAACGCTAATGCTCTCGCGTTTTTCTCCCGTGCCTGAACAATGTCCATTACATCACGGGCGGTGATTGTATTGCCCCCAGAGAAATCATCAAAGCTGACCTGTCCCTTTATAAGCAATATTTTGTCAGTTTCTAGCATAGATTCATACTGTTCGAAGGTATCAGGGAAAAAACGAGCGTCTATTCGCGCGCTTTTATCATCAAGTGTAACAATAGCCCAGCGTCTTCCCCGCTTATTGGTCATTACCCTAACCCCAAGCACTAGGCCAACGGCATTAGCCATTTGCTCCTTGCCTGTGGGTTTTAAGTCAACCAACCTTCCATCGGTGTAATGTCTAATTTCTTCTACGTATTGATTAATAGGGTGCCCTGTAAGGTATAAACCTAAGGTATCTTTTTCACCTTCCAACCATACTTTTTCTGGCCACAACGGCACATCGGCAAAAGCTTGCTCTACTTCATCAGGCTCAGTAGTGAGCAACCCGAACATATCCGACTGCCCAAACGATTCTGCTTTAGCATGTTGCCCCGCGGCCGCAATAGCATCAGGCAAAGAGGCCATGAGCGCAGCTCGGTGAGGGCCTAAATTGTCTAGCGCGCCAGCAAGTACTAGTTTTTCTAGCACCCGTTTATTAACACGCTTAATATCAATCTTTGCGCAAAAATCGAATAGATCTTTAAACGCACCTTGGTTCTCTCTGGCTTCTATAATGGCTTCAATCGGGCCTTCACCTACCCCTTTGATGGCACCAATGCCGTAAACTATTCTACCTTTCTCATCCACGGTGAACTTATGCTTACCCGCATTTAAGTCAGGGGGTAATAATTCAAGACCCATTCGACTGCATTCATCAACCAAGGTAACGATTTTATCGGTGTTATCCATATCGGCCGACATTACCGCCGCCATGAATTCTGCAGGATAATGGGCTTTTAACCATAAGGTTTGATAAGACACCAAAGCATACGCAGCAGAGTGAGATTTGTTGAAACCATAACCTGCGAATTTTTCTACCAAGTCGAAAATTTTCATCGCCAAGTCTGGATCGATGTTGTTGTTCTTCGACCCTTCTGCGAACGCGCCACGTTGCTTTGCCATTTCCTCAGGCTTTTTCTTACCCATAGCTCGACGTAATAAATCGGCGCCACCTAGGGAATAGCCCGCCATTTCCTGCGCTATTTGCATAACTTGTTCTTGATACAAGATAATGCCGTAGGTAGGCTCCAGAATTTCTTGCAAACATTCGTGTTGGTATTCAGCATCGGGATAAGAAATAGCTTCACGGCCATGCTTACGGTCGATAAAGTTATCTACCATGCCCGACTGCAAAGGACCCGGTCTAAATAGGGCTACCAATGCGATAATATCTTCAAAACTATCTGGCTTAAGACGTTTTATTAGCTCTTTCATACCTCGGGATTCCAACTGGAACACCGCGGTAGTTTCCGCATTTAGCAGGGTACGAAAGCTTTTTGCATCCGCCAAAGGAATAGAGGTAATATCAATGTCAATACCCTTCCCTTCCTTCACCATATCAATGGCCCACTGGATAATGGTTAGCGTACGTAATCCAAGGAAGTCGAACTTGACTAGCCCTGCGGTTTCAACATCGTTTTTATCGAACTGAGTAACAGGGTTATTACCTTCATCGTCGCAGTATAGCGGCGCAAAATCGGTAATAGTGGTTGGCGCAATAACTACACCACCAGCGTGTTTACCTGCATTTCGCGTTACGCCTTCTAAAATGCGCGCCATATCGATGAGATCTTTAACCTCCTCGTCTTGGTCGTACACTTCGGGCAAACGAGGCTCGGCAGCAAACGCTTTTTCAAGGGTCATACCAGGGTCTGGTGGAATAAGCTTTGAAATACGGTCCACAAAACCGTAAGGGTGACCTAGTACTCGGCCCACATCGCGCACCACGGCTTTTGCCGCCATGGTACCAAAGGTAATAATCTGCGATACCGCCTGACGACCATAAAGCTCGGCAACGTGGTCGATAACTTCATCTCGTCTATCCATACAGAAATCAACATCGAAATCCGGCATTGATACCCGTTCTGGGTTAAGGAATCGTTCGAATAGCAAGTCGAATTCAAGCGGGTCGAGGTCGGTAATATCTAATGCGTAAGCCACTAGAGAGCCCGCACCAGAACCACGACCTGGGCCTACTGGAATATTGTTGTCCTTACTCCACTGAATGAACTCCATTACGATAAGGAAGTAGCCAGGGAAACCCATTTGGTTGATTACTTCTAACTCGATACGGAGCCTGTCGTCGTACTCGGGGCGTTTTTCTGCCCGTACTTGTTCATCAGGAAACAGAAACGCTAACCTGCGCTCAAGCCCTTCTTCCGACACTTTGACTAAGAAATCTTCAGTGGTCATGCCACCAGTAGGAAACTGGGGCAAAAAGTATTCGTCTAATCGTACTGTAACGTTGCATCGCTTAGCGATTTCAACCGTATTTTCTATGGCCTCAGGAATATCACTGAACAGCTCCACCATTTCTTCGCTGGTACGAAGATATTGCTGGTCGCTGTAACGTTTAGGTCGGCGAGTATCATCTAAGGTGTAGCCATCATGAATACATACTCGTATTTCATGCGCGTCAAAACCTTCTTTATTAATGAAGCACACTTCATTGGTTGCCACTACAGGCAAGCCTTCTCGCTCGGCACATTCTACCGCGCGATGTAAGTAATCTTCTTCACCAGGGCGACCAGTACGAATTAGCTCAAGATAAAAACGGTCTGGGAAATGGG
This sequence comes from uncultured Alteromonas sp., assembly GCF_963976965.1. Taxonomy (NCBI): domain Bacteria; kingdom Pseudomonadati; phylum Pseudomonadota; class Gammaproteobacteria; order Alteromonadales; family Alteromonadaceae; genus Alteromonas; species uncultured Alteromonas sp. The sequence goes on from NZ_CAXBMP010000002.1 coordinate 252,540, forward strand.
TTTTATAGAAGGCCAATGATTCTGCCAACAAGCTGGTGTTATTTTTAGTCAGTGCAACACCAACATCCCCCAGTTGAGCACCAGAGAGTATGATTACGCCTTCTGCATGTTCAATAAGCCAGTCTTGATCGATTACCGCTCTATGCGCAACGTGACCTCGCAAGTAGGCCTTAGAAATAAGAACCGTAATGTTCTTATAGCCCTCGTTATTCATCGCAAGCAAGGTAAGACGGAACGGCTCATCGCCGAAGGCTTCATTGGTCACCCAGAAATCGGTACCAATAATAGGTTTAATGCCAAGCCCATGTGCGCCAGAATAAAACTTTACCAAACCACACATATTCATTTGGTCGGTAATCGCCACAGCAGGCATGTTGTACTCGGATACTTTGCCAAGTATGGGCTTAACCTTATTAAGCCCATCCATCATGGAGTAATCGCTGTGTACGCGTAAATGAATAAAAGGCGAGGACATAATTATTGAATCTCTTGTAGTAGTGCCTTAACTGGTTTAAAGCTTTTGCGATAACCATCAATCACGCCGTGGGTGGCGAGTGCTTCAAAATGCGCTTTTGTAGGATAACCTTTATGGCCAGCAAAACCATATTCTGGATGTAATTCATCCAATGCCAGCATATCGTTGTCACGTTCTACTTTGGCAATGATGGAAGCGGCAGAAATTTCAGCGTATAGACTATCGCCCTTAACCACAGCTTCTGCAGCATAAGGCCAATCAGGTAATCGATTACCATCAACCCGAACAAAGTCTGGCGTTACCGCTAAACCTTCCACAGCACGCTTCATGGCTAACATGGTAGCATGGAGAATATTGAGGGTGTCGATTTCTTCTGGTGTGGCGCGCCCTATATGCCAATAAAGCGCTTTCGCTTTTATTTCAGCGGCTAACGCAATACGTTTTTTTTCGCTGAGCTTTTTAGAGTCGGTTAACCCTACTATGGGGTTGGCAGGGTCGAGTATAACGGCGGCGGTTACCACATCCCCAACAAGTGGGCCTCTTCCAACTTCATCTACGCCGGCTATTAACTTATGCAAACAATTCCTCCACTACAGCTTGTGCTGCTGTTTTATCAGCATTGCATTTTAGCGTATGGTGGAGGTCGGTGAAACGGGAAATTAAGTCAGTGTTGTCACTGTCGAAATAAGTTAGGGCTTGCTGGCTTAATGTGTCTGGGTTGACGTCGTCTTGAAGCAGTTCTGGTACTAACGCTTCATTAGCCAATAAATTAGGTAAGGCGAAAAAAGGCGCTTTATACAAACGCTGCATAATTTTATAGGTTATTGGCGACAATTTATACGCCACTACCATGGGGCGTTTACACAGCATAGCTTCTAATGTAGCCGTGCCAGATGCGAGCAATATGACATCACTGGCAATCATGGCATCGCGAGACGTCCCCTCAGTAACGTGAATAGGCAGCCTTTCAGTTACGTTTTTAGCCTCTTTCAACATGCTATTAATTTGTTCTAGACGATGCATATTGGCAGCGGGGATCACAAATTCAATATCCGGTCTCTGCGCGGCAATTTTTTCCATCGTCTTAATAAAAATAGGCAGAAGCGTATCAACTTCACCACGGCGAGAACCTGGTAGTACCGCCAAAACCGCTTTATCGATAGGTAGATTGAGCATTTTGCGAGACGCTTGTTGGTCAGGTGTTAACGCTATGCTATCTGCCATAGTGTGACCAACAAAGGTATAAGGTACATCGTACTTATCATAAACTTGCTGCTCGAAAGGAAACAAACCCAGCACTCGCCCTGCCGCCTTGGCAATTTTATGTACCCGCTTTTCACGCCACGCCCAAATAGTTGGGCTAACGTAATGAATGGTTTTAATACCCTTCGCTTTAAGTTCTTTTTCTACCCGAAGGTTAAAATCAGGAGCATCTATGCCAACAAAAATATCAGGCGGGTTATTAGAGAAATGGGCGAGCAGCGCTTTTTTGACTTTTAAAATAGCGGGTAAATGGGACAGTACTTCCACTAAGCCCATTACAGATAAGGTTTCCATATCAAATAAGCTATGAAAACCTTGAGCCTGCATATTAGGCCCGCCTATCCCCTCAATAATTGCATCAGGGTATAAGCGTTTTAATTCGCCAACCATACCAGCGGCGAGTACATCGCCTGATGGCTCGCCTGCCACCATGGCGATACGCAAAGGTTTACTCATGATAGCGGGCTCATGTTATCTAATGATACCGCGCTCTGCGTTCTTTAAAAACGCAGTCATAAGTGCAACACCGCTAGAACCTGCTTCTTGCGAAGAAAGAACCTCTACCGCTTCGGCCACCGTGTTACCTTCACGGTAAATAACTTTATAGGCACGTTTAATCGCCATTATTTCATCTTTATCGAAACCGCGACGACGTAAACCTTCAGAGTTGATGCCCTGAGGAATATTTTTTGTACCGCTGACCATCACAAAAGGAGGTGTATCGCGAAGAATAATACCGCCAGCGCCTAAGAACGCATGTGCACCCACTTTACAAAATTGGTGAATACCAACCGCACCGCCCACAATAACGAAATCATCAATATGAACATGCCCGGCAACGGCAACGTTATTGGCTAAAATAATATCATTACCTAACACACAATCATGGGCAATGTGTGAATTAACCATAAACAAGCATCGTGAACCAATAATAGTTTCGCTGTTATCTTGAATGGTGCCACGATGCACAGTCACGCCTTCACGGAACTCGTTGTCATCACCAATAATTAAATTTGTGGGTTCACCAGCATATTTTTTGTCTTGGCAATCTTCACCAATAGATGAAAATTGATAGAAAGTATTATTCTTGCCAATGCGGGTGGTGCCGCGAACGACCACATGGGACTTCAATACACAGCCATCGCCAATCGTCACATCATCATCAATCACGCAAAATGGACCAATAGTGACGTTTTCGCCAATAGATGCTTTATCTGAAATTACCGCAGTAGGATGGATCACGTTAGGTCATCTCTCTCATTGCACACATAAACTCTGCAACACATACATTTTCGCCATCAACAGTTGCAACGCCTTTAAACTTCCAGATGCCCCGTCTTTCTTTTACCAAGGCAACATCAAACTCTAGTTTGTCTCCAGGTACAACAGGACGCTTAAATCGAGCGTTGTCAATTCCTGCATATAAATACAATTTATCATTTTGGCCCATGGTCTTAAAACCAAGAACGCCCGCGGCTTGTGCCATGGCTTCTAGAATCAGCACGCCTGGAAATATAGGGCGGCCTGGGAAGTGCCCGGTAAAGCAAGGCTCGTTAAAAGTGATATTTTTATACGCTTTAATTGATTCACCCAGAACGTAGTCTGTTACTCGATCAACCAACAGGAACGGGTATCTGTGAGGAAGTAACGACAGAATTTCCTGGATTTCTATGGTATTGAGTGAAGTGGTCAAAAACTATCTCCTATAGTGCAAGCATGACCTAAAAACTGTTTCATGGTCACAAACTCGCCGTAAATTACTAAAACGGCGGCAACCATACGCTGTTAGGCGCAAAAAACAAATCAGACCAACCCCTTTCGGGCGTTGGTCTGATGAAATTAGCGACAAACTGTAAGCATTACTGCCTTAGTTTACTTTGCTAACCTGTTCTAATACTTGCTCTGACATGTCGTATTGTTCTTTTACGAAAGGCGTTGCCGTTGCGTTAAGTACAATGTCATAACCTTGTTTAGCGGCAACTGAATCAATTGCTTGCTTGATAAGGCTGAATAATTTGTTTTGTTCTTCGTTGCTACGACGCTGAATGTTTTGCTTAAGCGGTTGTGCTTTTTCTGCTAACTCTTCACGTACAGCCAACATTTTTTGCTCAAGCTCTTTCTTTTCTTGAGCGCTCATTGTTGCTGCGTCGCGTTGAAGACGTTCTGCGAAGAACTGACCATCACGTTGAAGTTGATTAACTTCTTCGATGCGGTCTTTAAACTCCACCTGAATGGCGTTTTGGATTTCAGCAGCCTGAGGCATAGCTTGAAAAATGCCCTGAACATCAACAACAGCAATTTTTTGCTCTGCCATTACTGAAGTACTAACTAGTGCGCTACCAAGCATTGCACCTGCAACAATATGTTTAACCAACTGTTTCAAAAGGAACTCCTTTTATCCATCTTTTTATCTGGGTGCCAATGGCCCCGTTTAATATTTTAGAATGTCTGACCGATATTAAAGGTGAAGAATTTAGCATCATCACCCTCACGTTCTTGAATAGCTCTTGAGAAGCTAAATACCATCGGTCCCATTGGTGAAATCCATTGTACCGAAATACCAGCAGAACTACGATACAGTGACCAATCAGAATAGTCTACCAATGAACCATACTGAGTACTAGATTGACTAAAGTCTTTATATTGGTCGTAATCGAACTCAGTATCCCACACGTTGCCCACATCCACAAATAGACTGGTTCGTACCGAGTTATCCATATCTGCTTCCACAAAAGGTGTGGGAACAATTAACTCAAGACCACCTAGTGCCATGGCGTTACCACCAAGGCTGCGGCTTGATAATGTAATTACATCATCAATAGGGTCGGTTGGGTACACTTCGCCATCAGGGCCTGTTAAAGAGCCACTTGGCGAGCGAATGATACCACGCGGACCTACGGTGTTGTTTTCAAATCCACGAAGTGAATCCGAACCACCTGCGGTGAAGTTTTCGGTAAATGGCAATATTTGCTCGTTACCGTCTACATCGCCATAGCCGTTACCGTAACCCATTCTAATTCTTGCAAGTACTGACCAACGCTGATTTCTAGACAGTGGGAAATACCACTTCCCATCAAACAAGGTTTTGAAGTAGTTTACATCTGAATTAGGTGTAGTGATACTAAATGAGGCACGCTGTGACGAGCCAGCCGTAGGGAATAAACCACGGTTTAATGTACTACGACTCCAACTTACGCTGGCAAGATAGCTATGGTATTTAATGGGCGCATCAGGATCATCTCCGTCAAGGAACTGATTATAAAACTGTTCCGTTTGCTCATAATAACCACGGTTATAAAGCTCTACGTTGCTGTACGTTAGCCCGAAGTTGATTCGGTTAAATTCATTTATCGGATAACCGACATTTGCACCTACAGACCACTGCTTAGAGTTGTACTGGATAACGTTAAAGTCTGAGCCATCAAATTCACTATACCCTAATGAACCCCCTAAGCTTATGCCATCAATAGTAAAATACGGGTCGTTATACGTGATTTGTGCTGAACGTTGATAAGAAACCGTACTTAAGTTCAAGCCTACACGCTTACCTGTACCCAAGAAGTTATCTTGCTGTATACCCGCTTGAAGGCTTAACTTGGTTTGGTCACCGTAACCGATACCTGCGTTAAATGAGCCAGAAGGTTGCTCTTTAACGTTGAAGTTAACGTCTACTTGATCGTCTTGGCCTGGAATTCGAATGGTTTCAAACTCAACCTCTTCCATATACGTCAAACGAGATAATTGGTTCTTGGATGACTCAAGTAAGTTATTTGATAACCATGTACCTTCCATTTGGCTTACGTTCTGACGTAACACGTTATCAGCAGTAACCACGTTACCGTTGAATTTAATACGTTTAACGTAGATACGTTTACCAGGGTCAACAGACAGTGTCAGCTTAACCGTTTTATCTTCATCGTTGATGTTTGGTACTGTGGTCACTGTTGGATAAGCGTAACCAAATCGACCAAGGTACTTACTAATAAACTCTTCTGTATAAGTCACTTCAGCTTGGTTATAAAGCTCACCTGGCGTAAGTGGCAATACACGCTGAATATATTCTTCATGTCCAAGCACATCACCCACTAGTTCCACTTCTGAAATAGTGTATTGCTCGCCTTCACTTACGTTCATTGCAACGTAAATGCCCGACTTTTCAGGAGTCATAGATACTTGTGTAGAATCAACATTAAAGCGGAGGTAACCACGATCTAAATAGTGGTTACGTAGTGATTCCATATCACCTTGCAACGTTTGTTGCTGATAGCGAGTTTCTGACAAGAAATCCCACCATGGTGTATCGAACTGTAGCTCGAACTGATCCATCAACTCTGCATCAGTAAAAATCTCGTTACCAACGATGTTGATTTGTTGAATTTTAGCCGCATCACCTTCTTCAAAAAGTAATTTCAAATCGACACGATTTCGAGGAAGCGGTGTAATAATCGCTGTTACGTCAGCGTTATATTTACCAATGCTGTAAAAGAAATCTTTCAAGCCATTTTCAATTGACGTTAGAACGGTTTTATCTAAAGGCTCGCCTAAGCGTACGCCATTGCCATCTAAGCTTTCTTGGAGCTGCTCATCTTTAATATCATCGTTGCCCTCAAAAATAATGTTACTTATTGTGGGCCGTTCGGCTACGCGTACTACCAATGTGTTGCCGTCACGCAGAATTTCGACGTTCTCGAAATGCGTTGATGAGTACAGAGAACGGATAAGCTGAGTTACCCGGAAGGTATTTAGCTCATCACCAACCTGAACTGGCAAATAGGTTAAGGCTGCACCTAGTGCTACCCGTTGTAGACCTTCTACTCGAATATCTTCTACAACGAATTCACTATTCTGCGCCGCAGCATTGGCAAAGCTAGCACTGGAAAAAATGGCTCCGGCTGCTACTAACTGTTTTAACTTCATCTATTTTTCTTTTCCTGGCCGCGTTTTATGTTAGCTGTTTTATGTTTCCTGACTTTCATCAGGCTATGCGAGCAATATCGTTCATAATAGCGATACCCATTATCATAAACAGAAGCACGCCACCGATTCTGTAACCCCACTCCTGTACCGCATCAGGTACAGGCTTGCCGGTAAGCCATTCCACGATGTAAAACATCAGGTGACCACCATCTAGCATGGGCAAGGGTAGTAAATTAATTATGCCTAAATTCACACTGATTAAGGCAAGAAAGCTCAAAAAGTAAGCCAAGCCGTAACCGGCACTGGTTCCTGCTCCTTGAGCGATGGATATAGGCCCACTTAAATTTTTCACCGAAACATCGCCGGTAACCAATTTGCCTATCATCTCAACACTGAGTGTCATTAAGCGCCACGTTTTATCTAGCGCTCTTCCAACGGCCTCTACTATGCCATATTGATGGGTAAACACATACCCTTCAGGCCAAGCTTCAAACGTTGGACTGACCCCTAAATACCCAGTTTGCCCTTCTGGTGTATCGCGGCGCGCTATCGTTGCACGCAGTTGCTGGGGTTGTCCATCCCTTTCAATCGACAATACAACCGAATCTCCAGGGCTTTCAACAATCACATCAACTAATGCCTGCCACGTGGTTAATTCATCACCATTTAAAGCGAGTAATTTATCACCTGGTTGCAAACCAGCCTTTTGTGCTGCACTGTCCTCTCCAACAAAACCCACTTCCAAAGTTGGATTAGGACGAAAAGGGGTTATTCCTAGACTGCTTAAAGGAGACTCGCTATCAGGGTCAAAGTTCCAACCCTCAAGTGTAAATGTTACTTCTTTTTCTGTTTTATCTTGGGTCAATACAGTAACTAGCGCTGATTCTTGACCAATATAAGACACCACTTCAAGGTTCACCGCCTCCCAGTCTGGAGTACTACGGGAGCCTACTTTAATGACTTCATCGCCTTTCTCAATACCTGCTTGAGCAGCAATACTTTCAGGCTCAATATTACCAATAACGGGTTTTACGGTTTGTAGGCCAATTAAAAACATCAACCACAATGCAAACACAGCAAAAATAAAATTCACGCCAGGCCCAGCAAAAATAATGGCCATGCGCTGCAATACTGGCTTATGGTTAAACGCTTTGTGTTCTAATTCTGGGGGTACATCGTCAATTCGCCCATCAAGCATGCGTACATAGCCACCAAGCGGGATCATAGCAATCACATACTCAGTGCCTGTTTTACTGGTTCTACGCCAAAGCGGCTTGCCAAAACCAATAGAAAAACGCTCTACTTGCACGCCGCAACGCCGCGCTATGTAGAAGTGTCCCCACTCATGTACCGCGACTAAAATACCTAACGCGACAATAAATGCACCTAAGCTCCATAAAAATCCTAACACGTGAACTTACCTCTAATGACTTGGTCTGCTGCCGCGCGGGCGGCAGTATCCTGTTCAAGGATTTGTTGGATAGATGAAACGGTTACTGGTTCCATTTTGTTTAGGGTTTCTTCATTGACTACTGCAATATCCGTAAACCCTATTTTCCCCTCTAGAAAAGAGGCAACCGCTATTTCATTTGCAGCATTTAAACGGGTGGTAGCTGCCTGCCCTTCTCTACATGCATCAATGGCGAGTTTTAAATTAGGATAGCGCGTGAAACACGGCGTTTCGAAACTAAAATTAGCCATATCGGAAAAATCTAATGGCTTAACACCAGCATCAATGCGAGATGGGTAGGCAAGACCATAAGCAATGGGGGTACGCATATCTGGGTTACCCAGCTGCGCTATAACCGAACCGTCTACATACTGCACCATCGAATGAATAAAACTTTGTGGGTGGACCACCACTTGAATGTCGTCTGGTGAAGCACCAAATAACCAACAGGCCTCGATAAACTCAAGCCCCTTGTTCATCATAGTGGCCGAATCTATCGTGATTTTACGCCCCATAGACCAATTAGGGTGGCTGCTCGCTTCATCAATCGTAATAGCATTAAAGGAACTCAATTCACGCTCTCTGAAAGGTCCCCCTGAGCCTGTTAGCAAAATCTTGCTAATACCCGCCTTCTCCAATTCGCCATACTCATAACCTTGAGGGAGACATTGAAAGATAGCGTTATGCTCACTGTCTATAGGTAAAATTTCAGCGCCGCTTTGTGTTGCAGCATCAATAAATAATGCACCAGACATCACTAGCGCTTCTTTATTTGCTAATAATACCTTTTTGCCCGCTTTTACCGCCGCTAATGTAGGCAGCAAACCTGCCGCCCCCACTATGGCAGCCATCACGGTATCGATTTCGGCTGCACAAGACACGTCTTCTAATGCTTTAGCGCCGCAAAGTATTTCAGCGGTAATGTTGTATTCTGCCGCCAGCCTGCAAGCCTCTTTGTACTTAGCTTCATCAGCCACTACTACGAATCGAGGACAACACTTTTGCGCTTGCTGCATGAGCAATTCAAGCTGGCCATTGCCGGTGATGGCAAAGGTGCGGTATTTTTCAGGGTGGCGATTAATAACATCGAGGGTATTGCAACCAATAGAGCCGGTTGCCCCTAAAACAGTAACGGTTTGCATCACGCCATCCATGTTACATAACAGAACGCAAAGACTGGAAATGCAGCGGTTAAGCTATCTATTCTGTCTAAAACCCCGCCGTGTCCAGGCAAGATTTTTCCACTATCTTTAATGCCAGCGCACCGTTTTAGCATGCTTTCGTTAAGATCACCTAATGCTGAAACCGCCACGGTAACGCCGCCGATAATGAGGTGCAACCAAATACGAGAAGGCTCAACTTGATAGTGCAATGCAGCAAAAGCGATAATGGCAAATGAAGCAGCAATGCCACCTAAAAGACCTTCTAAGCTTTTACCCGGAGAAACATTAGGACGCAGCTTGTGGCGACCAAATTTAACGCCAACAAAGAAAGCGCCTATATCTGCTGCCCACACAATACCTAACACGTAGAAGATAAGTGATGCGCCATAAAAGGGGTCGACATCGTGCAAGCTGGTACGAAGGGCAATCACCGCCACCCAAGTTGGAATTAAGGTCAGTAAGCCGAACACGGTACGTACACTGCGGCTTTCACGCCAAAACTTAGTGTATTTAGGATAGGCTATAACCATGAATAGAGACACTATCCACCACACTACCGCTACACCTAAAATACCGTGATATAAATCGTGAAGCTGGCCTTGATACCAAATAACGCTGGTATCGACAATAAAAGATAAGCTGATGCAGATAGCGAATGCTGCTGCCATAAAGAGTATTTTTTTAGGGCGCTCACATATGCCGGACATATTAGCCCATTCATAAGCCCCTATGGCAACCACACCGGAAATCGCAATTTCAAACCAGAAGATAGGCAGAAACAGTATGGAAAATAGCGCCAAAGGCGCGAGAATTAACGCTGTTATTATTCTTTGTTTTAGCATAATTGGCTCTCGGCTCCTGTGCTCAGGCCTGCCCTGATGCCTGCCTGCATAGAATTAGCTGCTGGCAGTATCAATTTGTTCACCGGTAAGACCGAATCGTCGTTGGCGAACATTAAAATCATCTACGGCTAATTGAAAAACATCTTCATTGAAGTCTGGCCATAGCACATCGGTAAAATATAATTCGGCGTACGCACACTGCCATAATAAAAAGTTGCTGATTCGGTGTTCACCACCTGTGCGTATAAGAAGATCGAGTTCAGGAAGGCTTGCCGTAGAGGTATGTTGATTAAAAACTGCCTCATCGATGTCTTGAAGCGACATTTCACCTTGCTTGACTTTTTCAGCCACTTCTCTAGCGGCATTAACAATGTCCCATCTGCCGCCGTAATTGGCTGCGATATTGAGGACAAGATCGTTATTACCAGAAGTCATTTCTTCCGCTTTGCGGATTTTTCCAACCAACTTGCTATCAAAAGCACTTAAATCGCCTATAACTTTTAAGCGAACGCCATTTTTATGGAGTCGTTTGGCTTCACTGTTTAATACTAAATTGAACAGTTCCATCAATACACTGACTTCTTCTTCAGGCCGCTTCCAGTTTTCACTTGAAAAAGCGAACAAGGTTAAAGAATCAATGCCAGTTTGACGAGCAAAGCGCACCACTGCTCGAACAGACTCAACACCTGCCTTGTGCCCGAAGGTACGAATTTTCCCTTTCTTTTGCGCCCAACGACCATTGCCATCCATAATGATGGCAACATGTTTAGGGCCAGCAACGGTTGCTGGCCCTACTGTATCAGTCGTTTTGGCTGCGTTTGACCGCTTCCCAATCATAATACTTGTTACACTTCCATCAGTTCTTTTTCTTTAACAGCAAGCATGCCGTCAACTTTCTTAATGAAGTCATTCGTTAAAGACTGAATATTTTCTTCCGCTGCGCGGCTTTCATCTTCGCTGATTTCTTTCTCTTTAAGTAATTCTTTTACGTCGCTGTTAGCATCTCGGCGGATGTTTCGAATTGAAACTCGACCGTTTTCTGCTTCATTGCGCACTACGCGAATAAGGTCTTTACGACGCTCTTCGGTAAGCGGAGGAAGTGGAATTCGAATAGAACCACCAGCGCTCATTGGGTTTAATCCCAAATCTGCCTGCATAATTGCTTTTTCAACAGCTTGAATAGCACTTTTATCAAAAACCGTCAGTGCTAATGTACGGCTGTCTTCCGCAATGACGTTAGCGACTTGCTTTAGCGGTGTATCTGTACCGTAGTAAGGTACCATAATGCCATCTAATAAGCTTGGATGAGCACGGCCTGTACGAATTTTGCTAAACTGGCCTTTAAGTGCACTGATGCTTTTATCCATACGCTCTTGCGCATCTAATTCAATTTCATCAATCACGTTATATTTCCTATTTTCTTAATTAACTATTGTCAGCGTGACAAATTAGGGTGCCAACTTGCTCACCCATAACAACACGTTTCAAACAACCTGCTTCGTTCATGTTAAATACACGAATAGGAAGGCTGTGATCTCTAGCAAGTGTGAACGCTGACAGGTCCATCACTTTTAATTCTTTCTCAAGGACTTCTTGATAAGAAAGTTGATCGTACAAAGTAGCATCTGGATTCTTAACCGGATCATCGCTATAAACGCCATCAACTTTTGTGGCTTTTAGCACGGCATCGGCTTCAATTTCAATTCCGCGAAGACAGGCGGCTGAATCGGTCGTGAAGAAAGGATTGCCAGTGCCCGCAGAAAAGATAACCACGCGGCCAGATTTTAATAAGCTAATCGCTTCTGCCCAATTGTAAGCATCGCACACGCCGTTCAAAGGAATAGCTGACATCATACGCGCATTAACAAAGGCACGATGCAGTGCATCACGCATGGCTAAGCCGTTCATTACGGTAGCAAGCATACCCATGTGGTCGCCTACAACGCGGTTCATGCCTGCTTTTGCAAGCCCTTCGCCGCGGAACAAGTTTCCGCCACCAATAACCAAGCCTACTTGAACACCTAGTTCAACAAGTTCTTTGATTTCTTGGGCCATACGGTCAAGTACTTTAGGATCGATGCCAAAGCCTTCTTCACCCATAAGGGCTTCGCCACTTAGCTTTAACAGAATGCGTCGATATGCTGATTTCGGTGTGATACTCATTATTCGATATGTCCTCGTAAACCCATTTTGTCTTATGCTTTTCTATTATTTACACACTGCTTTTGCAGGTAAAAAGAATAGGACAAAATGCTTTCGTAAGCGTTTAAAGATTTTACCGTTTTGCACTCTACCTTACCTTAGCAAAACCGTAACCCGCGGGTAGTAGCTATAAAAAAGCACCTCCGAAGAGGTGCCTTGTAGTTTATCTGACATTAACACAATGCAAAAGATAAACGCCCAATTATTTCTTGGCCGCTTCCATTTGTGCTGCAACTTCTGCTGCAAAGTCTTCGGTTTTCTTCTCGATACCTTCACCAACTTCGAAACGTACGAAGTTAACAACATCAGCAGAGTTGTTTTTAAGCAACTCAGCAACGCTGATTGAAGGATCTTTAACGAAAGGCTGACCAGTTAAGCTTACTTCACCAGTAAACTTCTTCATGCGGCCTGCAACCATCTTCTCTGCGATATCAGCTGGCTTACCAGACTGCATTGCAATACCGATTTGGATTTCTTTCTCTTTCTCAACAACTTCAGCTGGAACATTTTCAGGCTTAACGAACTGAGGGCTAGCCGCTGCAACGTGCATTGCAATGTCTTTAGCCAACTCTTCGCTGCCACCAGTAAGAATTGAGATTACGCCGATACGACCGCCGTGCACGTATGCACCTAGTGTATCGCCTTCAACGTTAATAACGCGACGAGGAGAGATGTTTTCACCGATTTTCGCCACTAATGTGTCACGAACGTCGCTTACTTTAGCACCGTTAAGTTCAGACGCATTCAACGTGTCGATATCGTTGATGTTGTTCGCTGCTGCTATTTCTAGCAACTCGTTACCAAACTTAAGGAAACCTTCGTCACGTGCTACGAAATCTGTTTCACAGTTAATTTCAAGCATAGTCGCGCGACCGTCTTGAACTTTAGTAAGGATTACACCTTCAGCTGCGATACGGCCTGCTTTTTTAGCTGCTTTCGCTTGGCCTGATTTACGCATGTTTTCAATGGCTAGCTCAATGTCACCATCCGTTTCAACCAGGGCTTTCTTACAATCCAGCATACCTGCGCCTGTACGCTCGCGCAGTTCTTTAACTAGTGCTGCAGTCACTGCCATTTTTCAATTCCTCAGCAATAAATATAAATTCGGTTAGGTAAAAGGGGCGTTATCGCCCCTCTCAATACGTTTCGTATTGTTGCACTATCATATGCTTTTGATATGACAGTAAAGCGAACAGAATTACTCTGCTGCTTCTACGAAGTCGTCTTGCTCAGCTTGTGCTTCAAGGTTGCTTTCGCGACCAGAAATCACAGCGTTAGCAGCGGCATCCAAGTAAAGTTGAACTGCGCGGATTGCATCGTCGTTACCAGGAATGATGTAATCAACACCATCTGGGTTAGAGTTAGTATCCACAACACCAACAACTGGAATACCCAGGTTACGTGCTTCTGTGATAGCAATGTGCTCGTGGTCTGCATCGACAACAAAGATAGCGTCTGGCAAGCCGCCCATATCTTTGATACCGCCAAGGCTGTTTTCAAGCTTTTCCATTTCACGCTGAAGCATTAGGGCTTCTTTTTTGGTCAGCTTTTCGAAAGTACCGTCTTGGCTTTTCTGCTCAAGTTCTTTCAAACGCTTGATTGATTGACGAACTGTTTTCCAGTTAGTCAACATACCACCTAACCAACGCTTGTTAACGTAAAACTGGTCACATTTAACAGCTGCATCTTTTACCGCATCGCCAGCAGCGCGCTTAGTACCTACGAAAAGGATTTTCCCTTTCTTAGATGCTACGCTTGATAGGTAGTTAAGAGCGTTGTTGAAAAGTGGAACTGTTTTTTCAAGGTTGATGATATGAACTTTGTTACGTGCGCCAAAGATGTATGGTTTCATCTTAGGGTTCCAGTAACGAGTTTGGTGACCGAAATGCACACCGGCTTTCAGCATGTCACGCATTGAAACATTTGCCATTTTAATTTCCTCTCGGGGTTAGGCCTCCATATACCCATTGTATCGATCCCACCTAAGTAAATAAGTAGAACACCCCGATACGCAGTGTTGGTATATGTGTGTTTTAATTAAATTTAATTTACCCTTTTGACCAAACGCTTTTAAGGGCATTCCGTCAGGGCGCGCGCTTTATACCATATTACGCATACCCACTCAAGTTTTACTGCCAGTTTTGCCATTACTTGCATTCTTTAAGACTGCCCCTATACACATTCAATCCTAATGGCTAAAATATACCTATATAGATATATTCTGTGCGTTAACCTCTGCCCTATTTTACAAGCGGTAGCGTAACGGCCTAAATAAACGAATAGAGAGACGCTGTGTCAGCAATTATTAAGACCTCTGAAGAAATCGAAAAAATGCGCGTGGCTGGAAAACTAGCAGCCGATGTACTCACTATGATTGGACCCTATGTAAAAAAGGGTGTAACGACAGATGAGTTAAATACAATTTGTCATGATTACATTGTTAATGAGCAGCAAGCTATTCCTGCGCCATTAAACTATGGTCACCCGCCTTTCCCTAAATCAATTTGTACGTCTGTAAACCATTGCATCTGCCATGGCATCCCCTCGGACAAAAAATTGAAAGATGGTGACGTTATTAATATCGATGTCACTGTTATTAAAGATGGTTACCACGGTGATACTTCTAAGATGTTTACCGTTGGAAAGCCAACGATTATGGCAGAGCGTTTAAGCCGAGTTACACAAGAATGCTTATATAAAGCGATTAAAGAAGTAAAACCGGGTATGACATTGGGCGATATTGGTCATATCTGCCAAACCCACGCAGAAGCGCATAACTATTCAATCGTGCGCGAGTACTGTGGTCATGGTATTGGCGCGAGTTTCCACGAAGAGCCACAAATCGTGCATTACGGTAAGCCTGGCACTGGCGATGTGCTTGAGGCGGGCATGTGCTTCACCATTGAACCTATGGTGAATGCAGGTAAGCGTTACTCAAAAATTCTTCCTGACCAGTGGACGGTAGTAACCAAAGACAGAAGTTTAAGTGCACAATGGGAGCATACCTTACTGGTTACCGAAGACGGTGTGGAAGTATTAACATTGCGTGACGAAGAAGACCTTCCGCGAGTGATTTCACACAGTTAACGTTTTGCACACTGACAAATAATGGTCAGTTTCGATAAGCACTCTTTATTTAGTGTTTGAATCGCCTATATAAACATATAGCAGCTTAACTTTTTTGGTTGCTATATGTTTTTATACTTCTACTACGCCTTCATGCTTTTTTCCTTTCTTTCGTTGTTGGTTACGAATGTACATCACAGGTTTTTAGCAGGAACGACAGCACACTAGTTACCACGCTATTCCTCTGAGCTATCGCATTGACTGTTACTTTCAGTCCTATTGCTATCAGTCCTATTGCTATCAGCCCTATTGCTATCAGTCCTATTGCCCGCCTTGAAAATAGCGCTGTCATATTTCATCTTATGCTTGCAGCATACCTATAACATTTTCGTATATTTATTCACAATATTGCCTTGGGTATGCAACTAATCGGCACTGCGATTTCGTTTCATTTCATGGTAAGGTTCAGTGTGTTCAAAAAGCTGTACGCATAGAAGGTGTAATTTGACGCTGCAATCCCTAATAAAAAATATTGATCAAATAACGTCGGTTGACGACTTAGTTGCCATCAAGTCGTGTGTAGAAGATAGCTATGCATGGATAAAAGCGTCATTCGATAGCATTCCTGTTAACCAACTTGTGACTGGGCGTGCACAATTCGTTGATGCCCTTTTGTGCCATTTGTGGCACCTCTACGGTTTAGACAATGAAAGTGAATTAGCATTATGTGCCGTAGGTGGCTATGGACGCGGGCACCTTCAACCTTATTCCGACATTGATTTGCTGATAGTGAGCAAACGAACCCTTAAGCCCGACACCCAAGAAAAAGTCAGTCGTTTTATTACTCTGCTTTGGGATATTAAGCTTGATGTGGGTCAGTCAGTACGTACCATCAAAGAAACCGTCAGCCTTGCCAAAGACGACATTTCCATTGCCACTAACCTCGTAGAAAGTCGATTGCTTTGCGGCAGCGAATCTATTTTTGAAAAGCTGTGGGATGAAGTAAACGGGCGAAATTCTTGGTCGAGTAAAGCGTTTTTCTCGGCCAAGTACGATGAACAAAAGCGACGTCACGCTAAATTTAACGGTACAGCGTACAACCTAGAGCCTAACATCAAAGAAAACCCAGGCTGTTTAAGGGATATCCAGTCTATTGGTTGGGTGGCAAAAAAACACTTTAAAGAATATGACGGCTGGAACCTAGTGGGGCACGGCTACTTTACCGAGCAAGAACACAGCGAATTAATCACCTGTAGAATGCATTTGTGGAAAATGCGTTGTGCCTTACATTTGGTTGCAGGGCGAAGTGAAAACCGCCTTCTTTTTGATTACCAACCTGATGTTGCCGCCATGCTGGGGTATGGAGAAGAAGGAAAAAGTTCAGTTGAAAAGATGATGCGTGACTTCTTCCGCACCGTTGCCCGAGTTTCTGAATTGAACCAAATGCTTTTGCAACGGTTCAAGTATGACATGCTTAATCAGAGTGTTCAGCGTACCGCGATTATTAACGAAGATTTCGAATTACTCGATAATATGATTTCGCCTCGCCATGAGAATGCTTTTTCTTCGCCAGAAGCCATTTTAGACTTTTTAAATGTGGTCACTAATACCCCTGAAGTTCAAGGTTTAAGCACCACTTGTATTCGCCAAATAAGAAACGCACATCGTACATTTGAGAATGCTTACTTTGTTGAGCGCCCCGCTTGCCGTGAAAAGCTCATGGTCTTGCTAAAACAACCCGACTTTTTTAATTTTGGTTGGGACATTATGCATCAGTACGGCATTTTACAAGCTTACTTACCTGAGTGGGATGCCATTGTAGGGATGATGCAATTTGATTTGTTTCACGCCTACACAGTGGATGAACATACGCACCGCTTAGTGAAGCACGTGAATTATTTTTTCTCGAAAGAGAACAAAGATTTTCCACGCTGTGGCCGTATCTGTCGCAATCTAGACAAGCCAGAAGTATTGTATATTGCTGCTATATTTCACGATATCGCTAAAGGTCGTAACGGCGACCACTCAACGCTAGGCGCCATTGATGTTGCTAAGTTCTGTGAACAGCATGATGTACCGGCGAACGACGCGGCCATGATAAGCTGGCTAGTGGAAAACCACCTGCTAATGTCGGTAGTGGCGCAGCGCAGAGACATTTACGATCCAGACGTTATCAGTGAATTTGCTGGCGCGGTAAGAAGCCACAACCACTTAAATTTACTTTATACCCTTACCCTTGCAGACATTCGGGCAACCAACGATAATTTGTGGAATGATTGGAAAGCATCTCTGCTTAGAGAACTTTATTTAATGACGCAAAAAGCATTAGATAACGGGTTACAGTGCCAAGTAACATTAAGTGAGCGAGTGACTACTCACAAATATCAAGCGCAACAAATTCTGCACGAACGCAGGGTTAGCTCTGAATCCATTGATGGATTATGGGCGCGGTTAGATGATGACTATTTTGTACGATTCAAGCCCACCCAAATTGCATGGCATACCGAAGAAATCGTTAAGGCTCAGGATGATTGGCTAACACCAGATAGCGACCAGCTTCTCGTTAAAGCCAATGACAACAGTGCAAAAGGCGGCACGGAAATTTTTCTTTTCGGTAAAGATAGAAAAGCCTTATTTGCACAAGTAGCTTCCGTTTTAGACAGTCGTAATTGCTCTATTCACGACGCCCATGTTACCGTAACCCGCGATGGCTATGTGTTTGACAGTATGTTGGTGCTTGAAAATGATGGTTCCAGGCTAACATCTGAGTCCCGAATTCAATCGCTAGAAAAAGCGATTAGCACCCAGCTTGAAAAACCAGGCCGTTCACACGAAAATAAGCGTAAACTACCTCGACAAATGAAACAGCTAGACGTGCCTACTAAAGTACGCTTTTTCGGTGTGAGCGATGAAGCGACACTCGTTGAGTTAGAAGCACTAGACGCGCCAGGCATATTAGCTAAAATTGGCCATGCTTTTGTTGATACTAACGTCACCTTGAAGCTGGCAAAGATTGCTACTATTGGCGAGCGCGCAGAAGATATATTTATTGTCAGTAATGATGCTGGCAAAGCATTAACCCAAGAACAACAAGTGAGCTTGAAAAAGCGTATCTTGTTTAAACTCGATCAACTTGAAGATATCACGATACCATGAATGAATTGAAAGCCATTATTGAAGACGCCTTCGAAAACCGCGATAACATTAGCCCTTCTTCTGCTCCAGCAGAAGTGAAACAAGCCGTTGCTGATGCTATTGCATTGCTTAATAGCGGAAAAGCGCGTGTAGCTGAAAAAATCGCGGGCGAGTGGGTTGTTCATCAGTGGTTAAAGAAAGCTGTTTTACTTTTCTTCCGCCTACACAACAACGATGTTATTGAAGGCGCTGAAAGCCGTTACTACGACAAAGTGCCATTGAAATACAGCAACTATACTGCTGAACAATTTGCTAATGACGGCGCGCGTATTGTGCCTCCTGCTGCAGTCCGTACCGGTACCTTCGTGGGTAAAAATGCGGTTGTTATGCCTTCATACGTAAACATTGGTGCATTCGTTGACGAAGGCACCATGGTAGATACATGGGCAACGGTTGGTTCTTGCGCACAAATTGGTAAGAACGTTCACTTATCTGGCGGCGTAGGCATTGGTGGTGTTTTAGAGCCACTTCAAGCGAACCCTACTATCATTGAAGATAACTGCTTTATTGGCGCACGTTCTGAAATTGTTGAAGGCGTTATTGTTGAAGAAGGCGCAGTTATTTCAATGGGCGTTTACATTAGCCAAAGCACCCGTATTTACGACCGTGAAACCGGCGAAGTACATTATGGCCGCGTACCTGCGGGCTCTGTAGTAGTTTCAGGTAACATGCCAAGCCCAGACGGAAAGTACAGCCTATATGCTGCCATTATCGTGAAGAAAGTAGATGCTAAAACCCGTGCAAAAGTAGGTATTAATGCCCTACTACGTGGTGTTGAATAAGTCTGTATTCACGTATTAAACGTTTTGCATTAAAAAAGGGCGCCTAGCGCCCTTTTCTATTTTTTGAGATTATTGTCGAACCCCGTTACACGCCTAACTGAGCTTTAATACCATTAACCCACTCAATAACCATGGTTTCAGGTTCAAGGGTCTCAAGGGCATCCACTTCTAGCATGTCGGCTACTGCTTTACCTTGCAGCTCTAATAACAATTCATTGAATTGACGACCGGCTCCACAAAAACTTTCCCCGTAACTACTATCACCTAACGCAGCAACAGCAAAAGGCTTGTCGTTTAGCAATGGAAACTCGTCTTTCAAATCAGAGAAGACAAATTCTAAGTTTGGTGGAACATCGCCTTGGCCAGTCGTAGAAGTAATCAATAAGATAGCGTCGGCATCGGTAAAGTCGCTTACTGAAGGATCGCTCTCAAGCTCGCAATCTACACCTTGCTCTGCAAGATTTTCTTCAACTTGCTCTGCTACATGTTGCGCATTGCCATACACGGTACCTGCAAAAATTTTTAGTGTTGCCATTACTTCCTCATTATCTTTTCAAATCGTGTGGGTTTCCCGTTTAAGCATCACACTTTCTAGCCCAAACCTTAAACCTGATATTCTTGCCACGCATCTAACACTCGTTGCATTTCTGAATGCATTCTAACAGACACCGATAGCCACTTTCCGGTTATCGGGTGATAAAAACCCATCTGCGTACAACTTAAGGCCAAATTCTGAAAACTAAAGTGTGTTTGCAAAAATTTGTTCTGTTTTCCGTCTCCGTGGGTGGTATCTCCCAAGATAGGGTGCCTAATATGTACCATATGACGACGCAATTGATGTTTGCGTCCTGTCGAGGGCAAAAGTTTTACTAATGAATAGCGGGCGGTTTCATATTTACCTACGGCGAAAGGTAATTCATAGTTCGCTAAACTTTCGTATACCGTTGTGGCTTGCTGAGGTGCCTGCTGCGGGCGCTTATGTTTATCGGCAATTTTATCGTAACGATATTTGAGCGCATAATCGATAAGCCCTGAATGTTTAACATAACCACGAACAATAGCGTGATACTGCTTTTGCACCTGCTTATTCATCAACTGCTGGCCAAGCAGCGCCGCTGTTTTACTGTCAAAACTAAACAATAGTACACCGGATGTGGGCCTATCTAGTCGGTGAGCGGGAAATACGTGCTTGTTGAGCTGATCCCTTAATGTCTGCACGGCGAAGCGAGTTTCATGCCTGTCGATAGGACTTCTGTGCACTAATAAACCCGGCGGTTTATCAATGGCCACGATATGCTCATCTTGATATAAAATATTAAGCGGCGGGTATGGCTGCACACTATTGCTGTCAGCCTTTTCACTTGGGGTTTCACATTGGGTAAATGGAAATTCTTCAGGCATAAATTACTTCTTATTGCGTTCGGTAAGTTTATCAAGAGCAAGCAACGAAACTAAGATAGATTCGGGGCAGTTTGGCACATACATCTGCGCCGCAGGGGAAATTGCCATCTTCCCTGGTAACTGACCCATCGCTATTAAGTAATGACATTTAGGCACAAAAACATACGCCAGCCATTCGAAAAAAGACAGGGTATCAATAGCAAAAGGGGCAGTACTGGCTAGTTGCGCCTTGCTAGGTGATTTGTTCGGCCACGTTTTAGTTTGGCGCATCGCTGTTTCTAGCGTATTTAAATGATACTCGAATTCTTCTATTAACTTCATCGTCATTACATGGTTTAAGGTTTGCCCTATAAATCTGGACGGCAGTATACCAGAGGCAGCACTCATTCCGCTCGCACCTTTAAAAGAACAATGCCGTTGCCTGTCGACAACTAAAATATGCTAAACTTTGCGCCCTAAAATCAGTTTTATGAAGTGAGAACGCCTGAAATGAACGCAAACAGTATTAACTCTATCAGCGAATTTTTATTGCATGCAGGTACAGAATATATTGTTTTTGATATGGGTCGAAGACTTACCCCTTTAGACAATCAGGCGTTTTTGGATATTGAGAATGGCTCAACTGTTGCGCCCTTCCCTCGTCAACAACATGCGTGGTTCGGCATTGTTTTTTGGAATAAAAACAGCTCAAATCAGCACTATATTTGGTTTATCAAACTCCCTCTAGACGAGCAGGGATTAGTGGTAGCGGCTTCAAGAAACCATTTTCTTCAAATTATTGTTGATGCACTAGGCCAATCAATTTCTGATGATTCTGAAGCGGCTAACACATTGCCAGATAATCCTTATTCATTTGTGCCCGCGCAGTCATTACTTGCGCAATTTAATGCACTGGTTCGTGCGAAGCTGAATCAACCAATTAGCGCCAGCGCACAGCATGTTATCGCCTATGTGAAAGCGCCTCAGGTGGCTGACTGGCAAACCATTCCCTTACAGGCAATTGCGGATGTGGTCATCAGATTAGACTCAATGGAAAACGCTCAAGAAGTGCAAGACAGCGTGCTGCGTAATTTTTCACTTTTTGCCGAACCATTTCAACGGGCTTTTATGGAAATGGCCGAAGTTGCGAATGTATCTGAGCGGCTTAACCAATGCATGCTTTCAGTGTTAGACGGTGATGAAATAAGTTTAGCCGCCCTACGGGGTTTGTCTTGTGAGACCAAAAACGACACTATATATACGCAATTAGTGACTCACTTTGAAGCTAAGAAATTGAACCGATTAGATATATTAAGTGTGATTGCTGCCCGCCATTTTCAACAAATGGACGAGAAATTATTGCTACTATTTTTCGAAGCGGTTGCCGAGGTTGATAGCAAAGAAAACTACAATGGCGAAGTATTCCGCGGCTTCTTCTCAGATCTTGTTCAAGTACCCCAGTTACGTGAATTAGTGCTAGGCATACTAAGAACCCCAGAACGCAGTCACTTACTTGGCAGCGCAATTGGTACTTTGTTCTCGCAAACCAAGGGATAATGAATGACGCTTCTTGAATTAACGTTATGGTTAGGCTTGGGCTTTGTCGCCTTTCAGTTTTGGCGCATACGAAGTATTTCTGAATTTACCGATAGTTACTTGCGCCAGTATTGTAAAAACAATCAACTGCAACTGCTCAGTATCGCCAGAGCCAAAACCCGCATTACCTTCAACTACAGCAAGCCCGATTGGCATAACATTTTTGTGTTTGAGTTTTCAGGCAATGGAGAAGACAGATACAGCGGAGAAGTTGAATTGGTAGGTAAACATATTATTAGAACTACTTTACCACCGCATAGGGTAAATTAAGTTTGTCAGGCTTGTGCCACCCGCCATACAAATAGTCATAAACAACATAACCGTGCCGTATAGCAGTGGATGTCTAGTAACGTTAACATCTAGTAAAATTAACGTTTTTAGTGGTAATGCTAAAAATCACGCAAAAAAAGGGGTAGCCTCTCTGCTACCCCTTTTCCTGGAATTTTGAGTTTCCCTCTCTGCGTTCCTTTGCGACTAAAATCTTCCCGATTAAAATCCATATACGCCCCTTTCCATCTTCTCTCGCGTGTTCCAGTGCGAGTTACCCATCCTTGCGTAAGTCCCTTTCCATTTATCCTTAACATCCCACCTATCCTACACGTGGGGGCCTCATCCTAAGGCTGTTCCTTGCCAGCAAAAGCTGGTGTTCCTATCCTTTCATCCTTTCTACATTACACATCCTGTGCAACTTGCTCAATCCTTAAGCGGTCCGTTCGTTCCTGAGCTGCCTTGCTTTTACGCATCCTGCGCAAACTATCCCTGCTTAAGCCTTCCAAGCTTTCCTTTACGATATATCCTATATCTTTCCTTTTTATGACGATCCTTCGCCAAATCCTTTCTACTTCCTGTTGCGATTCCTTATCGCTTGCGCTTTCCTTGCTGGTCCCTTTGGTAATTCCATTTCAGCACGTCCGGTGCGCTAATCATCCCTGTGATGCTTCCTGCTTTTCCCTCTCCCCTCACTCCTGTTAAGGGATTCTCTTCCTTAAGTTGTCCAAGGTTGTCCTTAAAATCATCCTGACTCATCGTGTTTCCCTGTGACGCCATTAATAATATCCCTACCAAGAATTCCCGCTAGTCAGAATTACAATAAATTAAGGAGAAAATAAGGAGTTAATATGATCTAAAAATAAAAAAGCCATACAAATCAATGATATTAGACTTTAGTCTAGATATAAACCACGAAAAAAAACCCACATTTCCTACACTTTTGTAGGAAATGTCGTACAAAGCTTGTCGTCATTATGACCAATTGCGAATTTTGCCGGTCATTACAGTCGCCATTAAGACGAGTATTTTCTGTACTGAGATTGATTGATGAGTATGAACCCACTAAAATACTGTACAAATAAACAGTATTTTTGAAGTGTATGCTTAAATTTATTCCTATCACTGCACAAGCGGGCATCGTAGGCTTCGAGTCGCCTGCTGCAGAATATACCGAACTAGGCTTGAGTCTAGATTCTCTGCTTATTGATAAACCTGCTGCTACCTTCATTGGCTACGCACAAGGCAAGTCGATGATGGACGATGGCATTCATGACGGCGACCTGCTGATTGTCTCAAGAGCTGAAGATATTTCTGACATGTGCATTATTGTGGCGACCTTAAACGGTGAGTTCGTCTGTAAGCGTGTAGACAAACGCCACGGCTGCTTGCGTTCTTCATCACCCTTGTACAAACCTTACTTTTTAAAAGAAGGCGATGAATTTTCAATAGAAGGGGTGGTAACGCGCTCCATTAGGCTTCACAAAAAACTCTCCCGTCGACTAGGAGGTGAGTAGTGTTTGCGCTAGTAGATGTCACGTCCATGTATGCATCGGTCGAGAAAATCTACAACCCTAATCTGCGAAACAAACCCGTTATGGTGTTGAGCAATAACGATGGCTGCGTGGTCGCAGCCTGCCCTATTGCCAAAAGATTAGGATTTAAAAAGTTCGTTCCCTATTTTCAGGTGAAAGAGGAAGCAAAAAAAGCAGGGGTTGTTGTTTGCTCGTCTAACTATGAGCTTTATGCCGATGTGTCTTCAAAAATGTTTTCTGTCATGTCTCAATTCTGTGATGAATTGCACGAATACAGTATTGATGAAGCTTTCATGCGCTTTTCGCCACGCCTACATGATAGTGAATGGCTGGCCCTAGGCTATGAGATAAGAAAAACTATTTGGCGTGAGGTAAAGCTTCCCGTGGGCGTTGGATTTGGCCCCACTCCAACCCTTGCTAAAGCAGCTAATCACGCTGCAAAAAAGCTGGACGGCTTTCGAGGTTCAGCGGTTATTAATACGCAGCAAGAAAAGCAGGCATTATTACCCCGCATGGCAGTAGCAGATGTATGGGGTATTGGTGGGCGCTTGGAAAAACGATTGATGGCCATGGGTATTAATAATGCCTATACACTGTCACAACAATCCCCCGCTAAAATGCGTAAGTATTTTTCTATTGTGCTAGAAAATACAGTGAGAGAACTTCAGGGTGAACTAAGAATGACGTGGGATGAGATAAGACCCGCTAAAAAAGAAATTTACAGCACCCGTAGTTTTGGAAAGAGAGTTACCACACAAGATGAATTGAGAGCAGCGTTAGCCACCCACGCTGAAATAGCCACTAAAAAACTACGCGCTCAACACTCACTCGCTCACAGCGCCACCTTCTTTGCGGCAAATTCGCCTCATGACGATAGCAGATATGTTAAGCAGTCGGCGCTTTCCAGCTTTGCTGTTCCTACCAATGATACTCGACATATTATTCACGCAGCGTCTGATGCGCTCAATAAACTGTTTATTCCAGGCGTGCGTTACTACAAAGTGGGTGTGGGTCTGTTGGACATTTGCGACGAAAAATATCGCCAAGACGATTTATTTACACCCAGTACGGACAACTCGGCATTAATGGCAGTGCTTGACAGTACAAACGCTAGATATGGCAGAAACACGATGCATTTTGGGGCTAGGGGCTTTCAACAAAATTTTGCCATGAAAAGAGACTTCTTAACGAAAAGAGCCACTACCCGATGGGAAGAGATCCCGCGCATTAAATGTTGATACGTCGGATAGCTTCTTTCCCGTGTTAATAGCGGTGCATGCTTTGCCTGTTGGTAACTCAAGACTGTTGAGCGAAATACGCCAGAATTTCAGCCTTGGTCATTTCTTTTGTTTTATTAGAAAAGCAATAGTAGTGCGGGCGTTGATCGCTGAAGTACTGCATATCCATTTCTAACCCATCTAGTGCTTGAAATATACCGACAGGAATATTGTACTCACCGGTCTCATTGAGCTTGTAAAATAGATGAGTACCACAGTTGCCACAAAAACCGCGAGAAGCCCAATCTGACGACCGGTGAATGCTAACGTTATTACCACTAGAGGTCATGTCTTCGAATTTGACCTGCGTACCGCATTGTAATGCAAACAGCGCCGAACCGCCCCACTGTCTGCAAGAATCACAATGGCAAACAGTGAATTTAGGGTTAATATTCTCCGCCATTACGGTAATAGCCCCGCACAGGCAACTTCCTTGAGCACTTAGCATTTACATACCACCATATTTATTAAACGACGTAAAGTCCTCAACCAGTTTACGCATTTTTTATGACAATTTATGCAGGCTTTCGCCTAAACATTACATCGCCTTTTACGTGAGATAGGCTTAGCTCTCCCACCACATCATAGTTATCGTCGTTAAAAAAGGGCTTATGTTTATCT
Organism: uncultured Alteromonas sp.; assembly: GCF_963976965.1. Lineage (NCBI taxonomy): Bacteria > Pseudomonadati > Pseudomonadota > Gammaproteobacteria > Alteromonadales > Alteromonadaceae > Alteromonas > uncultured Alteromonas sp. Next base: position 278,571 of record NZ_CAXBMP010000002.1, read on the forward strand.
ACTGTAACAAACACTGCTACCCCTTCACTTTTAGCATCTTCTTCCACTACGCTGTCAATAGCACCTAATAGTGTATGACCTAGTCCATGGTGTTGATAATCTGGGTGAACGGCAATGAAACTTAGCATATGAAAGTTAACTGCGGGGACCAATGCTCGCACTTTTTCTTCTTTTTCTAGCATTTGCTTTGTGCCAAAAAGGCCAGCGGTAAGTAGCATACGCAAACGCCAATGCCAGTAACGCCCAGAACCAAATGCAGCGTCTGGCGCGGTAAGGCATGCGACCGCGAGTAGTCGCTCGCTATCGAACAGCCCTACAATAGGTTGCTCTGCCACCCAAAAAGCGTTTAACTCTTCTCTAATAGCAGAGCGCAACCGACTCTCATAACCTTCTTTTTCAGCCTGAAATATGTCGCTAAAAAGTGGATCATCTACGTACGCATTAAATAATATAGAAGCAGCAACCTTCAAATCATCCACACCAAGGTAAATGGCTTTGATAGCTTCAAGGGATGACCCAAGTGGCTCTAATGCTTCATTGACCCCTTGTGCATTCATCGCTTGGCCGTCGGTTAGTGTGTCATTTGTCATAGGTGCAGCCCTCAATAATCTATAAATTAATAGTCACAGAATGCAAAAAGTGACCAATTAATGGTCACTTTACGGCAAAAACACCAAGATGTTAAATTAATGTTACTTTTAATTCATTAGGTGGTAAGCGCTATCACCCCACCCTACTAGGCCACTATCTTTGAATACTATTGGCGTACATTCATCTTTCGTTGTTATGCCATCACCCATGGTTCTTTGAGTACGATAAAACAATACGCGATAGGTACCGTCTTGCTTTTCATAAAGCTCGTTGAAATCAGCCACCCCCATTTTTCTTAATACGCTTTCATAGCTCATTCCTGTTTCAAGGTTCGAGATATGTTTGCGGTTATTGTATTCTCGGTCTTCTACATCAGTAGCATAATGGCTATCACTCCCCCCACCTACAGATACCACGCAACCAGTAAGTAAAAATGATGATGCTAATGCGAGTGGTAAGATAATCGATTTCATGTGATTTCCTCTGATTTTTATCGTTTATAGTTTTGTTATATGCAAATAGGTAATCAAGAATGAGACCAATTATTTAAGCTTATGATTTTAATAGCTTTAATTAAATTCAGTGATTATTAAATTCATAACACGTGGTTCATTATATTAATTAGTGGTCAGTTTGACACAATTTATTGGTTAAAAACCCTAGCGAAATCAAGCTTAAGTGGATAAGCTGAACCTCTTATAATTTATTGGCCAATGAAATGTCACTGCAAAACAATAATCTGCAGAAATTAATGATTGTATGTCAGCAAATGGTGCAAAAAGGCACATCGCCTTCTGTTGCACTACTTAGAGCAAAAGCGCCTTTTAAAGCATCAGTAACAGAGGCTATTGAAGCTATCAAACATTTTAATGCGGCGAATGGCGCATCAGATCCTGCATCTGTTAACGGGAAGGAAGTAGAAACCATTGCGTCGCTTTCAAAACGGGTTGCGTTACTTGAACAACAAATGGCGGTGCTACAAAAGCGGCTAGAAGCATCTATTGAGTAGGCCTAAACACTTAATAAAGTCCCTGACGCCACTAACCTTAAGCGCCACCTTCATTGGTAACGACTACATGCCGTGTTTTTTCAGCACGGCATAACACAAAAACTCATTCAGCTCGTAGTGTGGCAATAAATGCCAGTAGGCTTGGCGAAATGACTTTTTTGGGTGGCCTTCCAACTTGTTCTAACACCACTTCTCCAGTGCTATTTAACACACTTAAAACAAAATCATCTTCATCGGTTAATGCAAAAAAGAGTGTTGGCGCTTGTTTCAGTCTCTTTTTCATTAATAGGTGCCCAATTAAATTTTGTTGAAGCCGCTCAAAATCTTCTTCATTCCAAACTTGCAATAACTCACAAGCCCCATGCTCAGCAACTACTGGTAAATTATTACTGAAAAATTGGGTAAAGAACTGACAAAAATCAGCGTTGAGTTTAATGTCCAATGCCTCTTCAACATTCTTAAAGCTTAGCGCTGACTGCTGACTGTCACTTTGGCGTTTGGGCTCCCACGGTACCAATTCCCCCTCATCGCCCTGCTTTAAGTAGCAAGGTGAGGGCCATTGACTATCATAAGGTATAGTCAGCAGACTACCACTGCGCTCGTGGTGGGAAGTGAAAGCACCGATAAGTTGGGTTAATTCATTACTAATTGTTAAGGCCATTATGGGGTTACACCAATATTTTTGAGGTACACTATAGGTATAAGGTGCCAAGTTCAAGTAAGGCGGCACATCTAAAACGGTTAGAATATATAGGTAAATATGACTTCGAAGGTAAACGATAAAATTTCTATTTCTGCGCCCAAGGATCTTTCATTGGGGAAGCAGGTTGAATATGAATTTCATTACAACCCCGACCTACTTCAAGGCGTACCCCGTAGCTTAAGCCGAGATACGTTATCGTTGGATGCTGAAGCCCTGCCCTTTAAAGGTATTGATACATGGACTGGGTACGAACTGTCTTGGCTCAACAAAAAAGGAAAGCCTCACGTAGCCTTGCTTGAATGTAATGTACCTATCACCTCTGTAAACCTCATAGAGTCGAAGTCATTCAAGTTATATTTAAATAGCTTTAATCAAACCGCCTTTGAAAGCCCGGAAGATGTGCGAGCCACACTGGCATCCGACCTGTCAAAATGTGCGGGTGAGCCCGTGATGGTCAGCTTAACGCTTCCCAATCAATTCAATACATTAACTTTTAAAGAATTTGAAGGTGTACTGCTTGATGAACTTGATATCTCAGTTGAAACTTACGAGCCTGACACATCGCTGTTAAAAGTAACGGACGAGAAAAAGGCTGAAACTTTGGTTTCCCACTTACTTAAATCGAATTGCCTTATTACCAGTCAGCCTGACTGGGCCAGTGTGCAAATTCGTTATGAAGGGAGAAGCTTAGATCACGAAGGCTTACTAAAATATTTAATTAGCTTCAGACAGCACAATGAATTTCATGAACAGTGTGTAGAGCGTATTTACTGTGACATTATGCAACACTGCCAACCTAAAAAGTTGACAGTATGCGCGCGTTACACAAGACGTGGAGGGCTCGACATTAATCCTTTCCGCTCAAATTTTGAAACACCCTATGCAAATAAAAGGCAAGCTCGCCAATAATTTAGCGCACAGATTTAATAAAATCACTAAATGTGCAGGATGACTTCACCTAAGGTTGAGTAAACAACAATTATGGACGCCAAACAGCTTCAAACTTATAAGCAACACAATACGCTACTTTCACAATTTATCGTTCGCTTGTCTGCCTTTTATGAAGGGTTTTCCGACAAAGTTGATAGCGAACTACAAATATTGAGAGGGCATTTGTCCGGCACGCCAAACTTTACTCTTGCTACGGTAAGCATCAACAAGCTTAATAGCGCGCTTCAACATCAAGAACTGACATTAAAAAAATACAGTATTGAAACTGTGGCTTTGCTGGAAAGTGCAACTAAGCGTCTTCAAAAAGTAGTGTTTGAAGATGAAGTGCTTCAAAAACGAGCCACACAGCAATTGATAACCCTGAACCAGCCGGTAGGGGATATTTTTAGTATTTACAAGCTATTCCAGCAGGCTATTGAGTTACATCATGCGGCATTGGCGAGTAGTGCAGTAAGTGAGCCTGAAGTTGGGCAGAATAAGGGTGAAGCACCTGTAGCAGATAACAATAAAGACACCACGGCAAACCCGCTTTATAAGTCTATTTTAGAGGAACTAAACCAACTTATTGCCAGCTATGCCCAGCGCCAACCTGACGACAGTCAATTAGTTGATATACAGAAAAAACTAACGGAAGGCATGTCGGAAGACCAATTGCTTAAAAGCTGTGTTGTTATCCTTCGAATGATAGTGCAAGACGCCATGGCTGAGGCCAGCCTAACTGGCAAGGTTATTCAAAGTTTGCATAACTCCATAGGCAAAATGGGAGGAGACATTCAGCTGAGCATGGAAAATAGCCGGACTCAGTTTGAGCAACGACAAGTCGGTAATGCGCAGCTTCAGTCTCATATTGAAAGTATTGAGGAAGCGGTATCACACAGCGACTCTTTGGAGTCACTAAAAGAACACACACAATTCTGTGTTCAAAATATTGCCAGCACCTTGAATGAACAAGCGCAGTTAGACTCTCAAGGTCAAGCGTCGTTAATGGGGTTACTTGGCTCAATGCAAAGCAGAATTGAGCAACTGCAAAAGCAAACCCTAACCTATAAAAAGAAACTGGCTGAACAAATGATGCTGAGCCAAACCGACCCGCTTACCCGCTTACCTAATCGCCAAGCTTACAATGAAAAGTTATCGAAAGCAGTTCAGTCTTGGCAAGATAACGGCGATGATTTAGCGGTGGCCGTCATCGATATAGACCACTTTAAGTCAATCAACGACCGTTTCGGTCATGCTGCAGGCGATAAAACACTACAAGTGGTAGGAAAGAACCTTAAACAACAATTAACAGAGAACACCTTTATGGCGCGCTGGGGCGGTGAAGAATTTGTTTTGCTTCTACCCGGTATGAATAAACAAAAAGTCATTAGTTTACTTGAAACCATGAGAACTAAACTGGCCTCTTTACCGTTTAAGTTTAAGCAAGAAAAAGTCACTATAACGGCATCATTTGGTGCTTCATTTTTTAATAAAGGTGACACCCCAGACGCTGTTTTCGAACGTGCTGATAACTTGCTATACCAAGCTAAAAATAGCGGGCGCAACCGCGTTATCACTGACAGAGACGAATAAGTATGAAGAAAGTGCAGTTAAATCCTGTTGGTTGGATGAGTCAGTTATCGCAGATTGAAGTGGCTCAGTTGCAAGATACGACAAATAGCGCACTTTACGGCATGTTTCGAAACTGTTGTTTAGCGGTGCTAAATAGTGGAGTTGATGAAGATGATTACGAAGTGCTTTTTGCGCCTTACGAAAATTTCGATATCAAGCTGGTACGTAGAGAACGTGGCGTTAAAATTGAATTAGTAAATCCACCAGAAGTTGCTTTTGTGGATGACACTTTAGTTACTGGTGTACATGAGCATATTTTTGCCGTGCTTCGCGACCTGCTTTATATGGGTAATAAGTATGCGTTTACCCACAAAAGTGCACCAGCCGATAGTGTAAGTATTACCGACATGGTGTTTGACATGTTACGCCATGCACAGGCACTTGAAGGAAACGATAGCCTTAATACCGTGGTGTGCTGGGGCGGACATTCTATTAATCTAACTGAGTATAAATATACAAAAGAAGTGGGCTACCAGTTAGGGCTCAGAGAAATGAATATTTGTACCGGCTGTGGGCCAGGTGCAATGAAAGGCCCCATGAAAGGAGCTACCATTGGGCATGCTAAACAACGATATAAGGCAGGCCGTTATATTGGTATCTCTGAACCTAGCATTATCGCAGCAGAGCCGCCCAACGCGATTGTTAATGAATTAATCATCATGCCTGATATTGAAAAACGCCTTGAGGCCTTTGTTCGCCTAGCCCATGGCATTGTGATTTCCCCCGGTGGCGTTGGCACCGCTGAGGAGTTACTTTATTTGCTTGGCATATTAATGAATGAACGGAATGCCCAGCAGCCCTTCCCTGTGATCCTCACCGGTCCAGCGGGTTCTGAGGCTTACTTTGAAGCCATTGATGATTTCATCGGTGCGACCATAGGGAAAGAGGCACAGAATAAATATCAGATTATCGTTGACGATCCTGAAGAAGTTGCTCGGGTTATGCGTACAGGGCTTGGGAGAGTGAAAAAGTACCGAGAAGCAATGGGCGATGCCTACAGCTTTAATTGGTCACTAAAAATAGAAGAAGACTTTCAGCGCCCATTTATTCCTACGCATCAAACCATGTCAGATTTAGCTTTACATCATGACCAGGATAATGCTTCGCTAGCGATAGCGCTAAGGCAAGCATTCTCAGGTATTGTGGCTGGTAACGTTAAGGCGGAAGGCATTCAGCATATTAAACAGCATGGGCCATTTAGGCTGACAGGTGATGCAACGTTGATGGAGCGGGTTGATACACTATTAGAATCTTTTGTTTCGCAACAGAGAATGAAGCTTCCCGGCTCTGCATACACACCGTGCTATACCATTGAGAAATAGCTAGACGCATTTCCTTACGTTTAACACTTACCGTCGATGAACTTTTTACGGTACACTGTAGACTTAAGTAGTTATTCAAATAAAGGAACTGCGAAATTACAGTTTGTAACCTATATACATGTTGTAAATTGTTTATTTTAGCGCAGAAAAACGAAAAGTTAGGGTTATGAACTCCAAGGTAATTCGACTCATTTTTGCTGGCATAGCATTGTATGCTGCTTTTGTATTTCTGGTAATTTCAGTTTATCCCGATAAACCTGAGAATATGGACTGGAAAGACCGCGAAGAGTATAACCGCGTGCAAATTACCAAATTAAAGCTGGGTAGTACCCGAGAAGAAGTGCTGGCTTTACTTGGTTCGCCTGATATTACTGAAGCCAAGCGACAGAATGACAATGCCATTCAGGTGATGTTTTACCGAACCCAGCACGTTCGTGCTGATGGTTTAACCACTCAAGATGAATGCACGCCATTATTGTTTGAAAACGAAAAACTCATTGCGTGGGGCGACGGGGCGTATTCAAGCTACCAGCAAAGCTAGCCAAATGGAGCTCAATGATGCTTCTGAGCTTTCGGACGCTTTGCTTTCGTTACCTGCACCGACATCGACGCCCCAAAATATCGTTAATACTTGTCTTCAACGCGCTAAGCTTACCCTCTCATTCACTCAAGCCCACCCCGCCATTCCTTTAGCGCTTCAAAAATGCACAAGTGATATTGATGCCCTCACCCGTCACATATTGAACCTTGCACTGTATGGCAAGCTTAATAATTATAACGACCATTTTTTACAGCATATAATCGCAGCTCACTTGGCTACGTATTATTTAGTATCTTCAAATTTTGCTTCTTCTAATGTGGCTAATACCTCAAAAGACCAGATAATTAGTCAAAAAAAAGCGTTACTTACGCTCATTAACGACCATAACCTCACCATGTGGCGACAGATTATCGCGTTACAAAAAGTGCTTTTTAGCTCACAATCCATAAAACATGTTGGCGAAGCAAAATTAACCTCATTGCAACGCATAAGCCTAATAACCAGTGTGTTTTCTTATTGTACTGACAGTCACTCGAGGTCGAGTCTTCTGGCGTTTATCGCTCAGCGTGTACCCACCATGCAGCGAACTTTCTTGCATCCTATTGCATCACTCATTTCAATACCTTCACCTGGAGCTAGGGTATACGTAAAAGCGCACCCCGCTATTGTGATAGATATACAAAAACAGCATGCGCTTGTTCATTCACCAAGTAGGAATGAGGACGAGAAAATACTATGGGTTAAGCGTAATACCCTTTTAGCCCCTAAAGAGCTGTATCTGAGCTTTGAAGATTTTTCAGATCAATATCTAGCTTGTGAGAACGCCCGAAGCGTGAAAGGAGAGCAGCCTTTTTTACCCACAACCTTCCCTATTCAGCGCCCCCCCTTAGCCCTGATAGAGATTATTGATGAATTGCAAAAAGCTGATGTGGATGTACCTAATTTATGTCAAAAGGTAGAGAAGGTACCCAGCTTCCAGCAGTTCTTGCTTTCCACTGCTAGCCTAGACAATCGCCTTAAACTCCCGGTTACAAGCCTTAAACAAGCAATATTAACCTATGGTTTGGAAAGACTGGGCGATATGCTGGTACAACATGCCTTAATAGAACGCTTAACCCAACATCAATATCCATTGCTTGCCATCAGCAAACAATTTACCTCTTTGGCGTGTGGTATTGCAGCGCAGTTAGCATCAATAACAAAAACCAAATTTACCCCTCAATCTGCCGCTCTAGTGACCACATTTTTGTGTGCGCCTTTATTCACGCTGCCAGGATTAAAAGTAGCGACTCAACTACCCGTTAATCACAAAGACTACTTTCAGATAGATAACGCTTTCAAGGTTAAAGGCGTTTCTTCATGGCATATTATTTCAGGTGAACTTGCAGGAAATTGGCACCAAAGTGCGACATGGCGAGCAGTGATTCACCAGTCAGGTCGGCGCCACGCAGAGGTGGTCGCTTCGTTGAAAAAGGAACATGCCATTTTACAACTGTCTTTCGGTCTTGCCAGAGAATACTTATTCCCGTTGAAGGCGCGAGATACCGCCACTGGCAACACCTTCGATACACTGCGAAGAACCATAGACTTGAAAAGCGAAGATGTTTGCCGCGTGATGGAAGGACTCGGCGAATATCTGTTTTGCCCACTTAATTTGCACTAGTAAAATTAATCTTTACGAATGGCTATAACTTAGCCCCGCTATCGTATAAAATACGCCGCTTAGCGCCGCTTCAATGAGCTCCCCCTAATTTTCATAACAATAACAAGATGAGGCGGTCTTCTTTGGCGCGTTTCGCTCGCTAAGCTAAAATGTAGTAAACCTAACGATTTTGACAATAGAATTATCAGAGGATCCTTCCACATGACTCAGCAACACATTACAGTCATTCGCGGTGACGGCATTGGCCCAGACATTATTGATGCAACCACTAAAATTTTAGATAAAGTTGGCTGTGATTTTGCCTATGACTACGCAGATGCAGGCTTAGTTGCCCTTGAAGAGCATGGTGAACTTCTACCACAAGCAACACTAGACCTGATTGCTAAAAATAAAGTGGCACTTAAAGGCCCACTAACTACACCAGTTGGCGAAGGTTTCACATCAATTAACGTTAGCTTACGTAAACAATTTAAACTTTACGCAAACTTACGCCCTGTGATCTCGTTCAAAGGCACTAAAGCGCGTTACGAAGATATCGATATCATTACCGTGCGTGAAAACACTCAAGGTATGTATTCGGGTCTTGGGCAAGTGGTTTCAGAAGACGGTAACGAAGCTGAAGCGATGAGTAAAATCACCCGTGACGGCGCTGAAAAAATTGTAACCTTCGCATACGAATTAGCGCGTCGTGAAGGCCGTAAGAAAGTTACTGCCGTTCACAAAGCTAATATTTTGAAGTCTACTTCGGGTTTATTTTTAAAGGTAGCTCGTGAAGTGGGCGAACGTTACCCAGATATCGAATCTACAGAAATGATTGTAGATAATACCTGTATGCAGTTGGTAATGAACCCACATCAGTTCGACGTAATTGTTACGACTAACTTATTCGGTGATATCCTTTCTGACCTGTGTGCAGGACTTGTTGGCGGCCTTGGTATGGCTCCTGGTGCTAACATTGGTGAAGACTGTGCTATTTTCGAAGCTGTTCACGGTTCTGCTCCTGATATTGCAGGTAAGAACTTGGCTAACCCAACATCAGTTATTCTTGCAGCGGCTCAAATGCTTGAATACTTGAACATGGGTGATAAAGCAGAAAAGATTCGTAGCGCATTAAAAGATGTTATTGAATCTGGCGACCGCACTACTCGCGACCTTGGTGGTGAAGCCGGTACAAATGAATTTACTCAAGCGTTAATTGACCGCCTTTAAGGCTAAATAGACGTCATTGATAAAGCGGGCTTCAAGCCCGCTTTTTTGTATCTGTCTCTTACTGCATACATTCTTCTCTTTTCTCCTCCCTCACACAAAAAAGAAAAAACGCCTTAAGCTAGTGATGGCCGTCTAACAAAAACTGTCCCAAAACTGGTCTTTTCATATTTGTCTCTGTAGGTAACATCAACGCTGTACAAATGGTGTACACCCAAACAAGGAATGACAATGAAAAGACAATTAACAAGCTTACTGGTTTTATCTGCGCTATTTATTTACACACCAGGCATATCGGCTGCCCCATTAGATAATGATGCTTCATCATCGATGGTAAGTGTTGGTATCGCGACAAAAATCGACCTTAATATCGCGAGTATTGAAGAGCTTCAAACATTACCCGGCGTAGGTATTTCTAAGGCAAAAGCGATTATCGCTTACCGTCAAGATGTTGGACCGTTTTTAGAAGTTGCCCAAATAACTGAAGTAAAGGGCATTGGTGAAAAGATGCTATCTAAGTTACAGGGTTATGTTGTAGTAAAAGACTAAAAAACACAATTGGTGTTACTCAGTTTGGAAGACACGCACAAAAAAGCGCGCCATGAGCGCGCTTTTAAATAGCTGTAATTTTAGATACTGTGATCCTAGATACTGTAACCCTAGATGCTAAGACTAGCAATATACTCTTTAAATTCTTGGCCTAACGCTGGGTGTCTAAGCGCGTACTCTACGTTAGCTTTCATGTAACCTAGTTTACTACCACAATCATGGCTCTTACCTTTCATGTAGTAAGCGTCAACCTGTTCAACCTTCATTAATGCATCGATAGCATCTGTAAGTTGAATTTCATCGCCGGCACCAGGAGGAGTGAACTCTAGTAAATCCCAAATTTTCTCAGATAGCACGTAGCGACCCACGACAGCTAAATCAGACGGTGCTTCATCAAGCGCAGGTTTTTCTACCATTTTGTGGATTTTCGCAGACTCACCGGGCTCAATTGCTGCGCCATCAAGGTCAGCAATACCAAATTTAGTTACATCTTCTTGAGGAACTTGCTCGACCATAACTTGGCTAACACGGGTGGTATTAAACTTAGCAACCATGTCTGCAAGGTTATCTTTTTTCGGATCACTTGCTGCATCGTCAATAATCACATCGGGTAATACTACCGCAAAAGGTGCATCACCAATGATAGGACGGGCACACAATACAGCGTGACCGAGACCATTCGCTACACCTTGGCGTATATGCATGATGGTGACATCTTTCGGACAGATTGACTGTACTTCTTCAAGTATCTGACGCTTAACACGCTTTTCCAATGTGGCTTCAAGCTCAAAAGACGTATCGAAATGGTTTTCAATACTGTTCTTACTAGCGTGGGTTACCAATATAATTTCTTTTATCCCTGCTGCGACACATTCTTTCACAACATATTGAATAAGTGGCTTATCTACCACTGGAAGCATTTCCTTAGGAATTGCTTTTGTAGCAGGAAGCATTCGGGTACCTAGACCCGCAACTGGAATAACGGCTTTCTTTACTTGACTCATAATTTAATGTCCTTGTACTGATAATCCTCAACCTAAAATGATGTATGCAATCCACATTCCATACTCACAACTTCATTTTGGCTCGAAACGGTTACGCTTTAATAAAACTCAAAGTTCACTTCACTATGATTTCTATTATAAAAATAAAAAGCTTCATCATGAAGCACATATTTCAATTCATATCACATATAACTGGTGCTAATCAGCGCAACATCATTGAAAAATAATGTTTTTGAAATAAAAGGATTTGGCTAATCAACGCCCCTTTTTAATTCAGCGATATGCACCAAAAATTATCACCTGCACATCTTTAGTGAAAGCTTACATTCGTTAAGCAGTGCTTTTAGAATTCCAACTAAAACCATTGCATAAACAACGTAAAGCCTACTTTATACTAGGCTCTTGAATCTTTCCTTTCTTCGCACTAATACCGTCGGCCAGCCCTTTCAATAAATAATGCCCACGCTTCTTCCCATCAGGAAAATAGAATCGATTGACAATATAACGTAGCGGTATTGCGGGAAGATGACGGCACTTCCAATAAAGTGGTACATATCCCCTTCGCGCTAAGAGTAATACGTTCCTCATTTGATAGTAAAGTCGAATGGGTGCGCCTTGCTTGAATGTTAGGCCTAGCACCTTTACACGATCATCGCCCTGACGGTGCGGCATGCATACTGATAAAGACTGAAATATAGAAAAACCGAGCTTATTGGCGCGCCAGCACCACTCATGATCCACACCGTCTATGAATAAGCCTGTTTCTTTATTTCCGACTTTAGAAAATGCTGAAGAAGATAGCATCATACCTGAAGCAATAATTTGTTTTACTTCTCTAACCTTGCTATCGATTTGACGTCCCTTTTGAACTCGGCCTACGGCAACCTTATCAGTAAATTGACAATGTATTGAAGGGCCAAGTGCCGCTATTTTATGGGAACGCTCAAGCTCGTGGTACTGAGCTAATAAGTCTACTGCCATATTTACCGTAAATAGACTATCTTGATCTAGCACCACCGCATGTGAAAGACCATTTTTAAATAGATAATTGAGGCCTACATTCTGAGCCTCGGCAATGCCTACGTTTTCAGGATAATGGAAGTACTGGCAGTGAGAAGAAAGCGATAAGACAGTTTTTTCAGAAGAATTGTCGACTAATACAATCGGCCATTCACAGTGAATGAACCCATCGATGAGTGATTGCACATGTTGAATATCAGGGTGATAAAGTACAACGACAATTCCACAGTTCAATGTTTACCAAACCTATCCAATAAATGACGATCGAGTTTATACGCTAATTTAACGACTTTACCTGGCATCAATCGAAGCGCTAGCACACCACATGCATATGCAGCATTGTAAGGCGTTAACTTTTTTAGTTTAAGCATGGCATTGAACCTTGCTCTAAATTCGTTGAGTGATTTACTAAAGCCTCTACGCTTATAAAAGTTGTTTACGCGTCTGAAGTTCAATAAACGATCTTTAAGGTTTCTAAATACAAAGCCGTTAGAAGCCAGGGTTACCCAAAGAAAGTAGTCTTGTGTGTTCATTAGGTTGCTGTCGTATCTATAACCCTGTTCAAACACCGTGTAACGTATTACTACAGTTGGATGATTCAGTGAACACCGCCGTGGTAATATGCTGACAATTTGCCTATGTGATGAAGGCATAACTCGCGCCCCCACTTTGCCACCGTGCTCGTTTATTTCTGTCAGTGCTGAACCCAGTACTGATATATAAGCATGCTTTCGCAAATAATTTATTTGCCGTGCGAGTCGAGTAGAAATCGAGATATCATCCGCATCCATTCTCACGAAGTAGGAAGGGTTCAACGATAATCCCCATTCGGCCGCTTTGTTCATGCAGCTAGCCAAACCCGGTTTAACCACATTTTGAGCTAGTATAATCCTATGATCAGAAAAGGCTTTATCTTTGAGTTTATTCATCATCTTAACGGTAATTTCCCCGTCAATTACAATGATAAAGACAAAATCTTGATAGGTCTGATTGAGGATACTATCAATTGCTTGCTCTACCCACTCAACCTTGTCTCCCCCGTAAACCGCCATGGCGACTAAGGTTTCAACACGTTTTTTCTTATAGTTGTTGTGAAGAATTGAAAGGTTTGAGTCCAAACAGAATTACCAATTTTAAAGCGTTGATACATGGGAAAGTAAAAGAAAAGCGCTTTCTAATCTTATTACACCGGCGTTCGAAATTTGTTTCTAGCATTCAATTTATCAACGCATTAGAAATATTACTCTAACGCTTTTTGATAAAGCGAAGTACGCTCCAAATGTTCTGAATGACGATACTATACAAGACAAGTAAACAAATAAAACCCCAAAACATGACGTATTCAGGCACAAGGTGTATTTCACCCAAGATCCCAATTACGCAATAACAGGCGCCCATGCATAGTATCGCGATGAGAGATTGACGACTAGATAACCCAGCACGCATAAAAATGTTATGTAAGTGCTGGCGGTCGGGACGGAGCATAGATTGCCCCTTGCGTGCACGGCGGTACATAATAGCTGCCATATCCATCAATGGCAGTCCAACCAACCACACGGCGGTAATTGGTCTAAATGCAGCACTATCACCTTGGGTATGGTCGACTAATAACCATACTATTGTTAGGCCCACGAACATACTGCCCGCATCACCCATAAATATTTTATTTCCTTTAAAACCCTTCCAACTTAAGTTAAAGGCTAAAAAAGGTACGATGGCAGCCACAATAATTAACGGTTCCATAATGGCAGCACCGTTGCCAGTAGCAGTGAGAAACCCCGCCAAGGTAAGCAGGATGACCAAACTCATGCCTCCTGCAAGACCATCTATACCATCAATCATATTAAAGGCATTGATAACACCCACTACGCAAATAACAGTAAAGAAATACCCACTTATATCTAACGCAATATCGCCATTACCAAAAATATTACCTAACGAGGTGACATAATTTTGCGCACTCCACGCCATAATTGAAGCCACACCGAATTGACACATTAAACGCCCTTTGGCGCTTAAGTCGAAACGGTCGTCAAGCATACCAAGAAGCACAACAAAAGCAGAAGCAGTAAAAAATAGAGGATTATTTTTCATCCATACATCAGTAGCAACACTCGCAACCAATACCGCCATAAAGATGGCGACGCCGCCAGTTAATGGGATAATGCCCGCATGGCGCTTTCTTGCGCTTGGTTGATCAACCAAGCCAAATTGATGTGCTAACGGTGTCATCACCACTAACAAAATGAGAGCTACAAAAAACGCAGTAAAAAGGGGAACAAACTGCAGGTACGCTAACATATTAAACAAAACCTCGTGCCACCACGGCCCATACCACCAACAATCAGTGCTTCACTGATAGGTGTTCTTCTAAAGTGTGACATGTGAACCAAATTGGTATCCATATTAAAACAACGTCCTTTAACGACCTACCGAGGGTTTCATTCTTTTATTTGAACAGGATAGGAAAACCCTCCTTATCATAATAAACATTCTTTGTTGTAACCACCCTTAGTAGCAAAAACTTTTGTAACAGAATGAATCCAGGCTAATTAACACAACACTTTGAACAAATTTCATACACAATGCCTTGTGAACACTGTCTTTAGAGCAAATAAGCATCCATCAAAACGTAATTCATGTCGAACCCGTGACGAAAGCATGTTTTTTTTTATTCTTATGGTATCCTAGCGCCAAATTGCTATATGGATATGACAGTCAATGTTAAATACGCAAAAAAGGGCTTTCTTACTCGTTGCGCTTACCAGCTTGCTCGCGGCGTGCAGTAATGTGCCTAAATCGACAACCGCCGATATTCCACTAGTACACGCTTCGCTAGCATACTCTTTGTCTGCCGAAGAAGGTGTAGCAATAAGCATTCCAAATTTAAATTCTTCGTTTAGTCAGGGCCAGAGCATTCAAATTATGCTTGAAGGCATTGATTACGAGGCGACTAAATTGTATACCTCGGCAACCGGTAACGACTGCATTCGCTTTCAAGCTACACTTTCTGCCACCCAGTCCAAAAATGAATATACCAAAGACAAGGTTACCGTTTGTAAACGCGACGGAGCTTGGTCTATTTTGAGCCCATTAGTAGCCTCGGCTCAATCACGAGGAGAATAAGTTGAAGTTGTTAAATTTAGTTTCTTTTACCGCTGCAGCTGTACTTTCAATCAGTTTATTTTCTCAAACAGTTTACGCGCAGAGTGCGGAACAAATAGAACAGTTAAGACAACGCGCCCAACAAACAGGCTCGTCATCAACCTCTAGTACTGCAGCTGGCGTGTCCCCTCTCAGCGTTCAGAGTCAACGTACACTGCCCGGCGCAGGTAGCGCACAAAGTACAATGGGGCAATTTAGCACTCAGCCAAGAGACGGCCTTTCTCTTCCGGGTGAGCCGACTATTGAAAGTGTTTTCCCCCAACAAAAAGCAATGGCTAACCCACCGTTTGCTGCGAACCTTTTTCTTGGCGGCTTCGAGTCAGAAAGAACCACAGGTTTAAACGATAACTACTTGGTTGCGCCTGGGGATAAAATTTCTATATGGCTTTGGGGTGCAATCAATTATTCAGATGTTTCTACTGTTGATAACCAAGGCAACATATTTATACCCAATATTGGCCCAATTCGGGTTGCTAACACGCCAGCGGGTTCAGTAAACCAGACAGTCAGTAGTAAAATTCGTCAGGTTTATACCAACGATGTAAACGTATACGTCAACCTACTTACTTCAACACCTGTGGCAGTCTATGTTTCTGGTCCAATTTTACGTCCTGGGCAATATGCGGGCTTAGCATCTGATAGTGTTCTGTATTACTTGAAACGGGCGGGAGGTATCGATTTTCAACGTGGTAGCTTCCGTAAAATAGATGTTATTCGCGACAACGAAGTTATTGCAACCGCTGATTTATATGCATTTTTCAGGAACGGCAAGCTTCCAAAAATTTCTTTTAAAGATGGTGACACCATATTAGTTCGCCCTATCGGCAATACTATCGTGGTGGAAACCGGTGCCAGAAATAGTTTCACCTTTGAGTTTTCAGATGAGGAACTCACTGGCGAGGTAGTGAACTACTTTGCACGACCGGGTGAATTTGCTTCTCATGCTTCTGTCGCTGGCGTAAGAGATAATAAACAGTTTGCACGTTACTTAAGCTTAACCGACTTTGAAAGCTTGCCTTTAAAAGCCGGCGATACAGTAGAGTACGTGGCTGATAATGAAGCACAAATTTATCGTATTAATGTAGCTGGCGCATTTTCAGGTGCATCACAATTGATGGTAGACAAAGGTACACGCTTGCTTGATGTGCTTGATCATATTGAAGCTGATACAACCTTGTCCGATACGCAGAATATTTATCTCCTGCGAGAAAGTGTTGCTATAAAGCAAAGAGAAATTATCGAGCAAGGCTTAGAGCGATTAGAGCGCAGTATGTATACTGCTCCTATCAGTTCTACCGGTGAAGGTGCTATTCGCGCACAGGAAGCTCAACTTGTAGCTGATTTTATTGCCAGAGCACGCCAAGTTGAACCCCAAGGCCGCGTGGTTGTGTCTGAAAATGGCGACACTGCGAACATTCTTTTAGAACCTAATGATACGATTGTGATCCCAGAAATTACGGATCTTATTCATATTGGTGGCGAAGTTTTACTCCCTCAATCGGTTGTATTTAACCCTGACGCAGATACTGAAGATTATATTGCATGGGCTGGCGGTTTTACCGAACGGGCTGAAGATGAGCGTATCTTGATTGTGCGCAAAAATGGCAACGTTGCGTTTGCTAATATTGATAATGGTATTTTAACGGCTAACGGCAGTGGCGCTAAATTATTACCTGGCGATCAAATCATTGTGCTGCCGGCTATTGATACCAAAGTGCTTCAGGCAGTAAAAGATATTACGCAAATTGTCTATCAAATCGCCATTGCTGCGAACGTAGCCACAGACTAGTTATGGTAACGTTCAAAGAACAAGTTTACGCTTGGAGAAGTGTGATTTTCGCACTTTTCCTGCGTGAGTTTCAAAGTAAGTTCAATGATAAATTTGGGCTCAGCTGGGCCTTTATAGAGCCTTTTATTTTCATTGCTGCCCTTTCGTTTATAAGAGGCTTGATCAGCGGTGACGATGTTCACTCTATACCATTATTCATATTTATGATGATTGGGCTCGTTGGTCTGCAAACCCTAACCACCAACCTTCAATCAGTGTCCACGTCTATTCGCCGCAATAAACCTTTGTATGCGTTTAGGCAGGTTCAACCGCTTGCCGCTGTAGTGACTGCGGGCTTTGTAGAATTATCGATAAAAACCGTAGTGATTGCACTCCTTGCGTTGTCACTTTATCTTTTGGGTGATGGCTTTGAGATTCATGACCCACTGCTGTTGATCACCCTTTACATCCTACTTTGGCTATTCTCTGTTTCAATTGGTTTGGTGTTTGGTATTGCGCTTGCTTTCGTTCCTGAAGTAGACAAAATAAAATCAATGCTTACACGCCCCCTTATGTTTATTTCCTGTGTATTTTTCAGCCTTCAAGATTTGCCCGAATACCTCTGGCCGTATTTCACTTGGAATCCACTAGTCCACTTTAACGAGCTTGCTCGATATGCTTGTTTTGAGTCTTACGGACATAAAGGGGTATCGTTTAGCTTTGTGGTAGAAATTACCATTGTATTCTTATTCTTGAGTCTTTCTCTGTATCACATTACGTGGAAAAAGGTATTGTCACGATGATCAAACTAGAGAACGTGACAAAAAGCTACCCAAGTAAAATGGGGCCCCAATATATATTTAAAAATCTTAACTTTGATTTTCCAACCGAGAACAACGTAGCCATATTAGGTAAAAACGGTGCGGGTAAATCCACCCTGTTTCGCATGTTGGCAAAAAGCGAATACCCTGATAAAGGGCGCGTGCTTACTAATAAAGCGATGTCATGGCCAGTTGCACTGCAAACAGGCGTGCATCCCCAAATGACAGGCCGTGAGAACACACGTTTCATCGGTCGTATCAATAACGTGGCGTCGTTACCGGAATACGAAGAGAAGGTTCAAGCTTTTGCTGAACTAGATAAGCGCTTTGACTTACCCGTGCGCACTTACTCATCAGGTATGCGGGCTAAGTTTGTATTTGCTTGTTGTATGAATATTGACTTTGATATTTATCTTATTGACGAAGCCACTTCCGTAGGCGACCCACTTTTTAGAAAAAAAGCCAGGGCGTCACTTAAAGAAAAAAGTGAAACTGCCGGCGTTATCATGGTAAGTCATGAACTCGATCAAATTCGAGAATTCTGTACCTCTACCGTTATTATCGATGACGGCAAATTATCGTATTACGCTGATCTCGAAGAAGGCATTGACGTGTACACGCAAGATGCAGCTAACAAAAAATCGTTAAAATAGGTTTATTAAACGTGGAAAAAACTCTTACTAAGCTGAATGAACTGATGAAACAGCATAAAACGCTTTTGCTTGTGCTGCCTTGGTTTTTATATGCCTTCTATCTCATTGTATGGGCTGCACCTCAATACGAAAGCCAAAGTCAGTTAATCGTAAAATCAAGTGATGGCGGTAGCAGTTTCGACCCTTCATCTATACTTATGTCGGCAGGCATGGGGTCAAGTGGGTTTAGCAACGAGAGTCAGTTGGTAGAAGCCTATATCAAGTCTGCAGATATGATTAAGTACTTAGACGAAACCATTAACCTAAGAGAACATTACATGTCTGACGAGGCCGACTTTTTTAGCGGCTTATCAAGTTCTCATAAGCAGGAAAGCTTCTATCAGTTTTACTTAGACCACGTTGAAGTGAGTGTAGATTCAGCCTCTTCTGTTATTTCACTTCGTACCCGTGCTTTTAACCCCGAATTCGCGCAAGTCATAAACCAAGCTATTGTGGTAAAAGCGGAAGAATTTATAAACAATATCAACAACAATCTAGCCAAATCAAAGCTAACCTTCGCTAAGGGTGAGCACGAGATTGTTGAGCAAAAACTTCAACAAGCTAAAACAGAAATTTTAGGCTTTCAGTCAAAATATAATGTGCTTGACCCTACCGCAGAAGGCGCAGCTTTCCAGCAAATTGCATTTTCGTTAGAAGCCACCTTGGCACAAAAGAAAGCGGAGTTGAGCACCATTTCAACCATGATGTCTGATGCCGCTCCTGAGGTGATTAATATCAAGCGAGAAATTGGTGCACTGCAGAGTGAAATTAATAAGCGCAAAGAGCAGATTAGTACCACTGATCCAGATAGCTCTGATACTGACCTTTCCGTAGGTGAACTGATGGCACAATACAGCAACCTACAGGTTCAGTTACAGTTAGCTATACAAGCATTTTCTTCTTCACTGATTACTCTTGAAAATGCCCGAGTGGAAACCTATCAGAAATTACAGCACTTGGTAACTATCGAGACGCCTACTCTGCCGGATGACAATAAGTACCCAACAGTGGTTTACAATTTGGTGTTATTTGGCGTAATACTTTTATTGCTTTATGGCATCATTCGAATTGTATTAGCTACAATTAGAGAGCTATAACGGACAATACCTTGAAACCTTATTTGTATCGCACTTCGCTGCTATATTCTTAATAGCATTCGTTGTAATACATTCGTTGTAAAAAAGAGTGCGATACAAATTTTCAAGTAAACGACAAACAGTAGGCGATTCCCCCATATTTTTAGCGCCAGCCCGCGAAAATCATAAAGAGTAACCCAAGCGACAACGCTCAATTTTCAAACAAAACGTGCTTTTGACAGGCTTAAAAGTAGAGTTTATCGCCCAAATCTTGTGTCTTCACTCGAGCTTTAGTATAACGGATTATCCTTTATTGGACCTATATCAAAAGAGTGTATGCATTAAGCGCTCTACTATAACAACCATAATTAATATGGAATGATAACGTGACTATAAAAAAATCTAACGACACCAGCTTTTTCGGCCATCCAGGGGGCCTTCGAACGCTGTTTTTCACAGAAATGTGGGAACGCATGAGTTATTACGGTATGCGTGCCCTTCTTGTTTTATTTATGACAGCCAGCCTACAAACTCAAGGGCTTGGTTTTACGGTAGCCACCGCAGGGGCAATTTACGGCCTTTATACCGGTGCAGTTTACTTTTTAGGTTTACCAGGAGGTTGGTTATCTGACCGTCTCATTGGTGGTAAAAAAGCCGTATGGTACGGCGGTATTATCATCTTCTTAGGGCATGTAGTACTTGCTATCGACTTACAGAACTTATTTTTTGTAGGTTTAATCCTTGTAGCAACCGGTACTGGTCTATTAAAACCCAATATTTCGGCCATGGTGGGGCAGCAGTATGGCGATGATGATGCTCGCCGGGACAGTGGTTATGCCCTTTATTATATGGGTATCAACATCGGCTCTCTTATTGCCTATTTGGTAACGGGTTACCTACAAGAAAACTGGGGCTGGGACTATGCCTTTGGTGCGGCAGCAATTGGTATGGCTATTGGTCTTATTCAATATTATTTCACCAACTCGTCGCTAGCGTCAGACTCAACCGCTCCAACTAATCCTTACATGGGCAGCGCTAAGAAAACCGCGTGGACAGCCGTTATTGCAACCGTAGCGTTAGCCGTCGTTGTTATTGTTCTTGCTCACATGGGGACAATTGTTATTGACCCTCTTGCACTCGCTCAGCAAGTGGCTGTATTTTTCACTGTCGTATTTTTTGCTTATTTTGGTTTTATCTATTTCAAAGGCGCATTAAGCGACAATGAAAAAAGACGCATGTGGGCATTATTTTTAGTTTGTATTGCCTCGGCTTGTTTCTGGTCAGGCTTTGAGCAAGCCGGTTCATCTTTAAACTTGTTCGCTCAAAACTATACCGACAGAGCTTTATCCGCTGGTTCAATTTTCACATCATGGTTCGGGCTTTCTACCATTCCAACCGTATGGTTCCAGCTTTCTAACTCGCTATTTATTATTATCCTTTCGCCTTTCTTCGCTGCGCTTTGGATTAACCTTGCTAAGCGTATGATTGACCCTTCGTATACCCTTAAGTGTGCAATTGGTCTTGTGATTATGGCAACAGGCTTCTTGGTAATGTTTATGGCCTCTCAGTACGCTGCTCAAGGTTTAAAAGTAGCCCCAATGTGGTTGGTCACTACTTACTTCTTACATACTGTTGGTGAGTTATGTTTAAGCCCCGTTGCACTTAGTGCGGTAAGTAAACTATCGCCTAAGCGTTTTGCTGGTCAAATGATGGGGGTTTTCGTTCTAACCTACTCTATCGGTAACATTATTGCCGGCCTATTGTCAGGTAATTTCGATCCTGAAAATGTAGCCGAAATGCCTAACCTTTACCTACAAATCGCGTTGTTTAGTATTGCTATCGGTATTGTTATCGCACTGCTGAGTCTCAAATCACGTTTTTGGGAAAAAGCTGGCGTTGAGTCGCAAGCCTAAGTTGATTAATAGGAAATAGGAACAGGTGATTAAATTTTTGTTGAAAAGAGCTCATTAGACCAATTACGGTTTGAACCTTTCCTGCAATCACCTACAATAACCGCCGTTACACAATATGTGTCGGCGGTTTTTATTTGAGTACGCTATGAAATTTTATTTTTCCACCCGAAATATTCCTCAGCTAAAAGGTCTCCCTCTTACTGAACGCGTTAAGCGTTTAGACAGAGCAGCTTCACGAATGACCGTTCCAGAAAAAACACTCATGAACGTGCTCAAGCTACTGGTTTTCATACCCGCTTTTGTGCTTATATTACAAACCGCATCGAACTGGACATCACTGTTGTGGGCGGGACTCGTATTTCTTCTGTACCCGCTTTTAGTTAAGCCTATACAACATTCTATCTGTGCTAAATATTTGGCACCTAATTCAGACAAGGAGCATGCATGAAAACCATCTTGGTTACCGGTGGCGCAGGATACATTGGAAGTCATACTGTACTTCAACTACTCGAACAAGATTACAGCGTTGTTGTCTTGGACAACTTGGCGAACTCGAGTGCAGAGTCACTGAGACGTGTTGAGGCTATCTCAGGAAAATCCGTCACTTTCGTTCAAGGTGATATTCGCGACACTGCTGTGCTTGATGGTATATTTAGCGAGCATACGATTTATGCGGTGATTCACTTTGCGGGCCTAAAAGCCGTAGGAGAATCGGTTCAGCAGCCCCTGTCTTACTATGAAAACAATGTGTATGGCACGCTTACCCTGTGTAAATCAATGCAAAAGCACAATGTTAAGAATATTGTGTTTAGCTCCTCTGCTACAGTATATGGCGATCCTGCAGCCCTTCCTTTACGCGAAGACATGGCCACGGGACACCCAACCAACCCTTACGGTATGTCTAAGTTAATGGTAGAGCATGTGTTGGCTGATTTGTTTGTGTCAGACAGCGAATGGAACATTGTGCTACTTCGTTACTTTAACCCTGTAGGCGCCCACGCATCAGGCAGCATTGGTGAAGATCCAAACGGTATACCAAACAACCTCATGCCTTATATTTCACAAGTCGCTACGGGAAAATTAGAAAAACTCAGCGTATTTGGTGACGATTACGATACCCATGATGGTACTGGTGTACGTGATTATATTCACGTAGAAGACTTGGCTAATGGGCACTTGAAAGCGATTGATAGAATTGCTTTGAATATGGGCCTTGATAAATATAACTTGGGAACTGGTCAAGGTTACTCAGTGTTAGATATGATCAAAGCGTTTGAAAAGGCATCGGGTAAAACAATCCCTTATGCTATAGCACCGCGCCGTGGAGGCGATGTAGCTGCATGTTACGCAGACCCGACTAAGGCAGCTACTGAACTTAATTGGCACGCTGAGAAAGGCTTAGAGGCCATGTGTGCAGACACATGGAATTGGCAATCACAAAACCCTCAGGGCTATCCTAAAGCTTAATCAGCCTATCGCATATTTAGTAAGATAGCTCGCAATAGTGCGCTAAGCAGGATTTGAAAAAGCCCCTCAACGAACTGTCGTTAAGGGGCTTTTTTGTTTTATTTTGCTTTGTTAGCTGTAAGCTAGTAGTACCATAGAGCTATGAATTAATTACCTTCAGGGCCATCCTCTTCTGGCTCTTCTTTTGAATCGTCAGCTTCAACATCCGTTTCTTCATACTCCAGCATGGCTTCGAACTCGGCAAAATCATCAAGCTGCTCTTCTTCTAACGCTTTATCACCACTTTTGCCATCGGTAACTTTAAACGCTAGGTTTTCGAAATAAGCATTTTTCACAAACGCATAGTCGTCGACTGATTGTTCAAGTTGTTGCTCTTGGTCAATTAATGAAGCACGCCCCTCTAATAGGGAAACCAAGTACCGAGCAATAGCAAACTGCCCATCGATAATCGCCATAGGATATACCATGCCGTCAACAACACTACCCGTAAAGCTTCTAGGATCGTTAGGCCCTAACGCAGGCAGCATTAAATAGGGGCCGGTATTTACACCCCACACGCCCATAGTTTCGCCAAATTCTTCTTCTTTTTCGACTATTCCAATGTGCGAAGCAACATCAATAGTACCAAATAGACCCACAGTCGAATTAAGTACGAAACGCGCTAAGCTATCCATTCCATCATCAACTTTGCCTTGGAACATATTGTTCATAAAATTTGCCGGTTCTTGCAAGTTTTCAGCGGCATTAAGTAAACCGGTACGGGCAAACTGCGGCATCACGGTAACGTAACCAACCGTGATAGGCCTTAAAACGTAAGCATCTAATACTTCCCAGTTGAAATCCCACATCACACGATTCACAGGCTCGAGGGGATCTCTAGGGTCGCCAGCATCTTGAACGGATGTGTTATTTTGCTCAACTTGTTGAGACACTTGCTGACTTGCGCACCCGCCTAACAAACTTGCTAATAAAAGCGCACTTACCGAGACCCATTTTGAAAATTTAATCACAATAATTCCTTCTCTATCATCACGTTGATGTCTTTCACGTTTTGAGGTGCCACCTCGGTAACTTGACTACCTTCCCATTCCCCAGGCGATACAGATACATCGCCATCAGCAGATACTCGAGCGGTAAGCGTAACTTTGCTGAGTGAGTCTAATGTGTATTGCGGCATCATTGCATTATCCGTATCTAATGCAATAGTGACAGGAAAATCTTGTAACGGGATCTTAACCACGGCCGCCGGCATTCTGTTTTCTGAGTTAGCATCTTGCGCAAACACAATAAGAAAGCCGGATTGCGGTAACGCTGAACGGGCTTCATCAGATACATTAACGGTAATATTAAAACCTGTTTTCGTACTAGTCGTCTTTTCAATCGCGGGCGCTTGCGTACCAGATGATTCATCTATGGGACTATTATCTAGTACAAGCACTTGCCCGTCTTGCGCTTGAAGTTCTTGCTCTCGCATGGCAAGTCGCTGACCAATATCGTTACCCGCAGGTAGCTTATCTTTAACTTGCCCGTAATAACGGGTTAGGTTTTCTAAATCGCCTAGCTGCGCAGAAACCACCGCCATCATTAGCGCTAAATTATCATTTTCTGGCGTACTGCGTAATAACCCCTTAAGCACACCTTGTGCGCGATTGAGGTTATTCACATCACCCGTAGTCATCAAAGCTTGGGCTAGCGTAATTTGGTGAGACGTATTTCCAGGTTTTAACGCAACAGCCTTATCTATGGCTTCAATGGCCTGCACTTCTTGGCCTAGGCTTAACATAAGCCGCCCCAAATATAGCCAGCCCGTATCATCTTCAGGGGCTTCTCGTAGGCGTTGACGAATGGCCAATGCCAAATTAGCCACGTCTTCGGGCCCTAAATCACTTCCATTGCCACTGGCTAATTGTGCGCTTAACTCTGGTAACGCTGCAATAGCATCAGAGGCACGCTGCACTTGGCTAAATTGATTCACCGAAGCGTATACCACTACACCCGCAACGACGGCGACTAGACCACCAATAAGTAAAGGAAGACCTGCCGTGCCAGTACGTGTTGATTCAAAACTACTTTCATCAACCAATGCGACTTTTAGTTCATCAACAGCCACTCGCATATCGTGCTCGGTGATTAAGCCTTCTTGCACTTCTCTTTCAAGCTCTTGCAATCGCTGCTTTACAATTTGCGTGTTGCTTAGGTTATCCGCTTTAGCGTGATTTTTTCTACGAAGCCAAGGGAATGCCAACAGCATAAGTACTAAGGTAATTAACCCTGAAACAACAATATAAAACTCAGTCCAACTCATTCTTTTTCCTGCTCAAGCAATGCATCTGCCTTAGCCAGTTTGGCTTTGATATCCTGCGGAGCTGTCGAAGACTTCCGGCGTACTACAAAAAAAAGCGCGAAAACGACAAACAACACAGGTGCAGCCCACAGCCACATGGTGGCAATGGTTACCGGTGGTTGGTAATGCACAAAATCCCCGTAACGGGCTTTCATAAAATCAATAACTTCCTGCTCAGACTTGCCTTCTTTCAACAACGCATAAACTTTACGGCGCATATCGTGGGCAATCATGGCATCACTGTCGGCAATATTCTGGTTCTGGCACATAGGGCAACGTAGTTCGGCGGTTAAACTCAAAAACTGAGCACGTTGCGCAGGCGTATCAAACGCAAAGTTATCTTCAGCGCTACAAGCAGAAAAAGCGATAAATAAAGTGATAACGAATAGTAAACGTTTCATTCGCCGACTCTCTTAGTGCTTTCTGCTTCCTTTTTACCATCGGCCTCGGCCACTAACTGTTGATAAAGCGGCCCCACTTTGTTTTGCCATACACGTTCGTTGATATCACCAATATGATGCATGCGAATAACCCCGTTAGCATCCAGTACAAAGTGTTCTGGGGCGCCAGTAACCCCTAAATCTAGAGACGTATCGCGATATACATCAAAAATATTAAATGCATAAGGGTTACCGTAACGCCTTAGCATACTAGTAACTTCTTGTTGCACTCGGGTGAGTGTTTTTGTCCCAAAGTCAGGGTCAAGATCTTGGTCAAAGTATAAACCTACAAACTTTACTCCTAGCTCATTTTTAAGCTGGGTTAAATACGGCATTTCTACCGCACAGGTTACGCACCACACTCCCCATACATTCACAATAGTCACCTCACCTTTCAGTGAATCTGGGGTGTAGGTGGTATCGGGTTGCATTAAATCGGGTAATGTAAATTCAGGCAGTGGCTTGCCTTTAACTTGTGAATCTAGCTCTCGTGGGTCTGAAAACAACCCTTGGAACAAGAAAATCACCAGCATCGAGAACAGCACCAATGGAATGACAACTAAAGGCGCCTTTTTCATTGTGTGACCTCCTGACTGCCAGCATCACTTGTATTTTTCGTATCCGCTTCTAGGGGCTGTGCCTTTCCTGTCACGCGGTTAATAGCTTTCGTCACTTTTTTCACTTTGGTCATGCGATAGCGTTTATCGCTGATCGAGAATATACCGCCAATCGCCATGACAACCGCGCCCGCCCATAACCATGCTACAAACGGTTTTATGTAAATACGAACTGCCCAAGCGCCATCATCAAGGGGCTCGCCCATGGCAATAAATAAATCCCGCGATACCGTAGAATGAATTGCTGCTTCTGTCATTGGCATACGCTGAACTGTATACATACGCTTTTCTGGTTCTAAATGTACAACAAATTCATCCGCCTTGTTCACATCAAATACACCCACATCAGCGGTGTAATTAGGGCCTTGGAATGGCTTAACATCGGTAAAAGTAAAAGCATAACCGCCAAGCTCTACTGTTTCGCCCACTTCCATTCTTACATCCCGCTCTAACTCATAGTTAGACACTAAAGTAATGCCGATAATACTGATGGCAAACCCGATATGGCCTAATACCATGCCCCAATGACTTGGCGTAAGCTTGCGTAGCTTTGTAAATGTACTGGTATTACTTGGGTTAGCATTAACGCGCTGAAGCACTTCTTGCACGGTAGTAATCAAAATCCAAAACACGAGTATCATGCCCAGTACACCCATATACTGTGGAGTGTCGTAACTAAAATTGACCAAAAGCGCTGCACTTATTGCAATTCCACCAGCGACAAGCAACTGATTTTTGAGTGCACCTGCAGTCTGGTGTTTCCAGCGAGTTAAAGGCCCAAGGCCTAAGAACAACACAAACGGCACAATCAACAGGGTAAACATTTGATTAAAAAATGGCGCCCCCACTGAAATACTGCCTAGCCCTAGTTCTTTATGAACAAGTGGCAATAAGGTACCAAGTAACACCACTAACGTAGCGGCACACAAAAATACGTTATTACCCATGAGCAATACTTCACGAGAAAACGCTTGGTATCGACCGGGGCTCTTTAAAGCTGAAGCGCGCATGGCATATAGCAACAAGCCAAAGCCACTCAACACGATAAGAATACCGAGTATGAATAGCCCACGTGTTGGGTCGCTTGCAAAAGAGTGAACGGAAACAATCACTCCTGAGCGAACTAAGAAGGTTCCCAACAAACTCAACGAAAACGCAGCAATAGCGAGTAATACCGTCCACGACTTAAAGGCTTTTCGTTTTTCCGTTACCGCCAAAGAGTGCATCAAGGCGGTTCCCACCAACCAAGGCATAAAGGATGCGTTTTCTACGGGATCCCAGAACCACCAGCCACCCCAGCCAAGTTCGTAGTAAGCCCACCAGCTACCAAGAGCGATACCTACAGTAAGAAACGCCCAGGCAGCAATGACCCACGGACGAGCCCAACGCGCCCATGTGGAATCGAGTTGACCTGAAATCAATGCAGAAATAGCAAAAGCGAACGCCACTGAGAAGCCTACATACCCCATGTATAACATTGGCGGGTGAATGATCATGCCAAAATCTTGCAGAAGCGGGTTTAAATCTCGGCCATCGACAGGGAAAAACGGCAACATGCTATTGAAGGGATTTGAGGTAAGCAGCATAAACAAATAAAAGCCAATACCAACCATACCTAGCACCGATAGCACCCTTGCAACCATGGTAAGAGGAATACCTCGGCTAAATATGGCGACTGCTACCGTCCAAATTGACAGCATTAAAACCCACAGCAAAAACGAACCTTC
Organism: uncultured Alteromonas sp.; assembly: GCF_963976965.1. NCBI lineage: Bacteria > Pseudomonadati > Pseudomonadota > Gammaproteobacteria > Alteromonadales > Alteromonadaceae > Alteromonas > uncultured Alteromonas sp. Next base: position 306,771 of record NZ_CAXBMP010000002.1, read on the forward strand.
ATGCCCGCCCCAAACTGCAGTAATTTTATAGACAAGTGGAAGCTGGCTGTTGGAATGCTGCGCCACATACTCAACACTGAAATCATCGGTAACAAAGGCATAGGTTAAGCACAAATACGCGATTAGGGTAAAAACAAACAATCCAATCGCCAAGGGCTTTGCGGTAGCCATTAGCGTGTCGTGTTGACGATGAGCCCCCCAAAGCGGGTAAACTGCAAGCAATATAGATAATACTAAGGCGAGTGTTAACGCAATGTTCCCAATCTCAGGCACCATGGTTACTGGCCTCCTGGCTTAGACTTTAATATTGGCTTTGAACTTGGCTCTGCTCCCGTCACTGATGCTGTTTCTGACGCTAATTCTGGACTTGCTTCATACTGATAAGAAGATGACGCATCGGTGACGGGCATATTGGCAGGTTTTTCATGTTTAATTCCCTTCATTTTTTCTGCCAGCTCTGGTGGCATGTATTCTTCATCATGCTTAGCAAGAACTTCTTGCGCAGTAATTTCTGTTGCCGAAGTAAGCACACCGGTAGCCACAATCCCTTGGCCTTCACGAAACAAGTCAGGCAGTATCCCCGTGTAGGTCACCGTAACGATGGGGCCCGTATCTATCAAATCAAAGGACACCGCTAGGCTTTTGCTGTCTCGGCTCACGCTACCAGGTACGACCATGCCGCCAATACGAAGCCGCTGACCAACATGAGGCATTTGCCCTTGCTTACCTTCAATAATTTCACTTGGCGTATAAAATAAATCGATACTGTCGTTTAATGCATAAAGCATTAAACCAATTGCGCTGGCGATTAACAGCCCAACAATGCCCACTACCGCCAAACGCTGCTTTCTTCTAGGGTTCATGCCACTATCTCACTTTAAAAACTACTGACTACAACTTACTGTGCTGATGAAGCGTGTGATTTTTCTCTCGCTTCTTTAATTCGCACCTGACGCTGTTGTTCTTTTAAAACCGACTTCAGTAACCCTTTATGTTGCCTAAAGCTTAATACTACTAGCAGTATCATTGCTCCAAAGGTCACACCAAAAGATAACCAAACATAGAAGGCATAACCTCCCATGTCTAAAAATGCTGAGAATGAATCAAACTGCATTAGCTATTCTCACTTGTTGCGTGCGCTAATTTTTGCACCCAAGGGCGATGCATCTCACGGCGCACAATTTCGCTGCGTAGCCTTACCGTAGTCACTGCCCCAATAAAAAATGCAAAACCTAATAAACTAATTAATAACGGCCACAACATTTCAGGCGCAATAGAAGGCTGATCGAACTTGCTGATGGTGGCCCCTTGATGCAAGGTATTCCACCATTCTACGGAGTAATGAATAATAGGAATATTTACTACGCCGACTAAAGCCATCACGCCTGCTGCTTTACCCGCCTGTTGTTTATCTTCAAAGGCACCATAGAGCGCAATAACCCCGATATACAAAAATAACAAAATAAGTTCTGAGGTTAGGCGTGCATCCCATACCCACCACGCGCCCCACATAGGTTTACCCCAGGCTGCACCGGTAAATAACGCAATAAAAGTCATGACAGCACCCACTGGCGCCATGGCTATCATGCTCATATAGGCCGTTCGCCATTGCCATACCATTCCTACCAAGGCCGCAATCGCCATAGCCACATAGGTGCCCATAGACAACATGGCGCTGGGCACATGAATGTAGATAATGCGAAACGAATCACCTTGTTGATAATCTTGTGGTGCAAAGGCTAGCCCCCACACTGTACCTACGGCCAAGCATAACAATGCACCAATCCACAACCAAGGCTGCAAAGTTAGGCACAATTGGTAAGCATTTTCTGTTTTAGCGTAAGGATGTAACCACTTCCACATCAGTTTTGACTCACTTTCAAAGAATAAGCTATGGCAAACGGCGCAGCGGCAGCAGCCAGTAACAGCATGGCGCCAATAATAGCAAGTTGAGGGTGATAAGGTAATTGCAGTGCGGCAGAATCTACAGCAGACGTGGCAAAAATCAGTAACGGAATAAAAACGGGAATTAAAAGCAATGCTAAAAGCAGTCCGCCCCGTGCTAACCCCACCGTTAATCCCACTGCAATAGCGCCAATTAGCGACAGCAAAGGTGTGCCAATTAGCAAAGTAAGCATTAATGCTATAAACATATCCATGCTTAGGTTTAAAAACATCGCGAGCAACGGCGACAAAATCAATAATGGAACAAAACTCACTAGCCAATGTGCCAGTACTTTAACCGTAGCAACGGCCGGCAATGACATGCCACTTAAGGTATATTGTTCTAAAGAACCATCGATAAAATCATCACGAAAAAGCCGTTCCATCCCTAATAAGGATGACAATATAGCCGCGATCCAAATAACGCCGGGGCCAATACGTTGCAGCGTTTCTGGAGAAGGGCTTACGCCCAAAGGAAATAGGGTAACCACCATCAATAAAAACATGAGGGGTTGAACCAGCTCAGCTTTTTGCTGAAACGCAATCTGCATATCACGTTTGAAGATACCGAGTAGTAAGGGATTCAAAACCGGTACTCCAAATCGACACAGCGGTGCGGACCCGCTTCAGAAGACAGCGCTTGGTGGGAAGTAGTAATAATCATGCCGCCGTCTGCCACATGCTGTTTCATTTTACGCTCAAGTAATATTACACCTGCGCTATCAAGTGCGGTGAAAGGCTCATCTAATACCCATACTGTTGCACTCTTGAGCCAAAGCCGACTCAGTGCAACACGACGTTGTTGTCCAGCAGATAAGAATCTGACAGGCACATCTTCAAGGCCAACTAACCCTAAGCGTTCAAGCACTTGATAAATGGTGCATCCGATATCGGATGCTTGGGTAACATCTTGATTTTGAATACCGTGTTGCGCTAGCCAAAAGCGTAAATTATCAATGGCAGACAATGCACCATTTAATGCGCTTTTGTGGCCTAAATAAATAAGATTTTGATAATATAATGAAGGATTGCTACTGATATTCACGCCGTCGAAAGTCACGTCACCGTATTCGGGCGAACTTAAGCCAGTAAGGATACGCAAAAGGCTGGTTTTGCCTGCACCGTTAGGCCCACGCAAATATACTAATTCCCCTGCATTAAGATTTAACGAAAAATCGTCAAATAAAACACGATCGCGTTTTATGCAAGTTAGTCCAGATGCACATAAATCGGACACACACGCTCCTTTACTATTCACTGTTCAAAACCGGCGTAGTTTATCACAGTAAGTTTCTTTCGCAGTCGCGAATTATGATTAAATATGATTTACTTCAACAACAAACACGGTGATATGCCCCGCTTATTACCTATACTTTCCATTACGGATTAAACTCGTCGCCCCCTGGCCGATAAGCTCCATATGACATCACAGTTAAGCGCACTGCTTTCAAACATTACTCAGGATACTTCAGGGTCGAAATCGTCGGCAGCATCCGTGTTGAATAATTTATCCCAAGCTGCGGCGCTCGATACCGCCGCAAAGGTAACGGTGGCGCGATTGCCTGAACAGATACTTGCTATTCAAACGCAAGGGCAACCGGCAACACAGGTTTCACTGTTGAAAAGCGCAGATTTATTGCCGCCACAGCGCCCTCAATTAACCTCTTTCAGCCAAGGTGGAGTAACTCAAGCTGCCCTTATTAGCACTGAAACAGGCATGAGTACCAGTCAAGTTACCGCGATGCAGCTTAAAACCCTTTCACTTTCTCTAGCGACAATGCTGGCGTCTATGCCGACACCACAACAAAGCATGCGTGTTGACGTGCAAGCAACCGTTACGCAATTAACGAGTAATCAACTGAGTCTAACGCTGGCAGATGGTCAGCCGTTAAATTTATCACTAAACCCTGACGCCGCTGCGCAATTGAGCGCCGATATCAAAAACAATGGCAAGCTGGTTTCACTCTCACTTAATCAAGTGCCTGGTGATACCGGTAAATTAACTGTTTCAATAACCTCAGCGAAACAAGCAAACTTAGCGAGTCAAGGTACTCAATCAGCAGCTTCCACGTTACAAACCGCCCCTTTATCAGTGACCGACAGCAAAATTACGACTGTGCTCACCAATGCATTGCGTTCCCAAGGTGTCGCCTTTGGACATGGTACCCCGGTTAACGGAAATGTACCTGATGCCATCGCTAAGCTTCTGCCTAACATTCAAACACAAAACACCTTGCAGCAAGTATCTATGCTCAGCCTTAAGGGCAATACGTTAACATCGTATTCCGCTGCCAGTCAGGCAGTATTGACGTTCCCTACATCCGATAGCGGTGCTGTCATTCCAAGAGCTTCAGAGCAACTTACCACCAAACTTAGCGCTTTAGCTATTCCTGTGGGAGCAATAGTTGGAAAAGGGATTGGAAAAGGGATTGAAAAAACGGCTGGAAATAGTTCCAATTTGACTGATACCACAGGAAAAGCTTCGGAAAATGGTAGTGAAAATGTAGTTCAACGAGCAAAAGCAGGCAGTGCTAATCATGCTTCCAATTCGTCATCAATTACGTTGTCACCAGAATTTTCAACTGCGGTAGATAGCAAAGGAGCTTCGATTCAAGGGACCGATGTTCACAAGGCTATTGTTACTTTATCTCGAGCATTACTTAGCCAGACGGGGTCCACTCAACAAGCGCTAACACAATTGACATCAATACTTAGCGGGACTGCAGAAGGCAGCGATAAAACCACTGCCGTATTAAGTCAAATAGCAAAGCAAATTACAGGCATAAACAGCAACGCATTGCCCAGTGCTAGACCATTAATAGCACCGCAGGTATCGAATGCAACTACCACACCTGCTTCACCTAACTCGAGCCAAGAGACTAACGCTTTTACAAATGACAATACTGTTGGTTTAAAAACGGGCGCTGGGGATGTTAATACAGGTAACGCGGATAACAGTTTACGAAAAGGCATTTCTCAGCTAATAGCTTTGCTCGGTGGCTCGGGGAACAGCATTCGGGGTAATGTTACGCAGAGCAATGCTTCTCAAGGTTCTGCTACTCAAGGTACTGCTACTCAAGG